>CAMCYN010000222.1 GCA_945883955.1 Akkermansia muciniphila
GAGGTCGTCATTAGCGCGGGCGAGCTGCACGTTGCTGGCTTCCAACTGCGCATTCAGAGTGAGGAGTTCTTTGTTGATCGTTTCTAAATGTTGTATGGCCAGCGGCCGCGACGCATGGCTAAAGAATTGCGGCTCAATGGTAGTCCGCCAGGCGGGGGTTGCCAAGTGCGGCGGCTCGTTACAATCGGACTCCGACTCCGTCATAAAAAGGGTGGGTTGATAGGGTATTTAGTCGATGAAGTGTTCCTGTCGGCCTTGCGAGAACTTCCCTCAACAGAACCTCTCCAAAACACGCATCTGGTCCTTTGCGGGCACCCTTGTCCGAAGGCGAAGTAGGGCTATATAGCTCACGCTCTCTAGGTTTGTCTCAATTAAAGCGGCACGTCTAGGTTCGTGAACATTTTCGGCCCGTACTCCCCCTTCCCGACTCCGCGAAAAACCCTCCTCCAGACGCACTCCCTCCCGGTCTGCGTCTTGCGCCCGACTCGCTTTTGGCCATGCTCCCCTTTTCTGCGCCATGTTTGAGCTCCTCCAAGTTGATCCGTTTTCCAAAGCCCGCCGAGGTCGCCTCACCACCAATCACGGGGTGATCCAGACGCCCATTTTTATGCCCGTCGGCACCCAGGGCACGGTCAAGTCCGTCTCGCCCGCAGAACTCCATGAGCTGGGCGCTCAAATCATCCTCGGCAACACCTATCACCTCTTTCTCCGGCCGGGGCTGGATATCATTCGGGAATTCGGCGGCCTCCACCAGTTCAGCACCTGGAACTCCCCTATCCTCACTGATTCCGGCGGCTATCAGGTCTTCTCCCTGGCCAAACTCCGCAAAATCACCGACGAAGGCGTTCATTTCCAGAGCCATATCGACGGCGCTCCCTGCTTTATCGGGCCCCGTGAGGCCATGGAAATCCAGGCTACGCTCGGATCGGATATCGCCATGCTCTTTGACGAATGCCCCCCGTACCCCTGCGAATACGATTATGCGGCCCGTAGTCTGGAACGCACCCTTCTCTGGGCCGCGCGCTGTAAGGAAGTCCCTACTCCAGGCGCCAAATTCGGGATCATTCAGGGCGCCACCTTCCCCGAACTCCGTCGGCAAAGTGCCGAGGCTCTCGTGGCCATGGATTTTGACGGTTATGCCGTCGGCGGCGTCTCCGTCGGCGAACCCGAATTGGAAATGATGGCCGCCGTCGACAACAGCGTCCCTTACCTGCCCGAAAACAAAGCCCGTTATGCCATGGGTCTGGGCACCCCGCCCCAGATGATTGAGATGATCGCTCGCGGCATCGATATGTTCGACTGCGTGCTGCCGACCCGGGTCGCCCGAAACGGCACCGCCTTCACCAAACACGGGCCGCTCAATCTGCGAAACGCCTGTCACGCCAAAGCCAAAGGCCCCATCGAAGAAGGCTGCACGTGTGTGGCCTGCCGCGACTTCAGCCGGGGGTATATCCGGCATCTGCTTAAGGCGGAGGAAATCCTGGGGCTCCGCCTGATGTCGCTGCATAACCTGCACTTTTATCTCAATCTGATGAGCCAGGTCCGGGCCGCTATTGAAGGAGGCAGTTTTTCGACGTTCCGGACGGCTTTTGCCTCCACTTACCGAGTCCGTTCCGCTGACGAGGAACAGGAGTAGTCCGGCAACCCACCACGGCTTAGTTAGGCCAGAGGTTATGAAAAGTATTCTCCGGATTCTCAAATGGAGTTTCTTCACTCTGACGGCCCTCTTTCTGTCCGCAGTCCTCTCAGTCGCTTTCATTAACGGCTGGGTCCTCTGGCGAGGGGAACGTTATATCGTCAAGCCCCATGCGACACTCCCGCCTGGCTCGGTGGGTGTTGTTCTCGGCACCTCACCACGCACCGGCCGGGGACAGGCGCTGAATCCTTTCTTTGAAGGCCGCATGAACACGGCTGCGGCCCTTTATCATTCCGGAGCGCTTTACCACCTCGTTGTGAGCGGCGACAACCGCCGCGCCGACTACAACGAACCCTTCGCCATGCGCGACGCCTTACTGCAAAGGGGCGTCCCCCCGACGGCCCTCACCCTCGATTACGCGGGATTTCGTACCCTCGACTCCGTCGCCCGTGCCCGCCGGGTTTTCGAAATCGAACACCCAGTGATTATCACCGACGATTTCCACATCGCTCGGGCCCTGTTTCTGGCCGAGGCCGAAGGCATCGAAGCCCTGGGGATCCCCTCCGTCCCATTGCCCTGGAGGCGTTCGTACAAAACCCGGATCCGGGAATGGGGCTCGCGGGTTTTAGCGTGGATGGACGTCTACCTCCTCAAGACCCAACCCCACTTCCTCGGAAAAGCGATTCAGCTTCCAAAGCCGCTTTCTTCTGATGCACCCGAATCGCCAGACTCCTCCAAACTCCCCAAACCCGATGGAAACCCCGATGAACTGCCGGGTGCTCCTGGTCGATGACGAGCCGCTGATTCTAGTCATCACGACCGATCTGCTCGCCGGCATCGCCTCCAGCGTCACTAAAGCGTCCAATGCGCGCGAGGCCCTCACGGCATTTGAAACCGGCGAATTTGATCTTCTTATTACCGACCGGTTTATGCCCGGAATTGATGGTCTGGGGCTAACCCGGATCCTCAAAGCCAAAAACCCGCATCTCAAAGTTATCCTGATCTCGGGGTTTGCCGGAACCGTTCCCTTGCAACAAGAAGGAGGGCCCGACACCTTCCTTCTTAAGCCGTTTAGCCGCGAACAACTCCTCCAAAGTATGCGCCAAGTCCTCGAACTGACCCCGGCGGAGGCGCATTAAAAGCCAATCCCGAGAGAGGGACTCCTCTGGGAGCGCGAAGCCCACGCCCCGCTCCAACTTTCCCGGTGTTGGCAGCAAGTTGCGGAACTGGAGCTCCGCGCTCCCGGGCTCAGGTTATTTCGTCCAGGCGCGCGGTTACGTTACCATGCCAAGACAGGCCGGGTCTCTGCAGCGGATAGGCTAACCGGCCTTTGAAACATCTGTCCTAGAAGCCGATATTCACACTCACTCCCATGTGGGTTGTCGCACCACTCTTACGGAATTCGTGGCTCCCGTAAATCCGCAGCGTTTTCCTGTCAGACAGCCCGATCTCAAGCGCCGCCCCAAGCTTCACCGTGTCCGCCTGCCCACGGGCACTGCTCAGCGTCCAGCGCGAGGCCGACTCGCCTTGCCACCGGAGTCCCATCCGGCGCGGATCAATATCGAAGTCATGCGTCCATTCCAGATTCCCCGATGCCCGCAACGGGACACCGCCCATCCGCCATTCCTTAGCGCCTTCCAATCCCGACTTTAACAGGAAAGTCCCACTCGATTGAGCGTCCGTCTGTATTCCAAACGCACCGGCTCCTTCCTCCCTGGCCGCCCCCTGATGCGACCCGGCGTAAGCCACCCTCACTGTCGGCACCAAACTCCAGGAACTGCCCGGCGCCGCCATTTGCATCCCGAAGCCAGCCTGCACCATCCATTCGCTTCCGAACACTTTCGAGCGACTCGTAAGCACCCCTGTTGGCAATTGTTGTGTCCGATTGATCACGCTGGAAGTTTCGCCGTAAAACGCCGAAGCATCTGCAAACAGCCGCCTTGTCAGCGGCATGGACGCATACCCGCCCACATGCCAGCTATCCGAACTCACCTTCGAATTGGGCAACGCAATCTGTGCTCCACCACTCGCCGCAGCTCCAATAATCCCCAGCGTCAGCCGTCCAAACCGCCGTTCCAGACCCGAAACATTCCCGCTTTCACTCCTCGAATACCCACTAAACCCACGAGAACGGTCCGCTTCCACATCACTTCCACTCCCAAACGCCGTCGTCCACGCCGCCCATTCCTCACCCCCTCCTGCGGCAGCAGAAAGCACTTCGAGCCCTCCTCCAGACACACTCGCACCACCCACTATATTTAACCGGTCCGAAATCGGCTTCTGGACATCCTGCATCCGCAACACGCTTAACCGGAAAAACTCGGCATAAACCATCGGATTCAACTGTTCGAGTACCGCGCGAACCTCTTCCACCGTCTGCAGCGCATCCATTTGCGTCAACAACGCGCTGAACTCCGGTTGGGTCGTTCCCAGCAACAAATCCACCCCACGCCCTACTTCCAGCAAACTGCCATATCCGCCCACGCTCTCAGCAGAAATCCGCTGCACCACCATATCAATCGCCAGCACTTGCGGCTCCACCGCTCCGGCGGGCAACGGCGTTTCGTCCCCGTATATGAGCCTCGAACGCACAAGCGCCGTTTGCGAAATCCCGGCAAACCGCCCATCCACGCCGCCTTCAGCCTTCAGTATCGTAAACCTGTGTTGTGCAAAGTCGGTCAGCGCACTCTGCGCCGTAGGCACTACAGTGGCTCCGTTCAAGGTGACGGTTCCAGGCGACCCGCCGCCCGCACTCACTTCAAACCGGTCACTCTTCCCACCCCCGAGTGTGGTGTATTCCACCTGATAAACGCTGTTCGTAAGGGTCAGATTCCCCTGCAAACGCTGCACATCAATCGAGTTGCCAGGTGCCAGCGTCGCACCAGTCAACCCCACGTTTCCAACCAACACCCCACGCCCTTTAAGCGTCTGCCCATCGGCCAACTGAAGTCCACCAGCGATTGCACTGACATCCAGAGTCGTCGAGCCTTGGTCCGCTCCGGCATTTCCAACGACCAGCGTTGTGACGCGTGACAGCGTCTGTGCATTGGTGAGTGTCAACGTTCCCTGTTGAACCACCGTTCGCCCCTGTAAACTGCCGCTTCCACTTAGGGTCAGGCTGCCCATGCCGCTCTTCGTCAAATCCCCCGGCCCACTCAGCGTCCCGTTCAATACGACATTTCCCTCTACCGCGATCCGACCAGCACTCGCCAGCGTCACAGGCTGGGACACCGTCATGCTACCGCTCAAAAGTAGCGCCCCACCATCGAGGGTCACCTGCCGCCCAAGCGACATTCCATTATTTACCGAAAGAATTCCGTCCTTTAGCCGCGTTCCAAGTTCCTGGTCGTTCACTCCGGTCAGAGTCACGGTTCCTGCCCCAGTCTTCAGGAGTTCCCCTGGCCCCGAAACCGAGTTGGAAACAGTCATATTGGCCAGGCTTCCGGAATTCAGCACCAACTGACCCGCAGCGCCGATCCGGACCCCGGCCGTTCCCAACCCCGTGGCGGTTTGCACTTCCAAGATACCGCCCATGACCTCGGTTCCGCCCGAGTAACTGTTACTTCCTGAAAGTGCGAGCGTGCCGGTCGACTCCTTCCTCAACGTCCCATCTCCGGAAACATTCCCGCTCAAGGTCAGTGTTCCTCCCGCCATAATTGCAAAGCTCGCGGACTCCCGGATCGCCGTCGGATTGCGCACCACCTGCGTCTCGCTCACGCGCAGCGTTCCACCAAACACTCCGAGCACTCCATCTCCCGAAATCATGGAACTCCGAAAATCCGTCGCCTCACCCCGCGCCAAATGAACGCTTCCAGCTCCGGTGGGTTCGGTGGATCCTCCTCCATTCCAAAAGACGCGATAAGGAGAGTTTAAGCTCAAGACCACCCCACCTCCGAGGATCGTGTTCCTAAGTGTGAGATCCGATTCAAGATGGAACACCAGCTGTGCCCCCACCTCCAACGTGATGGTTCCGGAACCGGGCAGCGCTCCGACTCCGAGTTCGAGCCGCCCCGCGCTGACCCTCGTTTCGCCAGTATAA
>CAMCYN010000223.1 GCA_945883955.1 Akkermansia muciniphila
TGCATGAGTTCGTGCCGCACGACCACGCTGCCCAGGCCGACCTCGCCAGGAAACTTGGCGTATCGGTGGAAAAAGTGGCCGCCCGGGTGGAATCCCTGCATGAATTTAACCCCATGCTGGGTCACCGCGGATGCCGCCTCGGGATTGCGTATCCTGAGATCACCGAAACTCAGGCTCGCGCCATCTTTGAAGCCGCTGCCGACGTGCAGAAGAAAGGAATCAAGGTGAAGCCCGAGGTGATGATTCCTCTGGTTGGATTCAAGCGTGAGCTGGATCTCCAGGTGGAAATCGTGCACCGCGTTGCGGCCGAAGTTCAGAAGGAAAAGAAGGTCAAGCTCAGCTACAGCGTTGGGACCATGATCGAAGTGCCTCGCGGCGCTCTCACAGCGGACGAAATCGCCACGACAGCCGAGTTCTTCAGCTTCGGAACCAACGATCTGACCCAGACCGCCTTAGGCATCAGCCGGGACGACATGGGCAACTTCCTCAATCCTTACCTCGAAAACGAAGTGTTCTCCAAGAACCCCTTCGCCAGCCTGGATCAGGATGGGGTGGGGCAGTTGGTGAAGATTGCCATCGAGAAGGGTCGCGCCACACGTCCGAACATCAAGTTGGGCATCTGCGGAGAACACGGCGGAGATCCCGATTCCGTGAAGTTCTTCCACCGTGTGGGCCTCAACTACGTGAGCTGTTCGCCGTTCCGCGTGCCTGTAGCCCGTTTGGCCGCCGCACAGGCTGCCATCGAGGAAAAGCGTGCCGCAGCCGCTCCAGCCAAGAAGGCTGTGAAAGCAGCAGCCAAGCCTACGGTTAAACCCGTAGCGAAAGTGGCCACTAAGCCAGTAGCCAAGGTTGCTGCCAAAGTAGCTCCTTCCGCTAAAAAGGTAGCGCCCAAGAAGAAGTAAATCCTGCTTCGGTAGGGTATAAAAAAAGCCGTCCGGGGGAAGCTCCGGGCGGCTTTTTGCTTCTATAGCCGAAGCGCGGTTTAAAACGGCAAGAAAAAAGGCGGGAATTGTTATTAAAAGGAAAATAACAGGTAAGCCGCCGGTTCCTGAAACGAACACCGGCGGTGCACCACCAACGGTTCTATTCCTCGACGATTTTCCCAACAATTCCGAGACAACGCGTGATCAGTGCCGTCCAGCCCGTCTGATGATTGGCGCCTAATCCGCAGCCTAAATCACCGTGGAAATACTCGTGAAATAGAACGTAATCCCGCCAGTGCGGATCGTCTGCATACCGGGCATTATCACCAAAGCAGGGACGATGACCTTTTTCGTTTAATGTAAATATAGCCGATAGACGCAGCGCAATTTCCCGTGAAACCATCTCCAAATTCACGAACTTGCCGGAGCCGGTAGGCAGCTCCATTTTGAAGTCATTCCCATAGAAATGGTGGTACCGTTCCAAAGCCTCGATCAGCAGATAATTGATCGGGAACCAGATCGGCCCGCGCCAGTTGGAATTGCCGCCAAACAACCCGCTCTGGGATTCTCCCGGTTCGTATTGAATGGAGTATTCCTCGCCATTGAGATGCACCTTGCAGGGCTGCGACTTATGCACTCTTGAGAGCGAACGGACTCCCCATGGGGAAAGAAACTCTTCGGTATTTAATACATACTGCAACACGCGCCGCAGTTGTTCCTTGGATGGCACGGCTAACATTCGGAGCACCTGTTCGCCCGCATCGGAATATTTCACCGTAGAAGAAACATGCCGGCCCAGGTCCAGGCGGTGTTTTAAGAACCATTCCATTCGCGCCTTAAAGCCCGGCAACCGGTTAATAAGCTCCTGGTCGAGTACCTCGACTGCTAGAAGCGGAATGACACCCACCAGAGAGCGGGTGCGCAGCGGCACCGACCCTTTGCCCTCAATGAGAAGCTGATCGTAATAGAATCCGTCCTCTTCATTCCAGAGCCCGGAATCGCCGATGTCATTCATCGCATCGATAATCTGGATGAAATGCTCGAAGAATTTCGACGCTATGTCCTCATAAGCCGGCCGTTGAAGCGCCAGCTCAATAGCCATCGATAACATTGCTCCGCAATAAAACGCCATCCACGCCGTTCCGTCCGCCTGCGCCAGAGCGTGACCGCAGGGCAGGGGTTTGGAGCGGTCAAAGAGCCCGATGTTATCCAGGCCCAAGAACCCGCCGGCAAACACATGACGGCCCTGAACGTCCTTGCGGTTGACCCACCAGGTGAAGTTGACGAGCAGTTTTTGGAAACAGCGTTCCAAAAAAAGAGAATCGCGCGCGCCGGGTTTGCCGGAGATTTTGTATACGCGCCAGCAGGCCCAGGCGTGAACGGGGGGGTTCACGTCATTAAAATTCCATTCGTAAGCCGGAATCTGACCACTCGGGTGCATGTACCACTCGCGCAATAGGAGTTCGAGCTGCGCTTTGGCGAAAGCCGGGTCGACCCGAGCCATTGGGATCATGTGGAAAGCCAAATCCCAAGCTGCAAACCACGGGTATTCCCATTTGTCGGGCATGGACAGGATGTCCGTGGCGTACAGATGGCCCCAGTCCGAATTGCGCACGCCGGCGTGGCCGGCGGCGGGTGCAGGCTGGGTTTTATCTCCCTTGAGCCACTCGGGAACCACGAGTTGATAATACTGCTTGGACCAGAGCAGACCCGCATAGGCCTGACGCACCACCAGCTTTTGGTCGGTGTTTAAATTGGGAGAAATCCGGGTCCGATAAAACGCATCGGCTTCTTCGCGCCGGTGATCCATCAGGTGGTCGAAGCCTTCAAATGCTGGGGCATCCTCGGCAAGACTGCCCTCGGCACTCAGCCGAAGCCGGATCACCTTTTTCCCACCGCCGGGAATCCGAAGCTTATAGTGCGGGGCGACCTTGGTGCCGAAGCCGGAGCGAACGGCGTCGGTTTTTCCCTCCACAACCGCCCGGGCTATACCGTTCTTTGCGAATCCGCCCGCGATAGGAATACCGTAGAGGGCCTGCGTGTCGGTTTCGTTCTCGGTAAAGAGCAGAGGCGCCTTTTTTTCGAACTGAAAGTTGTAGCGACCGAGCGTTTCGTGTTCGGCCAGAACTGTCTGTTCGCCGACCTGCATCAAATGCGGCTTTTTTTGCACGGCCCCATACACGTCATCTCCCCAGCTCCAGGTGTTCCGGAACCATAAGGTCGGCAATAAGTCCAGGGGCGCCTCGTCCGGACCGCGATTTTCAATCGTGATCCGGATCAGTAGATCTTCGGGCGAAGCTTTGGCGTATTCGACGAAAACGTCGAAATAGCGGTCTGCATGAAAAATGTGGGTCGCTTGCAGCTCAAACTCCCGATCTGCGCGCCCGCGCTGTGCGTTTTCGCGAACCAGTTCCTCATAGGGGAAAGCCCGCTGGGGATATTTGTAAAGACCACGCAGATAGGAGTGAGTTGGGGTGGAATCCAAGTAATACCAGACTTCTTTAGCGTCTTCACCGTGGTTGCCCTGCGGATTGGTGAGCCCGTAAAGCCGCTCCTTGAGGATGGAATCCTGGCCGTTCCACAGGGAAATGGAAAAACACAGACGGCATTGCCGGTCACAAATCCCAAGCAACCCGTCTTCGCCCCAGCGGTAGGTGCGCAGAGAAGCGTGGGCGTGCGGAAAACTGTTCCAGGCATCGCCGTTGTCGGAGTAATCCTCGCGAACGGTGCCCCACTGTCTTTCGGCCAGATAGGGGCCCCATCGACGCCAGTTGGCTTGGCGGGATTCGTCTTCGTGGAGTCTGAGGTGTTCCGATGTAAGGTGCTTCACAGAAAGGGGAGGCCGTAAGGAGTTGACTCTAAGTTAGCAAGATAAAGACGGAGGCGCCACCTCGGAGATTCCCCTAGGGGCAGGGGGCAATCCTGGAGTTTGTTGGGTCGGGAAGACGAAAAAGCGGACCACGCCCAACCCCCGGGGCGGGCAAAGAGCGTGAGGGGCAGTGATTTTGGACACCAAAAAGGCCGCACCGGAAGCTGTCCTCCGGAGCGGCCTTCGCACGGTTGTGACTCTTTATTTCTTTTTGGCGCCGAGCCCCGCCAGATATTCCACCAGATCCAGGAATTCCGAGGAGGACATCCCGTTGGCAAGTCCCTCGGGCATACTGCTCTGTTTCAGGCTTTCCCTTTTTTTGAGTTCCGCCTTTTTGAACTCCTGCTTGAGGCCCCCGGCCAGTGTCAGCGTGAGGCTTTCGGGTGTTTCGGCTACGATAAACCCCGTCAGGGCCTGGCCCGAGACCGTCTCGATGTTTGTAGTCACGAACTTCGGATCAATCTTCGCGTTGGGTTCGAGGATCGATTCGATGATGTCGGTGCGCTTCATCCGCCCCCCCAGCACCGTCAAGTCCGGTCCGTATTCGATCCCCTCGGTCCCGACTTTATGACAGGCCACGCAGATCCGACGGTAGATCGCCTTGCCGTTGTCAGCATTTCCTCCGGCTTTGGCGATTTCGCCATAGGCCTTTTCCTTGTCCTTTTCGGCCATGTTGGGCTGGGCGATAAACCGTTTTACGGCCAGGGCGGCGGCACCGCTCGGTTTCGACGCCAGCTCGGCTTCAGCCAATAGCTCCAGTCCCTTGGCGTTGTCGGTGGCAATGGAACCGGCCTTCAGTTCGGGTTTCCAGATGGCTTCGAGCGCTCCCAGGGACATCTGCAGGGTGTAATCCATCCAGTAATCCCTGGGGTGATTGGCAACGAGCAGGATCGTTTCCACCGACTCCCGGGTGCGTACAAAACTCAACGCCCGGACCGCTTCGAGTCGCGTTCTCGGAAATTCATCTGTTACCTGAGCCTTCACCAGCGCCATGGCATTGGGGATCCACTCCCATTCATCGGCCAGAACCCGGGTGGCACCCGCACGCGCCTCGCCTGTTTTGGCACGCAGCACCTTCTGGAGCAGTTCGGGGTCCACGGCGTGATGGCCCTGCTGCACCCACAACGCTTCCAGTAACAACCGGTCCGAATCGGCGTCCCCGGGCGTAATCTGAGCAACCCACGTCCGGATTGCCGCCAGCACTTCCTCCGTCGGCCGGTCCCGCAATTCCCGCCGTGCCCGGTAACGGGTGCGGGTCTCGTATTCCTTTAATTGATCGAGCAACTCGGAAACGGGTTTTCCGGCCTGAGTCACCGGGCTCAACAGCGGTTTTCTCTTATAAACCAACCGGTAAAGTCCCCCGTGCGAATGATCCCGGTTGGGGTCGCGCTGGGAGTACTGCATGTGGCCGATGAGGGCCGCGCTCCAGTCTCCGAAGTACAGCGCTCCGTCCGGGCCGATCTGCGGATCGGTGGGCCGAAAACTCATATTATCCACAGCCGAGAGCAAATCATCGGGCACTTCCTTGCCGCCTTCTCCCTTCTTTTTCTTACGGGCTCCTTTGTACCCGCTGCCATCATCGCTGACGTTGAATGTGGTCATGCCATTCATATTGATGACACACGCAAAGATGAACTGGCCCTGGAGTTCGTCGGGGAACTGCCGCGTATAAAGAAACTCGGTGCCGACGTTGGGCCGCATCCCTTCGCCGTTAAACACCGTAGCCAGTCCCTTGCGGCCCGAATAAGGAGCCGTACTTAGGGGAGAATCCCAGTGCTGCTGCGGGGTGGTGCCGTCTCCGACTATCCCTTGTCCCCACCAGTTAAAGACGTAACACCAAGGGTTGCCGTACCCTGGGGTCACAAAATGCCGCA
>CAMCYN010000224.1 GCA_945883955.1 Akkermansia muciniphila
CAAATAATCGAAGGCGGCGACCATGGTTTTTCCGGTTCCGGTGGCAGCCACGACCAAATTGCGGTGGTGGCCGCGGACCTCTCGGGCGATCCGCAGTTTCTCCAGAATCTCCTCCTGATAATCATAAGGTCTGAGGGTGAAAACGACGGGGAGGTTTTCGTTGGAATAACCGTCGCCCCGTTCGTTCCGGATCGCTTCCCGGAACTGCTCGGGGCGGGCGGGGTTAAACAGATCGAACTCCGGGTTTTCCCAGTAGCTGGAGAACTCGGCGAGACAACAACGAAAGAGGTCGGGCCGAAGTAACCGGAGTCCGCCGGTTTTGATGAAGGAAACCAGCATGTCGCACTGGTCAGCCGTGGCGAGTTCCGCATCGATGGAGTGACCCAACTGGGGACGGCCCGGGGTGCCGGTGAAGAGGCTGCTGGTGGAAAGGGGCACACTCGGACGCGGGGCCGGGGCGACATCTGGGCGGGAAATTTCCTCAAGGAATTCGGCGCCGCCATCGCTCAGGGCGATTCGTTCTCAGAGTAAATGGGCGAGGGATTCTGGATCGGTGCCGAGTTGAGAGAGGAGATGATTTGCGAGTGCGATGCTCGCTTGAGCGCCGTGTTCGCTGTCCTCGAGGATTTGCCCGAAGGTTTGCCGGAGGCGTCCGGCCAGAAATCGGGTGAGGAATTCGGGCAGCAGCGCCGGTCCGATGTTGGAGCGAAATGGGACGAAGGAGTGTGGGCTGAGCGCCGCGATTTCCGCCGCCAATTGTTGGGTGATGAGGTCTTCGTAGAGACCCTGAATGAGAGGCCGCATTATTCCAGTGGGTTAACGATGTCCGGGTTGGGTGGGTCTGATTCGCACAGAATCGTTTGCATTGGAATCATTCCAGATCGTGTTCCCGCCACAGATCATAGATCGGCCAGGGGAACTCCTTCATGACCCAGCCCAGGGCAAACCGAAGCTTATTGCCCGGATATTGGCTGCGTTTCAAATGGATCGTCCCATCCGGCTGGGCCAGAACAATCTCGGGTTCAACGTTGCCCTCCAGCATACAAACAAGTTTGCCCGGCGCTTCGCCTTCGTAATGTGGATGGACAATGATTTCTGAGCCGACCAACTCCAGTCGGGCCTCGAGGTGCGGAATCGACCCCACAAAAGCCGCCTCCTCCACGAGCGCCCGGTCCAGATCCGCGTCGTACTCGGCCATCACCCGGTCAAAGTCCTGGCCACACGCCTGCATCGCCGCCCGCCATAGCGAAGGGCCGCGAAGTGTCTCCAACAAATTGGGCCGACTCCACACGCGCAACAAATCTCCAGCGGCCTGCTCCCCATGTACCTTTTCCAGAGCACGACAAAACATCATCCCAAGTGGATAAGCCAAATTCGCATCGCGCTCCCGCCGCAGCAACTCATTGCGCATTAACAATTCGACCGGCACATTCTTGCGCGCGACCGAGGCCGCCGCGAATTGACGCATCTGCCTTGCCTTCGCCGGGGTCGCAAAAAATTTCATCTCGAGAAACGTAGCCAGCCCCTCATGGAAAAAACGGGTGCTGTCGAAATTGCGATCCATCGCTCCAGCGCTCAACTGACTAATATAAACGTGGACGGTCTCGTGCCCGAGCACCGAGCCCAATTGTTCCACGCTTGCGTCCTGATTCAGGGGCACACGCACCTTCGTCCAATTGGTCTGCCCGGCCGCATGCGCCAGGACCCTGCTGCCGAGATCGGCCACAATCCTCCCGGGCACCGGTTCCGCGCGTAAGTAAGCTGTCACCTGATCGTGGATTTCATCGGCCTTCGCGATTAACTTCGTCGCGCGCTCTCTGTCTTTCTCGCGGAAAACGGCGTCGAAGCGCCGGGTCTCTTTCGTGGCGAAGGATTTTTCACCACCTCGCGCCGTTTGAAAATCGGCAGTTTTGAACAGATAAATTATTGCGCCGATCCACACCAACGGGAGCAGGGCCACCCCGATTGTCCGTGCCGCAGCGGACAATCGCCCGCGCGTCAATCGGTCAGCCGCATGCTCAGCGTGATCTCCCAACCATTGAAAGGCGCCCCAGGCGACGTTCAGGCAAAGGGCACTCACGCCCAACGCCGTTGCGCCATGTCGCCAGGGAAACCGCAAACCCGCACCCTCTCCGGCATCGGTGAGCAATTCATACGGATCGAGCAACCCCGTCCATGCCACTCCAGTGATGCGCATCCAGAGAAACCCCCAAACGACAAAGCCCGCCGCCAATGGATACCAGCGGCGGGTGAAGGAAAGTACTGCGGCAATTGAGAGTAAATAGACCGCCAGCACACTCTGCATACAAAACGAGACGCCTTCCGCAGCCCACGAAATCGGTTCGCTCGTGGATTGCATCCCCGCAAACGTCGTCAGGAGTCCCAGCGCAAAATCCAGGGCGATATCCAGCTCCAGCACAAGAAGGCCTGCGGCGATCTTGGCCAAAAAGATCCGGGTTCTGGAAATCGGCAGGGCATGCAGGAACCGCAGAGTCCCGTCGTTGCTCTCGCCGACCAACAAACTTGACCCCAGTAGGAAGGCCAGGAGCCCTCGATAGATCAGAATCCCAATCTCGGCCGATTCCTCCTTGGGTTCGGTCATATCCACAAATCCCGTCATCAGCGCATAGACGAAAGACGCGGCCTGTAGAGCCGCAATCAGGCACACCATCGGCAGCAGGGCGCGCAATTCCTTCTTCCATAATTCACTCATCGCCTTGCCTCCGCAGCGCGCATCGTCTCGCGCCATTCCGCCACAAAGGCCGACAACTCCACTCCCACGGTCTGGCTAAAGCGCAGGGCATTTGGAGTCCGCAGATCCTGCCAGCATGCCCGCACATCCTTCTGGATCTCCCGGCCCAGCACCGCCGCCAAAAACTTTCGACATGCCGGTTCTCCATAACGGACCTCCAGAGTTTCCAGTCCCACCCTCGCAAGCGCCCGAGCTCCGTCGGGTCCGGCGTCCCTGCGCACGGTCAGCCAGCGCTCCAAATCCCTTGTCGAAAACCCCTCCGGCATAGCACTGCGAGCGGCGCGGCGAACCTCCACACTCACGGGTTGGTGGCGCCCCAACCACCATTGCTCGAATCCATCCAGCACCCACGCATGACGCTCCAAATTCAGGCGTCCATAACTTTTCACCAGCAGGACTTCGCGCACCACCCACCGCACCAATTCTTCCCGGTCCACCTTGACCAGATTCGCCCGGACCATCAGGCCCTGTTCTTTTTCAATCTTACCGTCCTCAATAATTCCGGCGTCTAAATCCCGTCTATGCACCACGAACACCGCCGGCAGGCTGCGACACCCGAGATACTCGCCCATTTCGGCCATCTCGTAGCCGAGGCGCTCGACGATCGATTTCAACACAGCCTCTTCCTTTCCGGTGGGGTGATCCACAGCCGCAGATCCGGTCACTTGTCCGCGGGCCGCCTCGACCGCTCCCGGTAAATGAAGCGGCACGACCTTCTCCGTCCGTTGGTGGTGCGTTATATACCCAAGCAACAGGGTGAAAATGCTGAAAATCACCACGAACTTTTCCTGAAGCGACATCCGTTGGGCCAAAGAGGCGGCAATCGTGGCGTCCCGTGACAGGCCCAGAGTTCCGGCGACAGCCATCCAGAAAATCGCGTAACCTGCACTAACCCAGAGCTGGGTGGAGGGGAATACGAATCGTTCATAAGCGAAGCGATCCCCAACCAGACCAAAAGGCCCGAGCTCGCGTAAATTCACGCTCCCAAAAACCATTGGAGTAAGAATGGCAATGATCGCAAGGGTCCCAAAGAAGATCCGGTACCGCCCCATGAAGCCATGCGCGAAACACAGGCTCCAAAGAAACCAGACATAGATCAGGCAACGCAGGCCGATGAGGACGGTGAATCGAGGCGTGAGCGCATCGTGTCCACGACTGCGCTGCCAGGCCATGGCAAGCGTGAGGGCCGCCGTGCCGAGCATCAGCAAAAGCCCCAGCGCATACTTGATCGCGATCATGCGCCAGCGCGGAAGCGGCAAGCCTTCCAGAAAGAGTTGGGTCCGATTTCGAAATTCGGTGACTACCAAAGCGTGCGAGAGCATGAGCCCAGCCAGAGGCAGCATCGTCAGCAGCAAAAGCCGCAGGGCGCCGAAGGGCGAGCCGAACACGGTTTGCACCAAACGGTTCTCGAGAATCATCGTCAAACCGGCCGCCAGCAATAACAGCACACAGGACAACAGCATCTTGTGCTGTCGCAATTCCTTTTCGATCAGGCCCGAGATCATACCCGCACCTGTCTGGAGCCGACGCAGGCAATGAAGATATCCTCGAGGTTCATCGGGACAAATGCCGCTTCGGCAGGCAACACCAGAGTGTTCCACTCCTCGGGTTCGGCGAGCATTGCCAGCGTACGCTGCCCATCGGATTGCTCGTCGCGCCAGATCTCAAATCGACTTCCCGGCAACCAATCGGCGCCGCCCCGCATTCGCACCCGTCTGACCCGACTTTGCAAATCCTCCAGTCGCCCTTCAAATCTCATTCGGCCCTGCTGAACAATTCCGACCCGGTCCGCACAGCGCTCCACCTCGTCAATGAGATGGGAGGAGAACAAGGTGGTACGCCCGTGTTGCCGGGATTGGGCCACAATGATTTCCATGAATTCGCGGCGCGCTACAGGATCGAGCCCCGCAGTGGGTTCATCGAGAATCAACACGGCTGGCCGCGGCGCGAGGGCCAAAGCCAGAGCCAGTTTTGCGCGCATCCCACCCGAGAGCTCCGTACTGCGCCGATCCTCGGGAATCTCAAAGACGTCCAATAAGCGTTTGAATTCAGCGGCTTCCCAGGTCGGGTAGAACGAACCCACAAACCGGCCCAACGCCCGGCATGTCATCCATGGGTAAAAGTGCTGCTCCTGGGAGACATACCCAATCCGCTGCTTCTGGGCTACGGAGGTGCGCCGTGTGGTCTCCCCCAAAATTGAGATCGTTCCTTCATCGGCCGCGAGGATTCCCATCAAGAGGCGGATGGTGGTTGTTTTGCCCGCGCCGTTGATCCCCAGAAATCCATAGATCTCGCCCTCATACACATTGAGGTCGAGGCCATCGACGGCCGCAACTCGTCCAAAGTGCCGACGCAGACCCCGAACTTCCAGCACCGCCGATTTGCTCCCGCTCATGCCTTCCCCCAGTCGTGAGGCGAAATTGCCACGCCCCTCTTGGAAGCCGAACAGAATTGTCTCATGCTAGTGTCGGGAGGTTTCACGCACAGAAGCCTATCTTAATAGATGGTAGATATGGGAGGGGGAAAGCTCGCGGACAGGGGCGGGTTGTTTGGAGTCGGGGGATTGATTTTAGGCGTTTTGCGTTTTGATGTTTCTGGAACGCGCCGTTCAAAACGAAATGCTAGCGGAATCTATTTCGACTGCTGCGCGGGCACCTTCTTTTTAACGCACAATGCTGATTCGGCCTCTCCCCCCAAATGCGTACGCAGAAAGGGAATTCACTGCTATGAGGTTGGTCAAGCTTGAGCTGGAAGTTTCCGCTAGGGTTTGTGGGTTTTAATAACCGGTTACTGCTTTTGTTTCGGGTGAATGGTTTTCGGGGGGGGCTCTGGGCTACTCCT
>CAMCYN010000225.1 GCA_945883955.1 Akkermansia muciniphila
GGCGTTTCATGATTTATGGGGGGGAATGAACAGGGATCGTTTCATACAACCCCGACGACACCGCTTTGTTGCGGGTTTTTAAAAATGGCAGGAAACCGCTTTTGCGTACGCGGTGGGGGGTAGGGGGCTTCACCGCGTAGCCGGCTTGAGCGATGGCTTCGCAAGTGGGTTTCTCCACCCCCCACGCTTTGTGCCCGCTGCTACTGCGGAATGGGGTCTGTGCGCCGCACCGTGTTGCCTTCCCAAACGGCCTCGTCGGTTTCCCGGTCGTAGGTGAGGACCCGGTGGGCGCTGCCGGGAGCCGGCGGGCGGTCGATTTTCGGCAACCAGTGCCGGTGTTCCGCGATCACCGGGGCGTATTTGGAGCTGCCCGCAAGATTGTGCCACTCATTCGGGTCGGCTTGCAGGTCGTAGAGTTCCTCGCTGCCGTCGGCGTAGTGGATATAACGCCAGCGTTCGCTGCGGATGCCGTGATTGCCCTGATTGTGCGAGGTGATGGCCGGGCGCTCGCGTTTGCTGGCCGCATCCCGGAGTTGCGGCACCAGGCTCAGGCCCTCGAGATCGGTGCGCGGGGGCAAGCCGGCGAGCTCGATGAGGGTCGGATAGAGATCGAGCAACTCGGCGGGTTGCAGGCAGCGCTGCCCGCTCCGGATTCCAGGGCCGGCAAAGAGGAGTGGCACTTTCGTCCCCCGTTCCCAGAGGGTGTTCTTGCCAGTGATCGCCTTTTCGCCCAGATGCCATCCGTGATCGCCCCAGAGCACAACGATTGTGTCCTCGGCGTGGCCGGATTCTTCGAGCGCCGTGAGCAGGCGGCCCACTTGGGAATCCGTGAAACTCACACAGGCCAGGTAACTGCGCACCAGATTGCGCCATTGGCCGGATTCCTTGAGGAGTTTCAGACGTGGTTCGGGCAGCTTCCAATGCAGATACCAGGAAAAGTGCGGGGTATCGTCCCGATCGCCCTCAAGAACCTTCGGGAGCACACTGTCGTCGTCAGGATAAAGGTCGAACCACTTCTGAGTGGCATAACAGGGCACGTGCGGAAGAAAAAAGCCGGCCGCGATAAAGAAGGGCTGGTCCTTGGGGGCGGTCTTGATCTGGTCGACGATCCAACTGGCGACCTGGTAGTCGCCCTTGCCGGTGTCATCGTTGTCGAGCGGCCACACGCCCCAGTCCACCAGGGCGTTGGTAAGCATCGGGCTCGGCGGCACAAGTCTCTGTGGTGGCTTGGTGCCCACGCCGCCAAGCGCAGCGGTGGTTTGAAATTCGGGCTCGGTGGTTGGAGCGCTTTCGGGCGTTTGGTTCTTTGGCCTGGCTTTTCCGCCTCCACTCCCGGTGCCCTGGTGATAAATCTTCCCGGTGGCCGCAGTGCGGTAGCCGTGTTGGGCAAAATGCTGCGGCAGCGTGACCCGATCTTTCCATTCCGGCAGGGTGCGAAACCACGGAGCGAGGCCATATACCCCGGTTGTGGTGGGGCGCAGACCGAGGAGCAGACTCGTGCGGGAGGGATTGCAGAGCGGCGCCTGGCAATGTGCGTTCAAGAACGTGGTCCCCCTCGCAGCCAGCTGGTCGAGATGGGGCGTCTTTGCCATCGGATGCCCACCGAGGTGCCCGATCCAGTCGTTCTGGTCGTCAATGGCAATGAAGAGGATGTTCGGTTTGGCGGCGCGAGCTTCGCTGCTCGTCACGGCCAGGAGGGCAAAAAGAGCAAGGGGTTTGATCATAGCGTTTGGAGTTGAGGCAAAGAGGCCGGGGTAGTGCGGGGGCGCGAGCCTTCCGGGGAGGGTGAAGTCGGGCTTCGGGATTTTGTCACGCTCCAGCACGGTGGCTTGCCCAAGTCAGGCAGAGAGGTAGCGAACTTGAGGCTGAGACTTAATTTTTCTGGCCTGCCTTACGTTCCCGTCGCGAGACCGCTTGAGGCGGGGCCAGGGTAGCCCGGGTCTGTTCCCAGGCGGGGTTCACTTCTGGCTTGATCGACCAGAGGCTCAGATTGTCGAGCTCCACTTCTCCCAGCCGAGGCCCGCCAATCCACAGTCCCTGAGTGTTGGCCTTGAGCTCCCGTCGGAAAATCTCGTGCCTGGCGTAGAGCGTGTGCCCATTGGCAAACTGCAGCACAAATTCGTCTCCTTTCCACTCGGCCAGCACGTGATACCAGCGATCTGGCTCCAGCTTCAGTTGCTGCGTTTCGGCCACAATGAGCGCTTCATTCTCGACCCGAATCTGGATCCCCCCGGGCTGCTGGGCTATGCGGCAAATATGATGGCCGAACTCGATCATCGGGGCCAGACCCCGACCGGGTTTGTACTCGGTGATCCATTCGCCGCCGCTGAAGCGAAACGAGAAGCGGGCGGCAAATTCACGCGGAGTGCCCGGAAAAGAGATCCGCGGTTCCAGCCCATTGTGATCGGCCCGGGAAGCCTGGAATTCGGAGGTGGCTGGCCGACCATGGAGCACGCCTTTTTCGATGGCCCAGCGCGTCTCCTGGTGCACCCGCCAGATCTCGGGGTCGAGGGGGTGTGAGGTTGAGAAGTCGTCCTCGAGCACGGCCCGCTCGGGAACGACCATCAATGGCTTGAGCGCGGCGACCTCTGCCGGAAGCTGGGCGAAGGCCGTGGACTGGGCGAGGCCCGTCAGGGTGACCAGCATTATCGCCAGGGGAAAGTGGCCGGTGGGTTTGGAATGTCCTTTTTTCATGGGTTCATTTGGGGGGTGCAGGCGGAAGGGACCGCCGCTGACTGAGCCATTGGCGTTCTGGGCGAATTCCTGAACGTACGGTTTTACTGCGATCTATGCCTGGCGGGGGTGGATCTCGCCGCAGCCGCCGCGGCGGTCGCCATTTCCTTTTCCCAGCCCTCGAGCGCCGCGCGCAAGTTATTGAGTCGGTCCGGCGCCGCACTGAGGAGATTGATGGTCTCGCCGAGATCCTCGCGCAGATCAAACAATTCCTCGCTGTAGGAGTTGCTGGCAGCCGGGGCTTTTTTCGAAGCCGCGCCGTAGGTGCGCAAGTAAACCCAGTCCTGGAGCCGGACCGAGGATTGTCGGATGGCCGGCTCCGCCTTGCCCGAGGTAATTTGTCGGCGCCAGAACAGAGGACGCTCGGCGAGAGCCTGCGCCTGACCCTTGAGCAACGGCAGAAGATCCTCCCCATCCATTTCCTGACCCGCCGGCGCTCGAGCCCCGACCAGAGCGGCAACGGTGGCGCTCAGATCCCGATGCGTCACCGGGGTGTCGATGGTGCGTCCGGCAGGGATGACGCCGGGCCACGCGACGATGAACGGCACCCGAATGCCGCCTTCCCAGAGCTCCTGCTTCCAACCGCGCAACGGGGTGTTGCGGGCGACATTGAGCGAACCGCCATTGTCGCTGGTGAAGATGACGAGCGTGTTCTGGGCCAGGCCATTGCGCTCGAGTGCTTCAAGCACCCTGCCCACCTCCAGGTCGAGGCGGCCAATCATCTTCTCGACCAGTGGGCGGTTCTCCGCCTTGTGCCCCTCGATGACCGGAGCATTTGGGAGGTCGGGGTCCTGCAGCGGACTATGGGGCGCCTGCCAGGGCAGATAGATGAAAAATGGCTGCTGGCGGTTTTCTTCAATGAAACGGATCGCTTCGTCGGCGAAGATGGTGTCCGACCAAACGCCGGGCCGGTCGAAGGGCTCGCCATCCCGGTAAAGATCGAGCTCCTCTCCTTTTTCCAGTTTGTGGGTGTAGTAGTTGTGATTGAGGTGGAGGCCGACCCAGCGATCGAATCCGAACGCGTTGGGGGCAGTGGGCCCAAGGACTTTGTTATGGGAGACATTCCATTTGCCAAAGCAGCCGGTGGCATAGCCCGCATCCTTGGTTATTCGCGCAAGGGTGAGATCCTTCTTGGGATCGAGACCCGGGGCCGGGCCGCCGAAGTAATCTTCATATAAAGGCCCGAGACGCTGCACGTACCGGCCAGTCATCAGGGCCGCGCGCGAGGGTGAGCAGACATTGGAGGCCGCGTAGCCACTGGTAAAACGAGCGCCATTGGCCGCCAGACGGTCGAGGTTCGGAGTCCGGCCCTGCGGATTGCCGTAACAGCCAGGCTCCCCATAACCGAGGTCATCGGCCAGCATCAGAATGATATTCGGCGGGGTGGAACGGGGCGTCGGAGCGGACTTTTCGGAAGCCAAGGCTAACTCGACATGGAGGACAAAAAACGCGCTGAGGAGCAGGAGACGAAGGCCATTGGACATAATGGTGAATTTCCTTTTTGCGCACGTATGGGGGGGAGGGCTGTATTGCCCCGGCGCGTTAAGCTCCACATAGAGACGCAGGAACGGACCGTGATTTTGGGATCGCGATGCTTTCATACACTTACTCACTCCAAAGCTAGGCGCCATTTGCCGGTCCAAAGTGCGCCAATTTCAAACGACGGTAGATGAATTGAGTAAGTTGAGGACACGTCACCTGCCGCGATCTTTAAAGCGATGACAACATCAGGACATTTACGATTTCGCCGACTCGGAGCGTGAGCATCGGCCAGTGTATGGAAAAACAAAACGGTCGGCAGCCCGACGTTCCAGTCGGCGGCGACGGATGTCCCGCTGAACGCCGTCTTGATGACTGCTAGCGGCTGGCTTTCTTTCGTGGCGAGTGTGCTGCCATCCGGATCTCGGGTCCGCAGCCCCCTTTGGACTTCTTGTTGAAGTTGCCGTATAGGCGACCGAGCTTCTTCGCGGCGTCGCCTTCCATTGCCGGTGTGCGCGGTTGGAAGTGCAGTGCCGTCCACTGACGGGCACTTGGGCCGTTGAATTCGTCAGGGGGGTGGATCGGCCACGGGCCACCAGAATGACGTCGTGACGGCTATGTTATTAAGGGGCGAATTAGGTCGACTTAACCGGCCAACGGTCGTCTCAAAATGATAGGAAATGCCTTTTTACGTACGTGTTGGGGGGCGTGCTGCATTGTCCCGGTGCGTTAAGCTCCGCATAGAGGCGTAGGAACGGACCGTGGTCTCACTCAATAAATCGCGTTTCGATAAATTCTTCTGCTTTTGTTGGGCAATTTCCATTTGGTCGGGAGTGATAGAGGCAAGGCCCTCCCGCTTCATGCGAGATCCTGATCGGGCGAAAACCATCATTCTCATTTCAGTATCCTTCCAAAACCTCGCTCGCCCGCTGGTGCTTGTGCTTCCGCAGGACCTCCATCTTACATCATGAAACCCGTCACCTGCCTCATCGCTCTCTTCCTGCTCGGAGCTCGGTTGCCTGCCGTACCATCCCAGCCGAACTCGGGCGATCGCCAAGGCGTCGGGGTCCTTTGGCGCGAAGACTTCGCATCGCCGGATTCGCTGTCCCGCTTCAGTATCACTGAGAAATATCGTAAGCCGGACCGCTTGAGGGTTGAGGACGGAGCCCTGCGCGGCCAAAGCCACAAAGTAGACGGCCATCCCACCATTCTCACGCATAACATCAAGGGCAAGGATCTCCGGATGACGGCACGGGTGAAGATCCCCGCGAATTCCTACGCCACGTTCATCTTCCTCGGCGCGAATCCAGTGGCCGACTGGGGTGTGCTGGTGCGCGCCTACATCAAGCCGGACGGCATCGCTCTGCGCGAAGACCGGT
>CAMCYN010000226.1 GCA_945883955.1 Akkermansia muciniphila
GAGTCCCGACACACACACGCCGCAGCGTTTCCTGACGACGGTACCGCAACAGGCGCTTTATTTGATGAACAGCCCGTTCGCCGCCCAGCAGGCGCGGGCCCTGTCACAGCGCACCGAGAAGATTCCCGCCGCCGAGGACCGCGTGAAGGAACTTTACCGACTCGCCTTCGCGCGGGCAGCGGGTCCCGAGGAGCTGAAGCGGGGAGTCGATTTTATCAAGACCCTCGAGGCGCTTCCCGTGGAAGCCGCGCTTGCACCGATCTGGAGCTACGGAAGCGCTCATTTTGACCCGCAGACGCGTCTGCTGAGTTCGTTTGTGGCGCTGCCGCATTTCACCGGAAAATCCTGGCAGGGCGGCGCCAAAATGCCGGACCCCAAGCTGGGTTTTGCGCATCTCAATGCCAATGGGGGCCACCCGGGCGGAACCCACGATCTGGCGGTTGTACGCCGCTTTACGGCACCGTCGGACGGGACGTACCGATTTACCGGAACGCTTCATCGTGCGGCCACGGCCGGGGATGGGGTACGCGGGCTGGTCGTCGCCAATGGCACGCAGGTTGTGGGCGACTGGACGGTGGTGAGCGGGGAAAGTGTTACGGCTGGCGAGAACATCGAATTGAAAGCCGGGCAGACCCTCGACTTCATCCTCGATTGTGGGGGCAATGAGAACAGTGACAGTTTTCAGTGGGCGCCTGTCGTGAGACGCTCCGAGGGCGGGGAGTGGGAGGCGAAAGGGATTTTTGGCGGACCCGTTGGCCCCAAAGCGAAACCGATGTCTCCGTGGGAGCGATATTCACAAACCTTGCTCATGGCTAATGAGTTCGTATTCATTGATTAAACGTACTGTTATGAACCTCAATCTCCCACTCTCCCGCCGCCAGTTGCTCGCCCGTACAGGGATGGGTTTTGGAGCGCTCGCTCTGGGCGACCTGCTCGGCAACTCCGGCCTGCTCGCTGACGAGGCTCCGAGTCCGGTGTTCCAGTCTTTGGACGCACGGCAGCCGCATTTCCCGGTCAAAGCCAAACACGTCATCCACATCTTCGCCAACGGGGGGGCCAGCCAGGTGGACACCTTCGATCCCAAGCCGCTGCTGACCGAATATCACGGCAAGACGCTGCCGACTTCGCTCAAAACGGAGCGGCCCACGGGGGCGGCGCTGGGGTCGCCTTTTTCGTTCAAGAAATACGGCAAGAGCGGAATCGACGTCAGCGAGATCTTCTCCAACGTCGGCGAGTGTGTGGATGACATGTGTATCATCCGTTCGATGCACGCCGACGTGCCTAATCACGAGCCTTCGCTGCTGTTGCTGAATTGCGGGGATGCGCGGCAGATTCGGCCGAGTATGGGTTCGTGGCTGACTTACGGACTTGGGACCTTGAACCAGAACCTACCCGGTTTTGTGGTGATGTGTCCGGACGGTTATCCGATCCAGGAATCTCAAAACTGGCAGTCAGGATTCCTGCCCGGAGTGTTCCAGGGGACACATCTCGACACCAAACACACCGACGTGCAGAAGCTGATCGAACACGTAAAGCACGACTTCGGTTCGTCCAAACAACAGCGCGCGCAGCTCGATTTGTTACTTCAGCTCAACCAGGACCACGAGAAAGCACGCCAGCAGGATTCTCAGCTTGAGTCCCGGATACAATCGTTCGAGTTGGCGTATCGCATGCAGATGGAGGCCAGCGACGTTTTTGATCTCTCCAAAGAACCCCAACATATTCGCGAGATGTACGGCGAAGGGGTTCAGGCAAGGCAGATGCTTTATGCGCGGCGGATGATCGAAAAAGGGGTCCGGTTTATCCAGATCTGGCATGGAGCCGGGCAGCCCTGGGACAGCCACGATGAGATTGAGAAAAATCACCGGCGTTTGGCCAAGGAATGTGACCAGCCGATTGCGGCTCTTATCAAAGATCTCAAGCAGCGCGGGTTACTCGATGAAACGCTCATTATCTGGAGCGGCGAATTCGGGCGCACACCGACCGTGGAACTCGCCAAGCCCGGTTCGAACGACGGCAAGGTGAATGGGCGCGACCATAATCATTACGGCTTCACGACGTGGTTGTGCGGCGGCGGGGTGAAGGGCGGCCATATTCATGGGGCCACCGACGACTTCGGCTTTAAGGCCACAGTCGATCCGGTTCACGTACATGACCTTCAGGCCACGATCTTGCGGCTGATGGGTTTTGATCACGAACGGTTCACGTTCCGTTACGCTGGGCGAGATTTTCGGCTCACTGATGTCCACGGCAAAGTCGTGAAGGCCGTGATCGCATAGTGGGCGCGCATCCGCCCCGGCACTTATTCAGCCCCCCAGAACCAGCCCCCCAGAACCCCCTCGGCTCTCCCCATGAAACGTCTCGTCTGCGCGCTCGTATTTGTCTCCACGGCTGCCTTTGGGCAGCAGGTTGGTCCCTGGAATCTCGATGCCCTCAAAAAAGAGGTGCCCGCCATGAGGTGGGTCAATCAGGAGGGGCCGGTTCATTCACTGCTGTACGCCGGTGAGGTTTATAAAGGCGAACCCACCGAGGTTTTTGCAGTCTATGCTTCGCCGGTGACGCTGGGAGAAGCCAGGCCGGGGGCGAAGTTTCCGGCCGTGGTTCTCATTCATGGCGGCGGCGGAACGGCTTTTGCCGAGTGGGCACAATTGTGGGCAAAACGCGGGTATGCGGCGATTGCCATGGATTTGAGCGGTTCGCGTCCGCCGGATGTGACGTTCGACCCGAAGACTGGTGCGCCGAACCTGAGTGGACGGAATGCAAAAACGATCCTGCGCCTGCCCAATGGGGGGCCCAACCACACACCCGCCGAGAAATTCGACAGCATCGGTGGCGATTCGCACGAACACTGGCCGTTTCACGCTGCGGCATCCGTGATGCGGGCGCATACGTTGCTGCGTTCCTTTGCGGAAGTTGATGCGGAACACACGGCTGTCACGGGGATTAGTTGGGGGGGCTACACGACGTGCCTCGTCGCTTCGCTGGACGACCGGTTCAAGGCGGCCGTGCCTGTGTATGGCTGCGGATTTTTGCATGAAGGTGAGTCGGTGCAGAAGCCGTCTATCGACAAGCTCGGGGATCGTGCTGCCGAGTGGGTGCGCCAATATGATCCCTCGAGTTTGTTGCCGCGTTGCCGGGTGCCGATCCTTTTTGTGAACGGCACAAACGACGTTCACTATCCGCTGGATAGTTACCGGAAGACTTTCGACACCGTGCCCGGTGAAAAACAGATGCGTATCCAGGTGAATATGGCGCATGGGCATTCCGCAGGCTGGGCTCCGCAGGAGATCGGGTTGTTTATTGATTCCAAATGTCGGGCGGGAAAACCGTTGCCGATCCCGGGCGAGCCCCGGATCGCCGGCGAGACTGTGACCGTCCCGTTTCAGAGCGCGGTTGCGCCGCAAAGCGCCCAACTCCATTACACTACCGATGGCGGTCCGCGTTCCAAGCGCACGTGGACCACGGTTTCGGCGAGTTTATCCGCTGGGACGATCACGGCGCCAAAGCCGCCCGCTGAGGCGAACACCTGGTTTGTGAGCCTCACGGACGAGCGAGGGGCGCAGGTGACTACCTCCGTTCAATTCCAACCGTAGAGGTGGCGCGCCCGCCGACCTGATTGGTATGAGCCGGCGCAGGCCTGCGGCGATGCCAGCCGCAGGCCGGAGAATCCCTCAGGGCAAAAACTTCTGCAGCGAGAACCAGCCCAGAAGGGAGGCGCTCCACGGGTGGGGCGCGTCTTTTTTCCCGAGCCCAATTCCGTGCGGTCCGTGCTGGTAGAGATGCATCTCGCATGGGACGCCGTTTTTGCGGAGCGCCACAGCGTATTGAAGCGCGTTTTCGACCGGAACAGCCGGATCATCCCAGGTGTGGAAAATAAAGGTCGGGGGAGTTTCTTTGGTGACGCGCCGTTCGTTGGAAAGGTCTTCGAGGAGATCTTCCGAGGGCGTTTCGCCGAGGAGATTTTTGCGCGACCCTTTGTGGGTGTGCTCAAGCATCGTGACTACCGGGTAACAGAGAATACTCAGATCAGGGCGTGAACCTTGGCGTTCGACGGGATCGTGATCCTCGGCTTTGCCCGCGTCGAAATGAGTTGAGAGCGTGGAGGCGAGATGCCCTCCGGCGCTCGAACCCATGATGCCGACGCGGTTGGGGTCGATGTTCCATTCGGAGGCGCGACTCCGCACAATCCGAATGGCGCGGCTGGCGTCCTGAAGCATGACCGGGTGACGGTACCCGGCGGAACCGAGCCGGTATTTGACGACAAAGGCGGCGATGCCGTGTTCGGCAAGCCATTCGGCGTACCCGGCACCTTCGTGTGCGGCCAGGCCGCCATACCCGCCTCCAGGAAGGACAACGACGGCGGCGCCGGTCGCGAGCGCGGGATCGGGCAGGAAGGGTGTGATTGTGGGTTCGTGACCTTCCCCGACGCCGAGCGAGTTGGGGGTGCCATCGGGCCAAAGGGGCAGGGAGGCTTGCGGGGCGGCGAAGGCGCCAGCGGTCAGAGCCACGGTAAGTAGCATAGGTAGTGTACGCATGACGGGTAGAGTGGGTTGAGGCAGATTTTGTTAGGACGGGGCGGAGGTCGCGTCGTGTCGGCTATTTATCGTCGGGCTGGGTGGCGTTGACGATCGGTTTGCGCGTGAGCCTGATTGAGTGGATGGCGACGTGTTTGTTGAGTTGGCGTTTCTAGGGAAAGGAGAATGGAATTTCGCAACGGGAAAGGAGGTGGTGTACGGATGGTGGGTTGGCATTTGAGGGCGGGGTGCTAAGCATCGCATATGGATAAAATGAGCCTTCTGATGACAGGTGCGCTGCTGCTTGGTTCCATCCAAGTTTTTGGTGGAGAAATGAAAGTCACCCATGTGGATGCCAAGGGGGCGGCGCCGCTGGTGCTTGAGAAGAAGGTGACGGTGCTTGATATCCGCACCGCCGACGAGTTCAGCGAAGGGCACATCAAGGACGCCAAGAACATCGACTTCCAGAGCGAGAAATTTGAAGCGGGGGTCTCGGGGTTGGATAAAAAACAGCCCTATATTGTGCATTGCGCTGGGGGCGGTCGCAGCACGCGTTCGCTGGATGTTTTCAAGAAGCTCGGCTTTGAAAACATCATTCACCTCGATGGCGGCTTCAAAGGGTGGAAAGACGCCGGTCAGCCTGTGGCCAAATAAGGCGGCGGCTTTTTAACCGAGTGAGTTCCTGGCGGCCAAACACGCTCCCTGCAAAGGGGCGTGTGATAGGCCCACGTTTTTTTGAGCGCTATGTCCAACGTGCAGAGTTTTGTCGCAATCGGCGTTTCCGTGTTCCTCGGAGGAGTCGCGGGGCTATGGGCCGGGCGAAGTGCGAGTCCCTTATCCGTCGCAGCGAGTGGGGACGGGGTGCCGGTGGCGAAAGAGGGGGCGGCGGCGGGACTGGAAGAGGAGCGGGAGGGGCTCCAAAACATCTCCGAAGAGATCGGTTTGGAAGGGTTGAACGTTCAGAAGCACAAAGACGTGCTGGTGCGGTTACGGGCAAAGTTTGGCCGGACGTATCCGGCCCATTTGCAGTTGGCCCTGGGCCGCATGGTGCGGGGGTTTACGGCGGATCA
>CAMCYN010000227.1 GCA_945883955.1 Akkermansia muciniphila
ATCGAGCTGCTCCTCAAATTACTCGTCGATGAACTCGTCGAACGCGGCCATGCCGTCACCCTTTTCGCCACCGGGGATTGCCAAACGCGCGGTGAGCTTTTTCCCGTGGCCGAGGCGTGTTTGACCGATCTGATGGCTCGGGGGGAAGCCTACGCCTTTGAGCATTACGCCAACGCCGCCGTCACCGAAGCCATCCGGCGCGCCTCTGAATTTGACGTCATTCATTATCATCTCACTCCCGGCTGGCTCCCGCTGGCTTCGCTGGCGGCCTGCCCCTCGCTTTTTACGCTCCACACTTGTGCGGTTCTGGATGACGAGTGGGCTTTCGCCCGGTACCCACAGGTGGAGGTGGCCGCCATCAGCCATTTTCAGGTTCAGGAAACCGAGGCCCGTCTCGGACGCAAATTTCCGGTCGTTTATAACGGATGCGATTTTGGCGCTTATGAACCCAATCTCGATCCCGGCAAACACCTCGCTTTTCTCGGCCGCATGAGCCACGCCAAAAACCCCAAGGGCGCCATTGAAATTGCACACGCCGTGGGAATGCCGCTGATTTTGGCCGGCCAGCCCCAGAATGGCGAAGAACAGCGTTATTTTACCGAGGAGGTCATGCCGCTCGTGGACGGTAAGCAGATCCAGTGGATTGGGCCCGTCAACCACGAGCAGAAGTCGGAGCTTTTGCGTAATGCCGCCGCCTTACTGTTTCCTATCCAGTGGGATGAACCCTTCGGGCTTGTGATGATCGAGGCGATGGCTTGTGGGACTCCTGTTTTAGGGGTCAAACGCGGCTCGGTCGGGGAGGTGGTGACTCCGGGCGTGACGGGTTATACGGCCAGTCGACCCGAGGATCTGGCCGCTCTGGTGGCACCTGCCCTTAAATTGAGTCGTCACGCGGTGCGTGCCGCAGCGGAAGCCCGGTTCGGATTCCGGAGTATGGTGGACGGGTACGTGGAGTTATACCGTCAGCTCCAGCACAGGCCGTAGGGTGGGGGAGTGGTTCCGTGCCCTTGGAGCCGGCATCGTTGTGATGATGCCTTCGCTCTTTACCAGACCACCAGGTTCCAGAGGCGGTAATGGATGCCGACGCCGGCGAGGAGCGTCAGGCTGACCAGGGCGTTGATCTGAAAGAAGGCGCGGTTGATCTGGCCGGGATCGGTGCTTTTGGCGAGGCGGTGTTCCCAAACCAGGGCCCGGGCGCAAATAGCGCACGCAATCCAGTAGGGCGTGCCGAGCTCTGTCAGCGCTCCGAAACCCACAAAGGCCAGCACGGCAACGAGGTGAAGAGAACGGGCGAGTTTCAGGCTGGCGGGTACGCCGAAACGCGAGGGGAAACTGAACAGACCTTTGCGGCGGTCGAACTCGGCGTCCAGGGTCGCGTAAATAAGATCGAACCCGAAGGTCCAGCAGATCACGGCGACAGCCAGTACGAAGGGTTCGGGGGAAGTGAAGAGGGCACCACGCACGGCAGCCCAGGCTCCCAGTGGGGCGACGCCTAGTGCGATTCCTAGAAACAGGTGGGAGAAAGCCGTGAAACGTTTGGTGAGAGAGTAAAAGAAGATGATGCCGAGCATCAGCGGACTCATCCGGAAGCAGAACGGGTTGAGTGCCCAAGAGCTTGCGATGGCCAGGAGGCTGCTCAGCAGGAGGACTAACCAACCCTGGGTTTTGCTGACCAGTCGGTGGCGATCGGCCGTTCGGGGATTTTCTTTGTCGATCTCCCAATCCATGAGCCGGTTGAAGCACATGGCGGCCGTTCTGGCCGAGACCATACACAGGAGAATCCAGCCAAAAACCGAGAGCGGGATGCGGCCGTTGCCCGCCACGAGCAGCGCGATCAGCGCAAACGGGAGCGCAAAAACCGTGTGCGAAAACCGGATAAACGTACCGAGCCGGAACAGGAACGAAGGCCGTTCGACGGCCGCAGACATCTCCAGTGACATGGGCAAACCTTAAGACAAGCGTGCAGAGCCCGGGGTCAGTGAGCCGCGGCTGTGACCCCGGGGATAGCCTTGAGGGCGGTTGCGGCAATGACCCTGTCGATATCCAGCAGGGTTCTGACCCGGCCTTTGAGCTTGGCCATTCCCACAATATAATTGGCGGCCACGGTGGTTCCAAAGTCGGGCGGCGGTTCAATGTCGGAGCCCGGGATCGTCACGACTTCTTCCACCGAATCGACAATCATCCCCATGAACACGGTCACATCGTCCCGGGACTGCACCTGAACGACCACGATACAGGTAAACTCTGTGTTTTCGGTTTCCTGTAGCCGGAACTTCAGCCGCATGTCGGCCACGGGAATAATTTTGCCCCGCAGATTGATAACCCCCTTGATGTAATCGGGCATCTCAGGCACCGGCGTGATCTCATACATACTGATGATCTCGCGGACTTTGAGAACGGGGATGCCGTAACATTCCGTTCCGAGAACAAAGGTCAGATATTTCCCTGCTAGAGATTTAAGGGTCATTGGGAATGCGGCCCGGGATGGGCGAAGATAGGGTGTCGTCCAGTGTGAAATTTTGACCGCGCAGAATACCAGCGGCACGCAGGGGACGCAATGGGCGTTCGATTCCAGGGGCGCCGTTGTGTTCCAGGATGTGCTTTGTCCGAGAACCAAACCGATCGAATTGCGTCCGGAGGGGAATCCGGAGGCATTCGGATGCCGAGTTTTGGGGGAGCAAGTCAGGGGTGAGGAAACGCCTGAGGTTTGCAGGAAAGAACCCGGCTCTTGCGAGGGCTGAACGGGAACATAACCGGCGAGAGGACCGGTGGCCAAAAGGAGGGCTGGAGAATGGGGAGTGTGCTGGGAGGCATTGCCCGATGCGCGCATGTTGGCTCACTCCTCTGGTGTCGGCCTTTTGTTCCCTGCCGGGGCCCGCTTTGGGCCCTCCCTCACACTGCGCGAAACAAGGCTTATTCCGCAGAAATGCCGAGGGTTTTGTTGAAGGCGTGATCGGCCTTGCCTGCGACCACGGGACTTGGGTGGATCCCTTTGAGCAGAGCCTTCATTTCCGTCACCTTCCCGGCGTGTTCGGGAAGCGAAGCGAGGTTTTTGAGTTCCGTCGGGTCCACACTGTGATCGTAAAGTTCGGCCCCTTTTTCGCCGTAACCCCATTCAATATAGCGCCAACGTTCGGTACGGACGCTGTGACCGGGAGTCGCGCCCCGTTGAACCTGGCTGAAGGCGGGCCGCTTCCATTCGGCGGTGGGATTTTCGAGCAGCGGCCGCAGGGAAGCGCCTTCGAGGGTTTTGGGCGGCTTGATGCCGGCAAGATCAGAGATGGTGGGGTAGAGATCCACCAGTTCGACGGTTCTCGGACAGTCTTTACCCGAAGATTTGAGTCCGGGGGCGGCGATAATCATCGGAACGCGGGTGCTTTCTTCGTAGCAGCTTTGCTTGAACCAGAGCCCGTGTTCGCCGAGGTGATACCCGTGGTCGCTCCAGAAGACGATCATGGTGTTGTCTTTGAGCCCGAGACGTTCGAGGGCGTCCAGAACCCGGCCGATCTGGGCGTCGACGAAGGAAATGGCGGCGTAATAGGCGAGTTTACATTCGCGGGCCTGTTCCGGGGTCACTCCGTGGTAGGGCCATTTCGAAGTGGGTTCGAGGGCGAAGGACGGCACCGAGTTACGCTGGTCGGGCGACAGCGGGGGTAACTGGATGTCGGCCATCGAGTACTTCTCAAAATATCCCTTCGGGGTAATCCAGGGGCAGTGCGGGCGATAAAACCCGACGGCCAGAAAGAAGGGCGAATCTTTGTGGCGCTCGAGCAGTTCAATGGCCTGATTGGCCACCTTTCCGTCGGTGTGCTCGGCGTCGGATCCCTCTTTATCGTTAAGGTAAGCCATGGATTGGCCCAAACTGCCGCCAGGTTTGCCCGTATAACGAATGACGTCCTGTTCGAGGGCGGTTTTGTCCCGGCCGGCCGGGTTGTAGAATTCGCCCCACGAGGTCGGATCGTCCAGGCCGCTGGTGCCGATCTGCCCGGGGTTGCCGTAATGATACAGCTTCCCGACTCGAGCCGTATAATAGCCGTTTTGCTTAAAGAGCTGAGGGAGGGTCACGACGTCGGGCAGCCCCTGACGGAAGTGATAGGAGAGATCGAAAGTGCGGGTGGTATCGGGGCGCAGCCCGGTGAGGATCGAGGTGCGGCTGGGGGAACAGAGCGGGAACTGGCAGTAGGCGCGTTCGAATTTGATGCCGCTTTTGGCGAGACGATCGATGTTTGGGGATTTTACGAGAGGATGTCCGTAACAGCCGAGGTCGTTGTTCATGTCATCGACGGCGATGAAGAGCACATTGAGCTTTTTGTCGGCTGCATGGGCCGAGGTGATTGAAGCGGCGATGAAAGCGAGGAGGAGGGAGGCGGCGAGTTTCATTCGGGGGGGAGAGCTATAAAATCGGGTCCGGGAACAGGCAATAGGGCGGAGTTGTCGGGGTTAAACACCGGGTTCCCGGGAAAGTTGCGAGGGAGTTTGCTCGCCGGCTCTTTTCCTCTGCAAAACCCAGCCACCTTTGCACTGCGCCTTCCACTTCCTCGAGTTTATCCACACCCAGGTGAGTCAGGAACCGTTCGAGCTTTGGCAAGGGCACAGTGCCAATGTTCTGAGCATCAAATACCCCTGGAAGGAACTTGGTGTCGCTATGTTCCACCTCAAAACGGCCTCCGTGAACTTGGGTTGTTCGGGCCACGTAGGTCACAACCGCCTTTTCATCGTCCCGGAACGGCACACTCAAAATCAGGCAGGGCCGCACTTTCGCCGCCATCCCCAGATCCACCAGCCAGATCTCTCCACGCGTTACTCGCCGAGCCATTGGTTACCCGCCTCTTCCCCTTCTTCCGCATCCAGCTGTAAGAAGAGCGCTTCTGAAGTCGTGATCATTCCACGGCGTTCGTCCAGCCAGCCTGCTACTTCCAGCATCTGCTGAGTCGACAACTGCTCAATCGCGGCTTCGATTTCGGCAACGGTACTCATGCGGCCACTCTATCTCCAACACCCCGTTCAGGCAACGCCACACTATGCACCCCGCTTGGATGACACCTTGCGTCAACCTCCTGCGATTGCCGGATATTTACCTTGGTATAAATCGCCGTCGTATGGAGGTTTTTATGTCGCAACAACTGCTGGATATATCGGATGCCGGCTCCTGTGCTTATTTCCCGTCTTTGGCCTGTTTATAAAGCGTCGCAAGCTGGCTCGGCGTCACAAACACAATGTCCGCTCCCGCATTCTCAACAATCCGGGCGACGTCCTCGGGATGAAACGTCCAGCAATGCACAAACCCGTTCACAAACGCCGGTCTTTGCGTGCCGACCTGTTCCCGAATCTCGCCTATAAACCCCGACCCGAAATTGCGCCAGGTTGTCATCGCCCGGAACACCGGCATCCCGCCCGGCAAATCGTAGGTGAGGTTGGCGTATCCCTTATGCCCCGAATAACACCCCATATCGGCGAACAAACTGTGGCAAAACGGTAGCGCCTTCGCATACGCCGACAAAAACGAATCCTCCCCGTGTACCGTCCGCACACTGCGGAGTCCGAGCGGGGGCAGCATCTTCGCCGTCCAGTC
>CAMCYN010000228.1 GCA_945883955.1 Akkermansia muciniphila
AACATCTCCGAAGAGATCGGTTTGGAAGGGTTGAACGTTCAGAAGCACAAAGACGTGCTGGTGCGGTTACGGGCAAAGTTTGGCCGGACGTATCCGGCCCATTTGCAGTTGGCCCTGGGCCGCATGGTGCGGGGGTTTACGGCGGATCAAACGGCGGAGTTGCTTGAAGCTTTGCCTTCAGGCAGCGAGGGGGATGTCTTTCTGCGGCGTGCCTTGGCTGAACACCTCGCGTCGCAGGATCCCCGGCGGGCGCTGGAGTTGGGGCGCAAGCTTAAGGACAAAAAGATGATTGGAAGTACGCTCAATGTGGTGGCGCAAAAGAATGGGCCGGAAGCCCTCGGACTGCTTGAAACGTTATCCAAAGAGGAGAGAGCGTCGGCTTTGCAGGAGATGGGCTCCTTGTGGAGTTCCTCGAGCGCCCGGTTTAACGGGTCCGTGAACGATATTGCGGAGATGTTGCGCAAAAATGAGGCCCTGCGGAAGGAGTGGGAACCCGGATCGAATGGGGGAATGGGAAAACTGCTCGGGAAAGTTGTCGGGCAAGGCAACGGAGATCCGGCGAAGGGTTTTGCCGAGCTTCAGGCACTCACTTCGGAGCTGCAGGCGAAGGCTAATCCGGGCCTTTCGGAGGAGGACTTAAAGAAGCGGGTGGACGGGCTGCTCAAGGACGTTTCGGACGCCATGTATGTCACACTGCGGGAGAAGTCCCCGGGGGCGGCCTCGGAGTTTGTGGAAAAGCTTCCGGATTCGCAGAAGAACAGTTGGCTGGCTTCGTTGGATGCGGTCTCGCGGTTTAAACGGCAGGGCGTGGATGCGGCCATTGAATTTTCCGAGAAGCAAGGGACGGAGGAAGCGATCCAGTGGGCGGCTGGCTCCACGTGGATGACCTTTGCTCGCAAGGATCGGGCGGCGGCCCTGGACTGGGTGGAAGCACTTCCGCAGGGGGCATTTCGCGAGGGGGTGATGCTGGGTGTGGTGATGGATTCTGCGCAGCATTCTTTCGGACCCGCCGGATGGCCGGCTATTGTGGCGGGAGCCAGCACGCTGCAATCGGGCGCGGCGCAGGTGGACTATTTTGCGCAGGTGCTGAAGGTCTCGACGAAAGGCTGGCTGGGGATGGGGGGAACTCCGGCGGAACTTATCCCTGAGTTGCCGATTTCAGAGGCAGGGAAGGCAGAGCTGTATCGCCGGTTTGCTCCTATCAAGCCTTAGGTTAACATTTTATGCCAAAGCGAATCCCTGTTTTGAAGTGTCTTCTCAGTGGCGCGATGGCTTTTGGTGGCGCGTATTTTCTGGGCCACTCGCTGGATAAGGCCGAGGAGGTCCGTCCGGGCGGTTCGGGGGAGGTCTCCGGGCCGGGGGCGATTGGGCACGGGTTATCGAAGGGCGGGGGAGGGAAGAATGAGGCTCGTGGAGTGCGGGGGAGCGGCTCTAGCGAGGGGCAATCGCTTGGGGAGCTGCTGGTCGAAATCAAAGCGCGGGGTGGTTCGCCTGAGGAAGAGCGTCTGGCGGTGATGGAGGCGATCGCGGCAATGAATGTCGCACAGCTTCAGAGTTGGCTGGAGCAGGAGCTGGACGGGCTTGATTCCTTCATCTGGGCGCGGTTTGATTTTCAGTTCGCCCTCAACAGGTTCGCGGAGCTTGCGCCGGAGCGGGCTGCCGTATTTTGGACTAAAAACTCCGAGAACCCCTTTATTGCCAATACCACTCTGCTTCCCTGGGCCAAACGGGATCCCAAAGCGTTTGGGGCGTGGCTGGTGGGTTTGTCTCCGGAACTCCAGCGATCGGCCGGGCAGGCTTTGGGGCAACTGGGTCGCCAGAAACCCGAGGAGTTTGCGATGCTGGCCGCGCAACTGGCCAATTCGCCTGCCGGTATTGCGGGGGCCGAAGGAGCCATTTTAGGGATGCTCCCAAAGGATGGAGCGAAGGATGGAGCGAAGGATGGAGCGAAGGCAGATCCCGCCGCGGCATTGGCTTATGCCAACGAGTTGCCTGAGGGGCCGCTTCGGAACCGGGCCCTTGCGACTCTGACCCGCTGGCCCGGACTCAAGGTCGAACAGTATCCGGAGATTTTGGCTGCCGTGGGCGAACTGGATGACGCGACAGCCCGGGATTTGGCCAGGAAGGTGTATGGGTTTGCCGAAAAATTGTCTCCCGGAGTTGCCCGCGAGACGGCATTTGCCGAGGTGGTCAAGAAGGAGGCGGAAGGCGATCCGGTAGCGGCGGCGGCGCGACTGGAGAAGATGGCGGGGACGCCGGATTATGCATCTGCGGTGGTTGGGTTTGTGCGCGGTTCGGTAGGGAAAGATCCGGCGGCGGCGGCCGAGTGGGCGTTGAGTATTGGGGCGGGATCGGGGCAACAGCGGAGTGTGGCTTTGGAGACGGTGGCGGCTGCGTGGTTTAAGGCGAACCCTGAGGAGGCTCGGGCCTGGGTGGAGCAGGCTCCGCTAAGTGGGCCGGAGTATTTTCAACTCACAGGCCGACAGCGCGCAAAATAGACCGTGCGGATTTATGAGCGAATTCCTGGGGGGATTCCGGCCGGAGCCCGTTGGGGAGATTTTGGGCCGTTTCCATTCGGGGAAGGAATACCCGCGGCGCAACGGTTTACGGCAAGGAATGGACTGTCCTAAATCCCTTTGAGGGCCTAAAAATGGCCTTTCAACCTCTCCCTATGAAGTCCTTCCGTTTGCCCCTGCGTTTTGTTCTCCCTGCCGTGGTTCTTTTGGGCAGTATTTGTGCCGCCAGCGCGGCAGCCCCGGTCTCCTTAAACCTTTGGCCTCAGGGTGCTCCGGAGAAACCGGACGTTCATATCGAGGCGGAGACGCTGATTCCGCCCAAGACCGACAAGGATGTGGTGCGGCTCACCAACGTGACCATCCCCACGCTCACGGTTTATCGGCCCGAAAAGCCCAACGGAACGGCGGTGATCGTCTGTCCGGGTGGCGGGTACAGTATTTTGGCGATTGAACATGAGGGAACCCAGGTGTGCGAATGGCTCAACTCGCTCGGAGTCACCGCTGTGTTGCTGAAATATCGCGTGCCGGTCCGGGATAAAACCCCGGGCTACGAGCCATTGCAGGACGCGCAACGAGCCATCGGTCTGGTGCGCAAACACGCGGGTGAATGGGGGATCAGCCCCGGGCGTGTGGGAATTCTGGGCTTTTCGGCCGGAGGCCATTTGGCGGTGATGGCGGCGTTACATGCCAATGAACGCACCTACACTCAGGACCCGGCCTTGGATGTCGAAGACGCGACACCGAATTTTCTGATTCCCGTTTATCCGGCGTATCTGGTTGGAAAAGAAGATACCCTCACGCTGTTGCCGGCGGTGAAAGTGACCGAGAAGTCCCCGGCGGTGTGCCTGGTTCATGCTCATGATGACAAGGGGCAGACCAGTGCGAGTGCGAGTGCCCTGTTATACTTGGAGTACAAAAAGCTGGGTTTGCCTGCGGAGCTGCACATTTACAGCAAAGGCGGCCACGGTTTCGGGATGCGCAAGAGCGGCACGCCGGTCAGTGAATGGCCCCAGCGCGTGGGCGAATGGCTTCAGGCCATGGGGCTGCTTACCCCCGTGGCGCCCTAGCCGGTCGATGTGTATTTGGACGCTGGCGCGACAGGGAAGCGGACGATAGGATTTACCAAAGCTATGCAGTTGACCGACGAGCAGACAAAAAAGGTGGCCGGATGGATTTCCGAAGGCCTGACACTGGCGCAAATTCAAGACCGGCTCGGAAACGAGTTCGATGTCCGGATGACCTATATGGAAGCCCGGATGTTGGTGGACGATCTCAAGCTTTTGCCCAAGGAAACCGTGGTGCCAGAGCCGCCAAAACCGGCCGAACCAGTTGCCCCCGAGGGGCTTTCGGGATCAGAGGCGCTACCGGGCGCCGAGCCCGCGCCGGCCGGAGACGTGCGAATGACGGTCGATACCCTCACCCGTCCGGGTTGTATGGTCAGCGGCAATGTCACTTTTAGTGATGGCGAAACCGCCCAGTGGTATCTGGATGGGACCGGACGTCTTGGAATGGTGCCGCCCACGCCCGGATACCGGCCGCCGGAGAAGGATATTCCCGTTTTCCAGATGTTGCTGGATAATGAGTTCTCCAAGCGGGGGATGTAGGTTTCAGGGAGGGCGTTTCGCTCGGAGAAGCGGGGCGCCTGTGGCTGAGGTGTTATGAAAGAATCGGATCCAGCTCTCGAACGCCTGCGGGTGGTGATCGGCTTGGTACTCATCGTCGTTTGCGGTTCGATTTTGTGGAACAAGCACCTCAAGCCCGATCTGGAAAAGGGCAAACTCAACGTCTGGGAATCCCGGGCCGAGGTGAGCGACAAATTTCAGCAGTGGTTGCGTCAGAGCCGGGCTGAGGAGCGTCTGCTCAAGCGACGCGAAGAACTTGAGCGGGAACGCAAAGCGGCCGAGAAAGCCGCCGAAAAAGCGGAGCCGGAAGCCAAACCGCAGGATTGAGAGGCGGTTGGTGGACAAAAAAGAAAGCGGCTCCCGTTTCCAGGAGCCGCCTTTTGGACGTGAATTTCAAGCGAGAGTTACTTGCCGCCTGCCTTCACAAATTCCACGTAGGAAGAGACGTCGGCGACGTTATCCTCCCAGTTGGCTTCGTGTTCGATGGAGATGGGGCCGTCAAAGCCGACTTCCTTCAGGGCTTTAAGCGCCTCGGCGAGATTGGCCCGGCCCGTGCCCGGCCGGACAACGCCCGTGCCGCCCACGGCGATGTCCTTGAGGTGGCTGGAGACCACGCGGTCCTTCAGGATCCGGATGGAGTCGGCGGCGGATAGTGCGGAGTTGGTCCAGTGACCGAGATCGGCGCAGGCTCCGATCCGGGCGTCACGACCTTTTGTGAGCTCGAGGATATAATTGGGATCCCAGACCTTGTAGTTTTCGTCGTTGGGTTTGCGCGGGTGATTGTGGTACCCGACCTTCACATCGAACTCCTTGACCATCTTTTCGATGGTATCGATCGAGCCGGTGCTCTCTGTGTTGATCACTTTAATCCCGAGGTCCTTGGCGAAGGCGAAAATCTTTCGGGCACCTTCTTCGTCGGTCGGGATACCGACGACGCCGTAGGCAACCGCCTGGAGACCGTTTTTCTTGAGGATCTCTTTCATTGCGGCGAGTCCTTCGGGCGAGGCGGTGTGGCCAGTCTTTTCGTTGGGAAATGCGGCGGAGATGATCTGGCCGGGGAAAAGCTCGGTGGTTTTGAGGCCGACGGAGGCGGTTTTAGCGCAGGCGTCTTCGAAACTGAACTTACGGAATGTGTAGGACTGCGTGCCCAGCGCGAAACCGCTGGTGCGCGCTTCGGCGGGAATGGGAGTGGCGGCCGGAGCCGTGGCCACCATGAAAAGAGACAGCGCGGGGAGGAGGGGGAACCATTTCATAAAACAAATAAGGAGGGGTTGAAGGCGGGACGCGCGCCTGGGTGGAGACGGCGTTCCCACGGTTTGAACTCCGGAATGGGCGGATTTCTTAGGAGAGGCGGTTTTATTTGAGGGCGGGCGGGGGAAACTGCGGCAAAAGAATTGATTCTTGTACCGGCGCATTGAAAA
>CAMCYN010000229.1 GCA_945883955.1 Akkermansia muciniphila
GATTCTCTCGGAGCATTATGTGGCGGGGCGCTCTGTGAAGGAGATCGCTTCGGCTTATGAGATGGGGGTGAGCGCGGTGAAAGTCTTGATGTTGCGGTTGCGCCATATTCTCGGGGATTGCATTGAGCAACAAGTGGCCATCGAGGAGCACTTATGAGTGGGGAATTAACGCGCAATGCTGATTCGGCCCCTTCCCCACACGTACGTAGAAAGGAAATTCACTTCAATTCCTGCCCGCCTTGAGGGCCCAAAATATCCCTATGTCCTTTAAGCCTTTTGCAAGAAACGGTTCCTTTGGTGTTGTTCTCATTTCCTGGCTGAGTGCCGGCCTGGGGCCGCCTGCTTCTGGCGCTGAGATTTCCCCGGAGAAACGTGCGTTTTTTGAGAACAAGATCCGTCCCATTCTCGCCAACCACTGTTTGGAGTGTCATTCCGCAGAAAAGGGAAAGGTGAAAGGCGGCCTCAATATGGACAGTAGGGAGGAGTTGCTGAAGGGCGGGGAAAACGGCGCGGCCCTCAAGCCAGGAGATCTCAATGGCAGCTCTTTGATCAAGGCGGTGCAATGGGTGGATGATTTGCAGATGCCGCCCAAGAAGAAGCTCAGTGACGAACAGATCGAGGCGCTCAAGACATGGGTGACGATGGGCGCCCCGGATCCACGCGAAGGATCGGGTACCGTGCGCGTAACAAAAAAAGATCATTGGGCATTCCAACCCGTCACTCGTCCCAAACCGCCGGAGGTGAAAAATGCTGGATGGTGCAAAACATCCGTCGACAGGTTCATTTTGGCGAAGCTTGAAGAGCGGGAGATGCTTCCCGCGGACCCGCCTGATTCGGGAAATGCCGAGGACCGCCGACGTAAGAAAGAAGCGCTATTGCGGCGCGCTCATTTCGATTTGGTGGGGATGCCCCCTTCCCCTCAGGCGATTCGTGACTTTCTAACCAATGAGGCCCCGGACGCTTTTGAGAAGGTAGTGGATTCTCTTCTGGCCTCTCCGGCCTATGGAGAGCGGTGGGCGCGACACTGGCTGGATACCGCACGTTACTCGGACACCACGGGGTTGGAAGCCGTGAACACGAGAGGCGCGGACTATCGTTATGCGTATGCCTGGGGGTACCGGGATTGGGTAATTAAGGCGATCAACACCGATATGCCCTATGATCGGTTTATCCTCAACCAGCTCGCTGCGGATAAACTTCAGAATAACCCCAAGGAGAACCTGGCTGCGCTTGGATTCCTGACGGTTGGAAAGCGGTTTATTAACAATGAAGATATCATTAACGACCGTATCGACGTTGTGGGGCGTGGCTTCTTAGGGCTGACGCTGGCCTGTGCCCGGTGCCATGACCACAAGTTCGATCCCATCAAAACATCTGACTATTACGCATTACGCGGGGTCTTCGCGAGTTGCGCGGAGCCAGCCGAAGGCCCAGTGATCGGAGGGGATCCGGCGGCGAAGGAATTTCAGGATTTTTTAAGCAAGAGGGCTGCGTTGGAAACGAAAGCCTGCGCCGCTGTTTTTGAGGAAATGAACTCGGTCTCGGATCAGTTCAGGCGGCGTGCTGCGACCTATTTTGAAATTGTCTATTATTTCTATCTGAAGAACGCGCCCGAGAACGCCACGCGTCAGGCACAGTTGAGTAGCGCGGCCAATTTTGGGAGGCCCGAAGGAACCCTTTTACGTTTCTATGCAGGCAAACGGGGCGCCGCGGAGGATCCCGTGCTGGGCCCGTTTATACGCCTGGTGACCAACACTGCGGATCAGCGTGCGGAGGTGGCTCCCGAAAGGGAAGTTACAACTGGCTTGGGAAACAACAAAGGGGTAGACGCGCCAAACTCATTGGTAGTCGAGTTCCTGGCGAAAGCAGGAAGGCTTCCGAGCGACCTCGCCGGCGTTTCGGCCCTATTTGAAAAGTTCTGCCGTGAGGTGATTGATCCTGCAGTGAAGGCCGGAATTTTTAAGCGAATGGGCAATCCCAAAACGCGCTTGGACACGCCCGAGAAAGATCTCATGGAACTGGCCGCCTTTCCTTTCCGCCTCACGGTTGGGTCTCAGGTCAATGGCATAGAGGATGTCAGAACATTCACCCGTTTATTGTCGAAGCAAAATAGCATCGATTTCAGTGCGCGTGCGGGGATAGGCGAAATCAATAAGCTGGAGATGACCTCCAGTGCTGGGTCGATTCGCGCGATGGTTCTGGAGGATCTGCCAAATCCAACGAACTCGGCAATTTTCCCGCGAGGCAATGCGCCCAAACGCGGCGAGCAAACCAAGATGGTACCGAGGCGTTTCATCGAAGTGCTCACCGATGGGGGCACGCCAGCGCCGTTTACAGAAGGCAGCGGACGTCTCGAATTGGCTCAGGCCATAGCGAGTAAAAACAATCCGCTGACTGCCCGCGTGTTGGTCAACCGGTTGTGGATGTACCATTTTGGCGAGGGCCTCGTCCGGACTCCTGATGACCTCGGTAACCAGGCCGGCCTTCCCAGCCATCCAGAACTCCTCGAATTCCTAGCGTCCTGGTTTATGGAAGATTACGGTGAACGGAAGCCCGCGTGGTCTGTAAAGGCACTTCACAAGGCGCTCATGCTCTCAAATGTTTACCAGCAAAGTAGCCGCACTTTGCATCTGGCGCGTCAGAGCGAAATGGACGCCTCCAACTCGCTGCTCTGGCGGGCAAACATTCGTCGTCTCGATTTCGAGTCGTTCCGCGATTCCCTTCTCACGATGGCCGGAGCCATCGACAAAACGCTCTACGGGCCTCCGGTGAATCTTGTGAGCGAACCGCCCTCATTTCGCCGTTCGGTCTATGGCTATATCGACCGAGGAGACGTTCCTGACCTGCTTGCACAGTTTGACGTGTCGACCCCAATTGAGCCGGATACTAGGAGAGCGGCTACCATTGTACCGCAGCAGGCGCTGTTTCTCATGAACAGTCCGTTTACAATCGGTATTGTCCAGAACGCTGCGAAGCGCCCGGAGCTAGTACAGGCCGTTGCAGTACAGAAGGATACCCGTGCCGGCATCCTCGCCATTTTCCAGATTGTGCTGCAGCGCACCCCCACCAAGCTGGAGTACGATATGGCCTTGGACTTTCTTCAACGCGAGGCGAAGTCCCAGGCTCAGGAAGTTTCCAAAGTAGCTCAACTTGCAGCACTCGGCATGAAGCAGGCCGAGGCAACTCTGGCGAAAGCTAAAGAGGACGAAAAGGGACGCGCTGGGATCAAGTCCGCGATCGGCAATGAAGGCGAGTTGGTGCGGCGAAGTGCGCTCTCGCCGTGGGAATCCCTGATTCAGTCACTCATGTTCTGCAACGAAACGAGTTACCTGAATTAGTCCCACCGCATGATTAACGCGCAATGCCGATTCGGCCCCTCCCCCCACACGTACGCAAAAAGGAAATCCTCACTTATAACCTTGCGGACAAACCTGTGCACACGGGCAAGGTGAACGAAATGACGGCTCTGTTGGAAAATGAAATGAAGACGTAAGGCGATACAGCCTCATTGGGGCTAATCCGGCTCCAGCGAAGTGGGAGCCTCCAGCTCAGAAAGAAGAGAGAAAAAAGAAATAGCTCAGTCTATGAATCAAACCTATTCGAGACGTATCCAAGGATCTTTTGGTGCTCTGATGGTGTTGCTTTTGTCCCTGGAGGGACTTCGGGCGTCTGAAGCCGGGAAGGAGCCGACGAAACCTAACATCGTCGTCTTTATCGCCGATGATTTTTGCGGGTATGACGTGGCTTGTTTCGGAGGGCCGACAAGTGCGAGGACGCCTAATCTAGACCGTCTTGCCAGTGAAGGGATGAAGCTGACTGGATGTTACAATTCTGCGACTGTTTGTGCGCCGACGAGGCAGGCGCTGTTGACCGGGATGTATCCCGTCCGTAGTGGTGCATACCCTAATCATTCGGCCGTTAGAAAGGGCGCGAAGAGTCTGCCAAGCTACCTAAAGCCGCTGGGTTACCGGACTGCATGTATTGGTAAGGAGCACTTTGGCCCTCCCGAAAGTTTCCCTTTTGACGTGAATGTGATCGCTCGGGAGGAAAAGAAAGGAACAGGACCTTCCGGTGGGGCCGGAGACTCGGATGATGGCGACATCAATATGGCAGCATTTGAAGCATTCGTGGAAAGCGGGACCTCTCCTTTCTGTGCGTATTTGGCAACACACGAGCCGCATGGGCCCTTTACAAAGGGCAAGCCGGAAGAGCATGACCCGAAGACCTTTGTGTTGCCGCCCTATCTTCCAGATACCGCAGTAACGCGAAGTCAGCTTCAGGGTTACTACGCGGAAATTGATGTGATGGACGCGCAGATCGGCGAAATGATGCGTATCCTGGAACGCACTGGTAAAGCAGCGAATACACTCGTGATTTTCGTGAGTGAGCAGGGTGCCGGCTGGCCGTTCGCGAAATGGACTCTCTATAATCCCGGGATTCATGCTGCCGCCATTGCCCGCTGGCCCGGTCATATAAAGCCGGGAAGCTCCAATGCCGCGCTTATACAATACGAGGATCTGTTGCCGACCATCCTTTCTGCGGCAGGTGGGGAACCTAACCGAATGGATACGGGGTGCCCGGATGCCAATGGAGTGATGGGTTTCGACGGGCGTAGCGCGCTCGATGTGCTGTTGGGCAAGACAGAGCACTTTCGAGACTACGTGTTTGGGCAGAATACCATGCTGGGGATTAATGGCGTCACTACACCGTATGCTTCGCGAATGGTGTGCGATGGGCGCTGGAAATTAATCGTGAATTATCACTCTAGCGACACGTACCCGCACGCTGAGTTCGGATTGGCGAAGAACTGGAAGCTGGAAGGAGAGAAAGGCAACACCTTTGCCGCGACACAAGCTGCACGCTTTGCGAAGCGGCCCGAATTCGAACTATACGATCTACAAACCGATCCTTGGGAGCTTAAGAATGTCGCGGATCAGGGCGGACACAACGGAGTGATTACAGGGCTCCGCGCACAGCTTGAGACATGGCTGAAACAACAGGGGGACGAGCCGGTGAAAAGCGAGACCGAGGCCTACGAGCACCAACCGGGGCACGAAAAAAAGAGGAATGGCCCGAGTGCCGAAGAGATCGCCGAGCGAAAGAAACAATTTGAGCGAAAGGACAAAAATGGGGACGGCAAACTCAGTCTCGAAGAATTTGGCGGGTCCTCGTCGGATGAAAACGCAAAGCTTCGGTTCCATCGGTGGGATGTGGATAACGATGGGACACTTTCCCTTCAGGAGTATATTTCGCAGCTGGCGTCAGCGGCGACACCACCGCCGGCGGTCTGCGCCGTATCGCGTGGGCGCTCGGGCTAGGAGCCGCCGTGTGCATTATTGCGCTCGGCGGAAATGACGGGCTTCGAGGCGTCCCGCCCGAACAAACCGAAGCGAACCTCACCGCGATCATTCAAGCCGTCCGGAACAAAAATCCACAGACCCTGATTGTGCTGGCCGGGGTGCAGATGCCCGAAAATTTAGGAGCCGCCTTCGTGAAGACTTTCGCGGCGGTTTTCCCCCGGGTCGCAGCCCAAAACCGGGTCGCGCTCATTCC
>CAMCYN010000230.1 GCA_945883955.1 Akkermansia muciniphila
CGGTTCGAGCCGCACGCTGGAAAAGGCCACATGAGTGGTGCTGACAGGCACCGGAACGATGAGCCCATCCACCTTCCTCGGGACCATGATCCGATAAGGAATCTGATAGGGCCGCGTGATTTTCTTTAACATGCCCAGATAGCCTTCCAGCACAATCGTATCGCCGGGCTGGCGTTTCTGCGTCGGGAAACTGTCGATCGGGAATTCGCCCACAGCGATGGAATCAGGATATGAGCGCTCGGATGTGAGACCGGCCTGCTCAGTGATGTTGCGTTCGCTGATGGTGAATTCCCCCGCTAGCCGGCGACCTTCGCGGACATAAAGTTGAAACGGGAAGTGGTTGTAGTCGCTGAACTCATCGCGAGGGGGCTGGTACTGGAGTGCGGTGGTGTGTGCATTTTCACCGACTTCGGGATCATGCTGGAGGAACCAAAGCAATCCGAGTGAGAGATCGCGGATCCTGCTGGTGATGCGCTCACGCTCAGTCCAATCGCCTTCGATAAACCCCACGTTCTCTTCGGCAAAAACAAAACCCAGCGGCGTTGGCTTCATATTCAGCTCGACCTTGTCATTGGGCAGTTTGCGGATGGTGAAAGCGATGGTGGTGAGGTTGTTGCCGAATCTGCCGCTCTTCAGATCATCGAAGTAACCGAGATACCTTGTGCGATCATAGCCTGCGGGCGGCGCGGTAAGCGGCACCTGGTTCAATGGATTCGAGGACAACGGAATGCGAAAGGTAAAAGCTGGCAGCCGCTTGTCGCCAGCCCCCGTGCCGCCGATACGTTCGCCTCCGGGGATGTTGTAGATGTGTCCGGCATGAGGTCCGCAGCATTCGAGTGCGTGACTTTTTCGATTTCCGCGACTGCGTGTGAGATCGATTGAACCGAAGAATCCGGCTCATTCACAGCGACACTCGGGCGTTGTATTGACGTGCCTACCGGCTCCGCTGAAGAGGCGAGCACGGCAACATTTCTCATGTGAATGCGATGCGATACGCTGCGTGCTTTGCGCACGGAGACTTCCCAGTTTCCCAGCTTCCAAAGCCTCGATACTCCGACGACTCTACTGTAGATATTCTGCAGCCCACCAACCTCTTATTCCGCGAGAATTCCACTCAAGCGTGTGCATTATTGTACACTGGTCGCAAGGACAAGACGACAGGGGGACAGCAGTTACATTACACGAATGATTTCACTCCATTGCTCCGGTATCACTCCCCGAGTGGTCACGGTGCCAGAGTCAGATTGTCTCTCGGCGATTGTGTATAATCGCCGCCTGTTTGAGCGCTACACGGCGGGAGCCGCTGGGTGGAGACAATGTAAGCTGGTGATTATTCCCCTCAGGTTCCTGCAAGTCACCGACAAGTGAAGGAAGCCTCACACCCACCCATGAAACACGCCTTCAAGCTCCTCACCGCCGTGATCCTCGCCCCGTTGGCCGCGCTGCACGCCGCTCCCGATGCCCGGCTGGCCGTGCAATCCGCCGATGACGCCCGCATCGCCGCCATGACTTCGCCGGAACGCTCCCGATTGTCTGCGATCTTTTCCGACGAACTGCGTTACGCGCACTCGACGGGTGCCGTGGATACCAAGGCATCGTTCATCGACACACTCACTTCCGGAAAGACGAAGTATCTTCAGTTCGACTATTTGGAACGCGAGTTCAGCTTTCCCTCGCCGGGCATCGCTTTAATGACGGGACGCGTTCGCATCCGCGCAGCGACAGCGGAAGGAGAAATGGAAAACGCGCTCAGCTTCCTCGCTGTCTGGCGAGAGGAGAACGGCCAGTGGCGATTCCTCGCGTGGCAATCCTGCAAACTTCCTCCGGCTCTCGAGCCATGAATTCCGACCCGCAACCCCAAAACGATACCTCTCCCCTAAACTAAACACCCCCCATGAAAACCAAACACACACTCACTCTCTTCACCGCGCTGCTGTTCTCCCCGCTGGCTGCGTTGCACGCCAAAGACGATGTCGCCAAAGCCCCAACCACCGGTGATGTCCGTGACATGCGTGTGGTCCGCACCGCCGACCAGGAGCCGCGCGCTTCCTTGCTTGGGCAGCCCACTATCGCCTTGTGGAAGGAGAAGCACCTTGTCGTAGCCTATCAGAAGGGCATCGCCGGCAAGACAGACATGGGCAGCATCGACGCCATCGTTTCCAGCAATGACGGCGACTCGTGGAGCATCCCGAGCACGATCTTTGACCACGAACAGCGGCATGGCGCATTGCAGTTCGGCTACTGCAATGCGGTACTCTACAAGCCACCGGGCCAAGAGGTCCTCTGGTGTTTCGCCATGCGCTGCCCGCTGAACTATGCCGACAGCGAGGACTCGCATCTCGCCGCAGCCTACAGCGGCGATGGTGGCCGCTCGTGGAATCCCGTGGAGCTCGCCATGCACTATACCGGTCCGCTCGTCATTCTCGGAGAAATCCAGCGCATCATTGAAAACGGCCAGCCCGTCTATCTGCTCCCCGCGCATCGCAATACGAAGCGCGCCGACCCGCTCGGCCAGCGTGAACATTTTGTGCTGCGCAGCACCAGCCTGCTCGATTGGCACCTCGGCGGCTATGTGCCGCAGCCGGAGCCGGGGAAAGTCTTCCTGCACGAAGGGCAGCTCGCGGTCGTCAACGAACAACAGCACCTCAAGATGGTCATGCGCACCTCCGTTGGACAAAAGGAGGGCGATCTGCTCGATGGCGGCGCGCTCAACCCTCCCCGCGCCTGGTCCAGCACCAGCACGGATGGCGGCAGGTCCTGGAGCATCGCACAGGAGGAGCCGGACCTCTTCAACAGCGTGTCGGAAGCCTGGTTCGGCCAAGCGCGAACCGGCGCGCAACTCTACCTCTACAACGACGGTCCCGCCTTCAGCCGCATGGCGCTGCGTTACAAACGGAAGGCCGCGACCGGCGAATGGAGTGACGAGCGCACGTTCTTCGACGCTGGCATCCACAACTCCTATCCTACGCTCATCGAGACCGCCCCGGGCGAGTTCCGCGGCGTGTGGGACAGCGGTGACGAGAAGCGCCACCGCCGCTCGATTCGCTTTGGAAAACTCACGCTTAAGCCATGAAGCCCACCCTCGCCCTCTTACTGGTAAGCATGTCCCTGTTTCGTACGCATGAGAGGAGGGGGCCGGCGCCCCGGTAGGGGCGATGCAATTTCTATAGTGTGTGCCTTTATCCTAAAAGCGGGAACGGAAGAGGCTCCACATCTGCTCAACCATCTTTGGCTGTGTGCCATATAGACGCAAGCAACACCCGTTTCCGCTCACTCTGTGGGTGAGGCCGTTTTAGCGCCCTCCAAGCCCAGTCCAAGCTGGCCCGTCGATTCTCCCGGTGGGCGTTTTACGCCGAATTCGATCCCGATACTCCGCGCTCACGCGAAGGCCAACAAATGTCTCAAAAACTCCCGCAGACACCCCAGACAACACACGGGGATTCCCATCCACCTCGCAGGCGGACCAGGAGGGGTGGGCTCATTCCGCTTCTTTCGGGTCAGCGGACCCAGACGCCTTTCCCTGTGCCGCCTTTCGGCGTGCTTTTCGGGTAATCTGCGTTCGGCTTTTGTTCGATGACCCGGACGACCTCCTCGATGGGCAACTCGGTGGACTCATCCTTTATGCGGACTCCCGCAACACTGAGGTTCCGTAGTGTGCAGTCGAGGTCAGGTGAGAAAATCTCGCGCCACTTCGTCGTGTCATCCGCTTTGCTTTTGTAGGTGGCAGAGCGTGGCCCGAACTCGATGAGGCGATATCCTGCCGGCAGTGGAAAATTGAGTTTCACGTCCCGCACGGTCAGCCGGTCTGTGTCGGCATGGATTTGAATGCTGCCGATGCGATTAAAGGTGAGTTTCTCGAATACGATGTTTTGGAGTGAGCCGACTCCAACACTGGCATCACTACCGCTCGCGACCTCCAGGTTCGGTTGGTCGTAGAGTTTAAAATCCCGAATATCCGTGATGTCCCGCATCGTGATGTCATGGATGGGACACTCGAGGGTGCTTCCGTTGCTGAATCGTTTGATTCCCGGGAGCAGACGAATGGCGTCGGTGCCTCGTTTCCCAGCCGGAGCACCAGAGACATGTTCGATCGTTATATGATGAATCGGCCCAAACGTCACACTGTACTGTTTCCAGTCCCAGGCTGTGAGCGATACGGGATCATCGTGTGAATCGCCACTGACATTGCGGATGACGCCCTCGCTCGCCGGCCCATCGAGGTGGACGCCGTCGCGTCCATGATGGTCGAGAGTGACGCCATCCACCGTGAAATCGCGGATATTGCCAAGGTGGACGGCAAAGGCCCGGCTGTCGCGGACGGTGACGTTACGCACCGAGGCCTGGCGCACGTTGTGCAACAGGATGACGCCGTGTGTTCCGGGCACGGGCTGCGTTCTGGAGGAGGCGCCGCGCTGGTTGCCGTTGTAGTCTTTGGTGCCGTTGGCCAGGGTCGTCCAGATACCGCCTTCAATGGTGATATTCGTGTCGGGCTTTGTATCTTCGGGCACGGGTTTGTCGGCAAAGCCGACGATATGCTCGTTGCGTACCATGCAGGTGTTCGTGCCGGGGATGAGGCGGATCTCGGCATCCGCGGCGGCGATAAGTTTCTGGCCGGACTTTAGGACAATTGGCCTATCGAGGTAATACGGCTGGTCTCGCTTCGGCAGACTAACGGAGTTGTCTTTGTCCAAAGCGGCCTGGATCGCCTCGTTCCAGATCTCGCCTTTCACCGCGCGTGTTTCGGTTTTGGCAGCCGCACCTGGCCAGGATTCGGTCCAGGTTGCGACACGAGTTTGAGCGGTGTCGACGGGAGCGCTTTGTAACTCCAAGCACGCAGAGAAGAGCAGGGCGGACCGGACAAGGAGCGAGACTTTCATGGGTTTGAACTCGGATTTGAGGACAGGCAGGGAGTTGAGGGAGAGGAAGCAATGGGGGTCACTAGTATACCGGCATACGGGGGGTAATATTGTGCCCCGTAATGGTACTTTCGTGCGCTGCGGCCATTCCGCCACTCCCACCTCCACTCAAGAAGAAGTCCGATCTCAGACGCCGCGTGAACTGCGGTTTTGGGACTAATATGGAGCGCGGTTGAGTTGCAGGGGTGAAGCCCGGTTTCGTCCGCCCGACGCCGCCTATTAACGCGGGACCCGCCGCTGCTTGCCCTCGCGCCGCCCCCGACGTAGGCAGTTTGCATGAGCAAACCGCAGCGCGTCGCAACCAGGGCCGACGCGACCATCCTCGCCATCGGTTCTCCGGACGTCAGGGCATGAATCCCGACGGCCGGCATCGTGTGCTTGTCCTCAGCAGCCTGACGCTGCTGGCGGGGACGATCATTCCCTACCTGATCTGGGGCGACGCGCTGGAAGCGACCTTCACGGTCGAAGGCGCTCGTCGCTGGATGGCGCATTTTGGCGCCGGAGCGGGCGTGGCAGGCGTCGGCCTGATCGTCGCGGACCTCGCCTTGCCAATCCCGGGCACGCTGGTGATGTCGGCGCTCGGCCTCGCGTACGGGACCTGGGTCGGCGGACTCTA
>CAMCYN010000231.1 GCA_945883955.1 Akkermansia muciniphila
GGCGATCCCGACTGGTCCGGTCCGGTTGGATGCGGATTATCTGCGGGCTCATCCGGCACTGACGGGACATCCGGTGCGGTTATGGGTGCGGTGGAAATCCGGCGAGCAAGATAAGCGCGTCCCGCTGGAGGATTGGCTGGTGTATTCCGATGGCAAGCCGGTGGGGGCTGGTCCGTGGGTATACACGGGGTCGTTTATGCAGGAGGGCGGGCGGTTTGCCGCATTGGGTGAGGGGAGCGTGTTGTGTTTGGTGACAAATCCTGCGGCGCTTTTGAACAACCCTCGGCCTGGTCATGGCGATGACCACGTTTGGGAGGTTCGGGGGGCGAGCGTGCCGCCCGTCGGTACGCCGGTGGAGGTAGAGATACGGATCGAGAAGAGGCCGGAAGTGAAATAGCGGCGGGGTGCGGATCGGGGTGCGGGTCGCTTTCGGGTTTATGCTTCGGGTTTGAAAGCTCTGTGTTACTGGGGAGAGATGCGTTCTAGGGTGATCGGTTGTTGTCTGGGCGGCCTTCTTTTAGGCGGAAGCGTAGCGTCTGTTTGGGCCGGAAATTCCGCAGGTCCTGTCGTGAAACAAACCACGGCGCCCTTTGTGACGGACGCCAATGGGTCGCTCCAAATGGAGGTGGACCGGGCAATTTCACGCGGAGTCAAATGGCTGGAAGCGCAACAGAAAGACAATGGCGCGTGGAGCGACCCGCAGCATCCCGCGTTATCCGCCCTGGCACTCCTGGCCTTGGAACGGGCAGGAGCCAGCGGCCCGGCACCGAACCCGGCTGTTCTAGAAAGCGGCTATGCTTTCCTTCGCTCCCGGGCCAAACCGGACGGTGGGATCTACTCCGAGGGGCTCAGTAATTATAATACCGCGTTATGTGTCCTGGCCTTGCTGCGCCATAACGATGCGCAAGACGAGCTCCTGCTCCGAAACGCCCAGGGTTTCCTCAGCCAGCAACAGGCCCGGAATATGATCCGGCCGGAGTTGAATGGTGGAATCGGTTATGGGCCGACTGGGGTCAGCCCCAAGCGACAGCACCCGGACCTGGATAATACGCTGGTGTCGCTCGAAGCTTTACGCGCCTGCCAACAGATGGCCCTTGCCCGGGAACAACCCCAATCCCAAACCCTCGATTGGCAGGCTGCGATTGCGTTCGTTTCACGCTGCCAGAACACGACGGCCAATAACCCGGTGTCCTCCGAGGTGGGTGGGTTTGTTTATTATCCGGGATTCAGTAATGCCGGAGAAATCGAGCTTCCCGGAGGAGGCAAAGCCTTACGGAGTTCGGGCACGATGAGTTACGCGGGACTGTTATCGTTTATCTACGCCGATTTGCCGAAAGACGATGTCCGGGTGGTCGCCGCGCTGGAATGGCTGAAGCAACACTTTACCCTCGACGAAAACCCGGGGCTCGGTCGGCAGGGGCTGTTTTATTATTTCCATCTCATGGCAAAAGCCCTCTGCGCTTCTGGTGTCAGCCAAATCACCGTCGACGGCCGTTCCATCCCCTGGGCCCGCGAATTGGCCCTTCGTCTGATCAACCAGCAGGACGGTTCCGGCTTGTGGCTCAACGATACGGGACGCTGGATGGAAAAGGATCCCGTGCTCGTGACCTCTTACGCGCTGCTGACGCTCGAGCTTTTGCGCGAACGTCTCTGAGTGGTTCCGGGTTAAAGTCCGCGTGCGGGTTAACCCAGATTTCCTTACCCCGTGGTCAGAGCATGTCTCCATCTTCAGCGCACGTCATGGGCACGGCGGCTTTACTCCACTGGCCGCGCAGAGTGACTTCGCTGGCCTTGGGCGCCCGCAGTCGGAAAGGTGACATGTCCGTCGCTTATCTCCGGGGAGAGAATCGGCCGGGGACGTGCGGCCGGAGTCTGAGCCGGGGCGTGGAGCGCCGTAAACCCAATGGCTGCGAGGAAGAGGAAGGAGGGTTATATGGAAGGGAAAAACCCGAACCCGGAGGGAGCTTACTTGGCGGCTTCGGCGTTCCAGACCTTGATGTCGTCAAAGAGACCGTCTTTGCCTGCGACGCCTAGTTCGATCTTGGATTTGGTTTCGTGAGCGATACCCGAGGATTTCAGAAAGCCCACTGCGGTGCCGTCGATGGAGACCCGCATTGAGTCGTTTACGGTTTCGACTACGAGGGTGTACCACTTGCCGGGTTCAAGTTTTGCGGCGAGAGGGAAGGTGGCACTGCGACCAACGAGCAGTTTTGCGCGTTCTTCCTTTTTGGTCGGGTCATTGGCCATTGCGCGGATGTCGGTGCGCATGTTGCCGTCGCGTTCATCGATGATGGTCACGGCGTTGAGGCGGACCTGGGCGCGGGAAATGTGGCCGTAGTGGGCGCCGGTGTATTTGCGGTCGTCAAATTCCACATCGATCATACTGGCGCCTTCAAAGCGGATTTTGACCTCCACGACGCTGTCTTTAGTGGGGATCTCAAGGCCGTGGACGGCAGCGTGAGCGGTGACGGCGGGTTTGCCGTCGGCGGCCGGGATGGCCTGGTCCCGAGTTTGGGTGCCTTTTAATGCGCCATTCTCGACGGCGAAAGTGGGAACCACCTTGTGCCAGACCTTGGCGGGTTCGGCGCCCTGGAAATCGTCGGAAAAGAGGAGTTCCTTTTTCTTGGCAATGGGTTGGTTGGGGATGGAGGGCAGGTCGGCGGCAAAGGCAACCGAGGTCAGTACGAAGGGAAGGGCCAGGAGGGAGCGCATGGGGGTTATTGGGGTTACTGAATGGAGGGGGAAGTTTGTCGGAGCAGCTCTGGCGACGCAATGTGCGAGAGGTCTTTGATGGGGCGCGGGGCCTGGGAGAAGCGCGGCGGGTTAGCGTTGGTAAATGGGCAGGTAATGGTACTTCACGCTCAGACTCAGGATGGCCATGGCGGTGCGGTAGACGCGCATGTTGCTTTCGCTGCCGCCGTTGGGTTTCCAGGAGCCGTCCGGGTCCTGCAACGGGAGCAGGATGTCGCTGACCTGTTTGGCCGCTTCGTCGGCATAGGTGCCACCGCGTTGATACATACCCTGGGCGTAGTAATAGGTTCCGTAAAAGAACCAGGAGGCATGACCTTTGGGCGGCGTTTTCAATAACCAGTCCGCAGTCGCAATCACCTCCGGTGTCTCGTATTCTCCGCACACCTGTAGCGCCAGCAACCCTTCGGCCGCCGTGGACCAGACCGGGGCGGATTTGATCTCATAACTAAAGCCGATGGGCGCGCTGGCGTTCTTTCCGCTGTTGTTCTTAAACGATCGCTTAATGTAACCGACAGCAGCCTCAATGGCTTCTTTGGGAACGCCGAGACCCGAATTTTTTGCCGCCCGCAAAGCCATGGTTTGCCACACGGTTATGGAGAGATCCGAATCGGTGGACTGTGGCGTATAACGCCAGCCGCCTTCCTGGCCGTTGGATTTGGTAACCTTCTGCGCTTTGAGAATCAGGTCGATTGCACGCTGGCAGGTCTGGCGGAGCTGTTCATCCATGTCGCTATCGGCCCCCATGCCCACCAGTTCCGCCAGCAATAGCGTCGTGATCCCGTGCCCATACATCCGCGAGTTATCCTTCGTGCCAAAATAACCTTCCTTATCCTGACGATCGGGACCGAGGAGAAACTGCAGTGCGCGGGCCAGCGCTTTGCCCTCGGGAGTTGGGTCGCCGGGTTGATGTCCCACCGCCGCGATTGCCAACGCTGACAGCGCGGTTATGGCCGTTTCATGCGCGTCTGTTTCCCGAATGGCGCCGCGTTTATCCTGCCTGGAAACGAGATACTGGATTGCCTTTTGCGTAGCCAAATCGATCGAGTCGGTCGCATGAGCCGGGGGAATGGCTCCGCCCGCCAGTCCGACTGCCGCCGCGAAAGCCCAGACGGTTTTCGTCGCGACTCCCGTTTGGCAAAGGAGAGATTTATCCGGTGGTTTTCGGGCAAGACGGAGCGGGTCAGGCGGGCAGGACTTCATTTGTTATCGCGGGTTTGCCGGGCTTTTTCGGCTACGGTCCGGAAGTACGATTCGATGGCGGCCTGATATTCGCCCGAGGTTTGTTCCCTGCGTCCCTCCATCAGGTCTGAGGCGATTTGTTTGGGAAGTTTACCCCAGTCCCCGCCGGGACGATTTTCGAGGCTGGGGAGGCTGCCCGGTCCCGTCGCCTGGCCGTTTTGTGCTGTGGCGTTGCCCGAGGACCCTGCGGCGGTTGTTGATGTGGAGTTGCGTGCGGATTGTTGAGTGCGTTCGGAACGCGCTGCCGCCTGGTTGGCCTTCGCGGCGGTTGCCAGTGCCGAGGCTGCGGCGGCCGGCATGGATTGGGCTCCCTGGGGTTGGGCCTGGAGCGATTCGAGGGCCGTCTGTAACGCCTGCGACTCGGCCGCATTGGAGGAAGAGTCGGGTTCAAGCGGGGATGATCCTGAGGACTTGCCGATTTTGGCAGATGACGCCTGGGTCATGGCTTCCAGTCTGGCTTTGGCTTCTGCGGGAGAGGCTGAGGCCAAACTCGCCAGGTCCGAGGCGCGTTTCTGCATCGCTTCGAGTTCGGCGGCCACACCGCTTTCCTTTTCACTCTCCCGCAAATCTGCCCGCGATCGGGACGAATCAGCGCCCTGAGCGTTCTGCATGTTTTCCGCGTGTTGGGCAACTTGGGCGAGCTGTTTGGCGAGCCGGGATTGTTCCTCTGCTGCCTTTTGGAGCAGCGCAGATTGCGCCCGGGTCTCCTGGGCTTTTGCCGCTTCGCCCAACGTATCGGCGGCCTTGCGCGCTTCTTTGAGCAGGGCGGCTGAGGCGTCGGCATCGCGTGCCTTTTCCCGGCCTTCGGAAGTCATTAGATTTTGCTGGTTGGCTTCCTGGGCGAGTGCGTCTCTAGCTCCGGCGATCTGACGTGCTAGGCGGTTTCCTTCTTTTTGCGCGTCTGCGAGAGGGGAGGATTTGTCCGGCGAACCAGCGGTCTCGGCCGGGGAGGCTGTGGCTGAGGTGCTAGCTAGTTTGCGCGTGTCTTCACCAGCCCGGGCAGCGGTTGCCGCCATGCGCTTAAACTCTTCCGCGACCGTGGGGGCCTGCTTGCTCAAAGCTTCGCGGGCAGCCGTTACTGCAGCGGCCGTTGAACGGGACGCCTTTTGGAGGTTTGCGGCCAGATCTGCGGCGTCTTCCCAATCGGGGGGCGCGGCCTGAGGGTTGGTGGCCGTTTCTATGGCTGTTCGAATCCGGGCGGCGCTATCGCTGTCCAGGGCTTCGCGGAGTTTGGCTGCGGTGGTTTCGGGAAGCCCTGCGGACATCACCGCTTCGGGTAACTTCTGAAGTTGTGTTTGCAACCCTTTCCAGGCTTCGCGCTGGGTCGGATTCAGGGCAGTTGGTGTCTCGGGAATAGCCTTTGCCAGGCTTTCTGTTGACCGTGCGGCCTGCTCGAGTTTTGTCGCGCCTTCCAGAGGGCGGAGTGCCTCTGCGAGGGCCTTCGCCTTTTTGGCACTGGCTTTTGAATCAAGGCTTTCCGCGCCTGCGGCCCGCAGGGCGCGTGCGGCTGTGGCAAGATCGGGAGCCATGGACACG
>CAMCYN010000232.1 GCA_945883955.1 Akkermansia muciniphila
CCTCCGAGTAGTAGTAAAACTCGAACCGTCGGTCGAGTATCGCAGCTGACCGTAAAACCCATTGGAAACAAACTGAGTGCCTCCATAGACAACCGTTCGTAAATCCCTATCCGTGCTCAACAACACAGTCCCAGAACTGACATCTGTCCACGCAGTACCATCAGTCGACGTCAGGACCGTACATGTCCCATTGTTTCCTGCGTATCCGACCGCGACAAACTTCCCACCTCCGTACGCGACACCAGCGAGGTTATTCGGGGTACCCGATGTCACAGCAGACCAACTCGTACCATTCGTGGAACGGATAATCTTTCCATTATTCCCTACAGCGACCAGCAGGGTTCCACTCGCCACTACTGCATTCAACCGGGGACCGGTAAGGTACCGGCTCGTCCAAGTGACTGCATCTGGCGATGTTAAAATTCTGCCAACGAAGCTGCCACTTGAAGCGCCGATCCCGGCGACAACCCATTTTGAACCGTCCCAAGCTGCCCCATAGGCATGGTTATTTTCTCCCAGCGTAGCAGTACTAGTACCGCTCCAGGTCACGCCGTCGCTTGAGAGCGCAACCGGACCTCGGAACGTGTCGAAGTCTTCCCCAACGGCAAGGACAGAGGTGCCATTGGTGGCAAGAGCGTTGAACTTGGCGTCTGGACCAGCGCTCACCGAACGCGCCGACCACAACGTCAACGGATCCGCGACAACCACACTCTTGGTCTGAGTAACACTCCCCCCCTTCATATCACTGACGGTTACGCTCACCGTGTATGTCCCACCCACCGTGTAGGAATGGGTAAAGGTGGAGGCGCTCGCACCGGTTCCTCCGCTGACACTGACGCTGCCATCCCCTGGATTCCAATAGTAGGACAACGTATCGCTATTAGCGTCCGTCGGAGCGGCACTAAAGGTCACACTAGTGCGAGCCGTAGCCGAAGAGGTGCCGGTAATCACAGCCAAGGCTGGCGCTTGATTGCCTGCAAACGGACCACGGTTCACCTGAATATCCAAATACTGTTCGCTACCAATACCACCGCGCCCGGTCGTTGTAATAGTGAGCCCGGCCGTAGCATCCACATAAGTCCGCCCTATATTCAACGAGGCATCACTCTTATCGTCGAGTGTATTTGGGGTGATATCAATCAGAACACTATTTGGAGACGTCGGACGTTGCCATTGAATATACGCCCCTCCCGCTAAGTGAGGGTATTCGGTGTAAGCTGGCCTGTAGCCAATCCAGTAATACTCAGGGTCTGGGGCTCCTGCCGCAGACTTGGTTACTCGTACACCGCGCAGGGAACCGGAAGTGAGGCTGTCATCTATCCGGTAAATACGGAAGGATTGCGAGGTGCCCCCTACGACCGAGGCGGCGGTCCATTGGTTGGAATCGAGCCAACTAAGCAACTGTTTGGCCTGGGGATTGAAGTGGCCTTGCGGAACTTTACCATCCCCCATGACATCATAGATGTCCCCATACTCCACTTCGGAACCCGTGCCAACCACACTGCCGTCCGTAGTGAGCCAGAAATTGGAATGATTCAGGCCATAGACGTGCCCTAACTCATGGGTATAAACACTCGCATCGTTGTTGCCCTGCATCCAGAAATCGCCTCCACCCACACTTGCCAAACCCGCATACACAACATTTCCGCCCCGCGCATCAATATTCGCAAACGTCACTCCTACGATATCGTAGTCTCCGAAGGCACCACTGGAATTGACACCCCCTGTCCCGATATTGATCGCTAAATCCGGTCCACTTTTGGAAGTGCGAAACGCGGCTCTTGCGTCATCCAATAACTCGTCGTTCTTGCTAGTTCCGTCGGTAAGGGCCGCATAATACGCCGCCGCTTGAGGTAAGCGGTAAAGGACGGAACTCACGGTGGAGGTGATCGAGGTTTTGCCGTACGACATTTTGGTAATCGCCGTACTCGCGTCTCCATTTAATGCAGTTTCCGCCGCACTCTTGGTGACCGGATCCCCGGGTTTGTCCGAAAAATCCACCCGGATTAAGAAAAGCTTCTTGGGAGTAAGCGTCCACTCGGCAGCCGCCTCCGCCGCAGCCGCCTGGGCTGCCGGCAGATCAAATCCCGTCCCCGCCCCACCACTCGCCAAACGCGGGCGGGCAAAAATCGCACTCGAACCGGAACGAGGCCCAGGAAACGCATCGAGCTTCGCTACTTCGGCATCGAATTGAGCCAGCTCTGCGGCACTCGCAAAGGAGAACAGTCTACCGCCCGCCAAAGCCTTAACCGGTTCCCCATTGATCGGGTTTCCTGTCACAAAACTCCGCGTCAGGTCCGCTTGCCCGGCACCAAAACGTGTTTGCGCTACCTCCACTTCCGCAGGTGTCAGCTGCTGGAAAACTCCGTCCCGCATAGCCGCCAACCCTTCCAATTGAATCCCCTGGACCGCCAAATTGTTCTTGGACCCGATTTTCTGGCGTCCTCCAAACGGAAACACACTAAGCCGCGTACCGTCCGAAAACTCCAGCGACCCTGGAATTCGGGTGGGAACAACGTCTTTCGACGCGCCCGGCCCCGGGCAAACTGGGAAACTCTTGTAAGTGGCTATCTGGCTAAATGGCTTTTCGACAAGACCCCGGATCTCCTCCGGCAACCGTTCGACTTCATCTAAACTAAGAGCCTGCTTCAAGGCGGCCTCTGGATGTTTCCGGATCAAATACAACATCCGGGTATGTCGTGCTTCCGCCAAAGCCACACCTTTACTCAAAACACGCTGCTGTTCTGCGGCATCGAGCTGTTCGTAACTGTTTAACCAGCTCAACAAATCCTCCGTCACCAACTCCCGCTTAGGGGTGACATTCGGAGCCACCGGCGCACTTGCTGGAATCGCTCGTTCCTCGGCGGAAATCTGCGACTCGATGGCCATCGAAGCGGGAGAGTGCTGGCGCTTGTAAATACCGACAATGGAAGCGGTAATGAGAAGGACTACCAATCCGCGAATTATCCACGACTTAGAAAAAGGACCGGGAAATCTCTTCATAATAAAAGCGTCTAAGAAACCGCCGCATCCTGTGTTATTTCGACAATTAAGTCACTTGCATCCTTCCATTATCCTCGCGGTTTCGCGGAACGCTTCTCCACATCCACTTCACCGGAGGGCTTCATTGGGTTGAAGGCTGATAACCCCTGTCCGCAGGCAACCGAGGAACCGTTCGGGTGTCCACGCTCTGGGGCCTCACTTCCGCTCACACGAACTCCCATTATCGACCGTAAGGAAGTCGCCTTATCCCTCAGGGCTCACACAGCCTCGTAAGAGTTTAGGAACGTTTATGAAGATCTTTGGAGGCCTTGTCCCCGAGATGTCGGTGGATTTCCTTAGCCATCGCCGAGGGTGCGAACACTTGAATACCCACTTCATTTTCATGCGAAAGAAAGCGGTTCTTGAGAAGATCCAGCTTCCGCTCGTCCAAGCTGACGCCGACATTAAGAAGCGGATGATTGCCATGCGGCAGCGTAATCATTTCGCCGGTGACATCATGGATTTTAAGCTGCTCGATCCTTTTGTAATCGGACGCCCGTTCACTGGCGTAATAACTGATACACACCTGGACACTCGGAGAACCTACCGCGAGTTGAATCCGGTCCACCACCAGGCTTTCTACACTTAATAGCTCAGCCTTTAATATCCGGCAGGGCTGGATAGGAGTGACGACATCATCTCCTTCTATCAAGAATGAGCTTCGCATTTCTCCTCTTAGGGTATCCGTTAATTGAATCATTGCACTGACCGTGTCCGCAGTAGTCATTGCGTTTTTACCGGAAAATTCGTGGTATAAAAATTCTGCAGATTTCCGGTCCGCTTCCACGAGAATATCCAACCATAGATGTTTGGCGGGGACCAGAATGGCCGTCCATATACTCACAATCGGTTCTGTGGTATCAAAGACGAGGCTAGCCAACTCTTTAACATCTGGAATATGCAGCACTTCGAAGCTATGGAGAGTGTGCGCTTTCGCCTCCTTGAGCGTCGGGATAGCCAGGAATTGTTCACTGAGCGTGGTGCTACTCTGGCGTGCAAATAAGCCCTTTGCTTTGGGCTGATTGTATTCCTTCGGAGGAACGGGCCGGATTGCGGGATTACGTGCTTTCTCGGCGAGACCTTCCTGCTCCGGTTTTCCTTGCCGACCAAAGGGAAGCATTTGAGAGAATCTTTCCAGGCGGCGGGTAGCCGCACTGATTTTGGCGGCGAGTACTCCCGGTTCACTGGGCAGGGTAATGTAATCATCTGCTCCTGCTGTGAAGGCTGTAGCAATAGTCTCCGCCTGAGAATCCTCACCTAGAATCAAGATGGAGATTAGATGGGGGGTATCCATCTGCGAAAGCTCCCTACAAAGCTCCGTCGTGATCCCGCTTGATACACCAAAGCCGAGGATTGCCAAAACGGGAGTCTTGGACTCCTTACTTACCTTCGCAACGTGATTTGTATCCCGGCTTACTTCGAGCGATAGGTTAAGAGCGTCTACGATAGGCTCCACCAGACTTTCGATTTCGTACGAGTTGGGATAGAGTATAACTTTCATCAAATCTGGAAGTGGGCGGGGGCCTGCGCTGCTTCTACCATTTAAAAAATGATAAGACACGGTTTTTGCGTATGGAGGGGGATAAAGGCTGAGTCACCGCTGGGCGTTCCGCTTTTAACCTGACCCAGCAGCCATTGGGTGAGGCTTTAGGAGGGAAGACAGAAATTCGGACAAAGACTGCACCTCGACCGATGCGGAGAGCGGATTGCAGGTCGCGGTGGATCCTGCACCTTGAAAACACGGAATCCATTCCGCATTTTCAAGGTGGCCTGCCAACAAAACCCACCTCTACGGGTGGTCTACCAACAAAAGCCGGTTCTACGGCTTGAGCACTTCCAGCGCCGTCAGTTTCCGCCCAATCGTCCCCGCGATCCGCTGCACCAGCGCCGCATACGCCCCGATTTCCTTCTGGCGCGTCGGCGGGATAGCCTCCCACCAACCCTCGGCTCCCGCCTCCGCACGCAACTGCCGGTAACGGACCAGGCATTTCGTCAACAACTCCCAGTGCCGCAGCATCTCCTCCCGAGTGACGGTGATGCCGCCGCCGGTTTGCAGTTCGTTATTAAGCAGATTAATCGCCGCCCCGGCCCCCGTCAGCGCCGAGGAAAGTCCGCCCTGCGGCGACAGGGCATGGGCGATGGTGGTAGCCGCAAGGCTTTCCGCCACCCGCTGCGCGGCCTCCGCCGAAGGCGCACGCGACATGGCCGTGAAATGCAAAATCTCGTACAGAGCCGCATCCCCCGGATCGAGCCGGTAAGCCAGCTTGAGATGCCAGTTCGCCGTGCCCTCCAGGTAACGACGGTGAGCCGGACTGAGGTTAAGCCGGCTCGTGGGCGTCGTGCGGTGTTCCTCCAGTAAACTCACCCACTCCGAAATCTGCTCCAGCAGCGACTCGGAATGGCCGGACGCATTTTCGGCCGCCGCGCCTTCGGGCGGGTTCTTGTGGTT
>CAMCYN010000233.1 GCA_945883955.1 Akkermansia muciniphila
GACAAAGATTTGTTCCAGATCGTGAATCCGTCGATCCGGGTGTACTCGACGCAGAAGGCGGACCCGGCCAATGGCGGCAACGGGTTTGTGCTTCTGGAAGGGGAACATGTCCGGGGCAAATGGGGCGTTAACCCGGGGCAGCTCGGGGATATCCTGAGCCTGGTTGGCGATTCCTCCGATAACATTCCCGGCGTCAACGGAGTGGGCCCCAAGGGGGCGACTGCGCTCATTATCCAGTTTGGTTCCATCCCCGCTCTCTTTGAGCGCGTGGACGAAGTGAAGTCGGACAAACTTCGGGAGAAGCTGCTCTCCAGCCGGGAGCAGATTTTCCAGAACCGGGAAATGGTGCGCCTGGATCTGGACTTGCCGTTACCTGTGGCGGTCGAAGAACTCCGGATCGTGCCGGTGTTTCCCGAGCTTTTGCAGGAACTGCAGCGGTGTGGCTTTAAGTCGCTTTATGCGGAGTTGGCGGCCGAGGCGCCCCAGAAGCCGGCCATGCGCCAGCAGGATTTGTTTTAGCGGGAATGGTTGGGTTTCGCGGTTTGTAGCGGCCTCCAGCTTTGAAGGATCCGGACCGTCTCCGTGAGCGTGTGTTCCTGGGCGGCCAGATCGTGTTGGAACTCGCGATCCAACGCCTCGGCGTAGGTGGACAAGTCCTTTCGGGTATCGAAATCCCAGGCCGGATCGTTTCTGGCGTCCTGTAAATTGCGGGCCAACTCCTGCACGGCATTTCGCAGGTGGGCCGTCAGGGAGCGGATTTCGCCCAACCCGGCCTGGGCCTGGGACGAATCGCTAACAATGTCGGTGAGTGTGAGCAGCATTTCGAGCCGTTCCAGATCGTGGCTTTCGTAGGCCGCCTGCACATCGTGCCACAGGGACATCACTCGGGGGTTCCTCTCTGTCTGGGTGTCGGGATGCAGGCGGCGGACCAGGAGCCGGTAGATTTCTTTAATTCGAGGGGTCTGCTCTGGAGAATCAGGAACGAGGCCTCGGGCTGGCTGCGGCTCTGCAGAGGGGGGTGGACCGGCGGCGGATGGCTCGTCGGTGGGATCCTTGCCCCTCGCTGTCTCCCCGGGCGCTCCTTTGGCCATCTCTGCCAGGATCGCGGCGTAGGCTTTTCGATAGCTGCGCGTCTCGCCCCAGAACACACGGCTGTAAACCTTCTGGATCAGGGCCTGATGGGTGCGGATCAGAGTGCTATTTTCCCGGATTCTCGTGAGGATGGGGGCGAAAGTGGCTGCCATCCACGCCTCAAAAGCTGGCCGGTTGATGTTTTCGAAATGATGCCAGCTGGCTTGTAGCTGTTCCAGTCTGGCCACTTCGCGCAGGCATTCGGCCCGGGCCCGCTCTCGCAATGGGGTTTGGTGGAGCAAAACAATCCGTAGGTCTTTGGAAAGTGGGCGCGTTTGGCCCGGGATATTCCGGTTTCGGACGTGTGCTTTCATGGACTTCCAGTGTGTTGAACCCATTTCCTTCAGTCCCAATCGGACGATGCAGTCGGCTTGTCGGAGCTCGTAGCAGGAGTGTTCTCTTTTAAAATCGGCTTGGAACCGGGCTTTCGTTGCCTCCCGGAACTAAAAAGGCGTGCGAATCAGTTAGCTTCCTACCCGCCTCGGGCCTGCGGTCCGGGCGTTTGTGAGCGGTTTTTCCCCCAATTTCCGCCCAACTCACTGTATTTCTCTGCCGGTCCGGATGTGTTAAGATTCCGCCCGGTTACCCCCTTCAACTTATGCCTCGTTCGCTTTCCAAAATATCTTCCGGCGAGAAAAACCGGATCTTTCCCCGTCCTGGCGCAGCCCTGATTTTGGTCCTGGCTCTCTTAAGTGGCGGCTGTGTCTCGCCCGGCTTTCGCAAAGCCTGGAAGACTGCGGCCAACTCCACCCCGTCTGGGAGCCAACGCTGGGAAGGACGCTGGGAAAGCCTGCGACGTCCTGGGGTAGGGGGGCATTTACGGGCGGTGGTCGAGCCGGCGGTCAACGGTCGGGTTCAGACCTATTTTGAAGCGCGCTGGCTGTGTTTTCTATCGGCTTACAAAGTATCCCTGGACGCGAAGCCTGGGCGCAAGGGGACGGTTTTAAAGGGGGAACAAATCCTTCCGGCTTGGGTGGGCGGAGGGCTTTACACCTATGAGGGGCTGTTAACACCGCAGGAGTTGCGCGCGGAGTATGATTCCCACCATGACCGGGGAGTCTTCTCCCTGGCGCCCTTCTCGGTGGTTCACCCGCCGTGCTCCCGGTAGGGGCTGCTTCGATCCCGCCTTGAAGAACGCTTCCTAAAGCGGGCGACAAATTGCAGCTCACGCCTTCGAAGATCGAACTCTCCAAATAACGTTTTGTAGAAAATAAAAAGCCGCCGGAGGGGGATCCTTTCGGCGGCTTTTTATATCCCCGGCAGGGGGGCGCGGCACCATGTCAGGCATCACGCCGGTGTGTCTCAGCGAGGGTTATTTGCGGGCGAACTCCGGATTTCACCATCGCGCTGGAATGCCTGCCAGTCGGCGGCATAGGCGGCGTTGATGAGCCAGGAGGCGGTGGATCTGTCGGCGGCGAAGGTGGCGTAGGGTGCCAGGGGCAACTCCTGGTAGCCGCCTTTGCTGACATCCCAATTTTGGCCCAGAAGCCCGCTTTCTTCGGCCAGGGAGTGGAGTTTTACCGGCCCTTTTCGGGGGTCTGCATCGGCAGGCACACGGGCGGCGAAGCTGTGACGAAGGAAGGAGAATACAAAGGGCCAGGTTTTGTCTCCAGGGCCGTGGCCGGTCTTGGGCTCAACCGCGAAGTTCCAAAGCGCGTGATGGTTTTTGCGCATTGCTGGGACCACCGAGAGGTTCTCCTCTTTGGAGGGACGCGTCAGAAACTGGTCGTCCTCGCCGAAGATGACGAGGCCGGGAACTTGCGCGGCGCCGGGCTGATAGACCTGGAATGTGATCCCCGGGCGCATCGAAACCCAAGCCCACACCCGCGCGCCTTCCGTAGATGGGAAAACTGCAGAGAATCCCGTGCCGTTGGAGTGACCGTAGAGAAAAAGCGGGGCGTGCTCGAGTTCGGGATGGCCGGACTTTTTCGCGAAATCCGTTAAGCGGTCATAGAGCAGGGTTTTGGGCCAGAAACCGCGTTGCATTGGATCGCCCACGAATTTGAATGTCGCCAGATGCAGTTCTCGCGCTACGGCTTCGAGCATCTGGCGTTGCGTCTTGTTGACGAAAACGGAAGTTCCGCTGCCATGTCCGGAGAGAACAATGATGCCCTTGACGACCTCCACACCTTCGGGAATCCAAAGGTCGAATTTCACGTCGATGCGGTTGCCTTCCCCCTTCTGTTTTACGGCGTCCGCCCACTGTTGGTCGGTGATATTCCAATCCCAGTTTCGTTCCAAAACCTGTTGCGGGGATGGCGTTCCCCATTTGGCTTCATCGAGAACACCATTCCAGGTTTGCTGGCCTTTGGTTTTCACGTTGGCATTCACCCAACCGATGCTGTGGGACACCGGAAGCTGGGCGGTTTCCGTGAGTGTGATATCCGTGGCCTGCAGACCTGCGGCGGGTGCGAGCAGGAGGGCTGTGAGGAGGGGGAGGGAGTGTTTCATGGTTAGTGGGTTGACTCGCAACGCCGTCCTATTGGAGGGGGCGATTGCGGCTCAGAGTAAAGCGTGCAGAACCGGAGGCTTGTGCGTCCGTACTAAAAGAACCCCGCGGCGCGTGTTTTATTAATAGCGTGGAGTACCGCGAACGCGGGGACAGGGAAGGAGCGTTGGAGGATCATCAAGACAGCGGCGGATAAAACGTGGAAGTTTGGGGAAGCGCTGGGAGAGAACCCGCGGAGTTTGAGAAAGCGCCAAAGGGGTTCGAGGCGGTTGAGGTGAGGACTGTAGGGCGGCAGCGTTCGCGTACGATCGTGGCGCGATGCACGGAACTGTTGTCGATAACCAGGAATGTTGGCCTCACCAGCGTGGGTAAAAGTTTCCCTCTACGGCAGCAATGAAGTCCGCTGTAGAGACCCGGCCTGTCTTGGCATGGTCACAAAAGCTTTTATCTAAGTCGTGAAATAACCCTATTCCGTTGAGTTGCTTACTCTGGAATTTTGCGGAAATCCCAAGCGTTTGACCTTTAGGTTGCCACAAATGCGGCAAGCTTGGTTGCAAACAGAAGCCCGGGCCTTCCCATTCCTCACGGCTACGTTTTTGATCCTCCAATTTACCACACTTTCTCTTCACGAGTACTTAGCCGCAAAAAGCAGGGGAGTCGGCCAACAGGCTTCCTGGGGGGGGGGCGGTCTGCACTCTGTTTGTGTGTCGATGTATCTGATTTGTTAACTTGCGTTTGCCAGACTTTCTCGGAAGTCGGCCTATTCGGATTCAGGGTGGGGAATTGATTCTTTCTATGAAGTTTTTTGGGATCTGCTATAATTCCGAACATAATCAACATTAGGGTTTTAACATAGAGTCGCTTGATTCTTTGCCGAAACGCTAAAGGTTGCTGACCAACCTTAACCCCCCCTTAAGGTGAAAAAGCAGCGCCCCTCCTCTTCGTCCGGAAAATTCTGTTCAGTCGCTTCAGTCAACACAGTCCCAGTTGACTTTAAAAACACGCAGTGCACTCAAGGCTTACGGCGCCGGAAATGGTTCCGCCTGGTGGTTGGGGCCAAAATCTGGCCCCGAGCACAGGCGCAACAAACAGGGCCTTCACCGGTGGCTTTGTTTCGCGCTTTTCCTCTGTTCGCCCGGTTGGTGACTGCCTCGACTCTCGTCTGCCTTGTTTGTGCAGAAATCCCAGCGCTAGCGGTGCTGAAGGATAATAACGCAAGTCCTCTCAATCTTGCATCCAGTTGGCTCGGAAGTGTGCCTCCTTCGGATTCTGACACTGCCACTTTTGACAATACCCTGACAGGCCCTCTGACTCTGAATCTCGGAGCGAATCTGTCCTGGCAGGGCCTGGAGCTTTCCAACCCTGCGGGGGCCGTGACGATAGCGGATGCTACTTACACACTCACACTCGGTTCCTCCGGAATTGATATGTCGCATGCTACTCAGGATTTGGCACTTGCGACTCCGATTGTGCTCGGGACCACTCAAGTGTGGAACGTCGGGCTGACTCGTACCCTGAGCGTTTCGGGGGCCATCACGGGGGCTCAATCTCTGGTGAAGAACGGCAACGGCGTACTGCGTCTTTCGGCTGCGGCGAACACCTTTACGGGCACCACGATTGTAAACGCTGGCGCTCTGGTGGTGACTGACTCTGCGCAGTTGGGTTCTTCGAGCTCGCCGGTGATTGTCTCCGGATTTTCGTCGAGCGGGTTTGCCTCCGGCCAGTTAGTGCTGGCTGGCGGTGATACTGGAATGAACCTGACGCGGAATCTGTCTCTGAACGGGCGCGGAATCCTGGGGCAGAGTGGTGCGGCGCTTCTGAGTGTGGGCTATAATACGATCAGCGGCAACGTCGCTGGAGGATTCGCCACCGAAACCCGCATCGCACT
>CAMCYN010000234.1 GCA_945883955.1 Akkermansia muciniphila
TAGACCTGATATGCAGGATGATAACATTTTCATGGGCTGGGTTTTACTGGTTAGCTACAGACCGGGCGCACTCGCGCTCTGGCCGGGTTAGGCCGCCTTGAACCGATCAAGGTTCTCAGACGACTGGGTCACCAGCGCCGCGCTTGTGGCGGTGCCGGAGGGAGGATGAAAAGGGAGGCGCTCCGCTGCTCTGGTATAGAGGTCCTCCCGGAAAAGTTTTGGTATGATGTCGCGCCGGAAACTCCGGCACTCCGCCGGAACCCCAAGACGCCGCAGTGCCTGAAATACTTCCCGGCCGCGTTCGCGGCTGGGTGAACCCAAGTCACCAGCTCCGAAGAGAATTCCGCCCACAGACGCCGACGGCTCAGGCCCGAGGGAACGACGAAGAACGTCTTGGGGAATGTCCAGATAGGCGGACATTGAAAGAATCCGGATACATTCAGACCGGAACTCCGGCCGCTGGCACAGCCTGGAGGCTTCCTGGAGGGCGGCCACCATGGCCAAGTGAACCTCGGGAAACTCCCGCTCAAACCGCTCGAGCACCAGGAAGACTTTCTCCACCTGCATGGCCGGCTGACCAAGGGTCCGGACAACAGGCCAACCCGACCCATCCTGCTCGGCCATGGAGTTCCAAGGCTCGGCCACGCAGTAGCCATCCACATGTCCCGCCGCCAGACTCCGATGCACCAGGGGAGACGGCAGAAGCATAATTTCCACATCCCTGTCCGGATGCAGACCAGCGTCTTCCAGCCAGTTGCGCAGATTGCAATGCTGCGTGGAATAGTGAAAGACAGCTGCAAACCTATACTTCTTTCGGCCGCGCATCCGACGGGCCAGTTCCCCAAAGCTCGCGGCGTCGGAAACTCCCTGTTCTCGCAGATCGGAGGAAAGGGTGATGGCACTCCCGTTGTAGGCGAGGATCGCAGCGGTCAGGCAAGGGACCGCGAGACTTCCGAGCCCGCAACGCATAGCGAACGCCATGGTCGCCGAAGCGTGGGCACCGTGAAGTTCCTGATGGAGGAGACGGTCCCGCACGCTGGCCCAGCCGATTTCGCGGCTCAAGCGTACACACACCCCAAACTTGTCAAACAGACCTAGCTCGCTGGCCACCACTACCGGCGCACAATCGATCATCGGCACGAAGCCGATTCGAAAGGTGTCCGCGGAACCGAGAGCTCGAACTCTGGCTCGCTTCGTTGCAATGGGTGGTCCGTTTCTCACGATCCGACCATTTAGCAACGGCCATGCCTCCGACCGGCCACGAGGGAGCGGTTTGGGCGCATGAGTTTTTTTCACGCCGTCGACAAAATCATCTCATGCGCTAATCTGCGCGCGCCATGCACGAACCTCTCTCTTCCCATCAGCTGTTTGTCTTTGCGACCCTCGCAAGACATCTGCACATGGGCAAAGCGGCCCGTGAACTTCAGGTAACCGCCTCCGCACTGAGTCACTCGTTGCGCACGCTCGAAAAGCACCTCGGATGCAGCCTCTTTGAACGAGGAAATGGCGCCATGAAACTGACCCCCATCGGTGCGGAGCTTCTGCCTGAAACCGAGGCGGTGCTGTTGCAGATACAGGCCCTGCGCGACCGCACTCGGGAAGCGCCCACGCGAGTCCAATCCACGCTGCGGATCGCGGCGAGCCCGACCGCCTGCCATTACCTGCTGCCCAATGTGCTGCGGGAATTTGTGGGAAGCTTCCCGACACTGCGGATCACGATGGATCCCTGTAGCGTTTCAGAAGCCGTAGACCGCGTTCAGCGGGGTGAAGTCGACTTCGCAGTTTGCACTGAACCCGAACAGGCTACAGGCCTCACGCTGATTCCGATTGGTCGGGAGGAACTGCGCTTTTTAGTGCCCCCGGCTCATCCCTGGACTCATCGAAATCAAGCGCGGGACATCCAGTCACAGGCTCTAATCGCTCCGGATCGTCTGAGCGATACTCACAAACTCATCTCCGAACACTTCCGCAAAGAAAAACTCGAGCTTCACCCCCTCATCGAGACGAGTAGCGAGGAGGCTATTAAGCAATTCGTGCGGTTAGGAATAGGCATCGGAATTTTACCCGAATGGACCGCCCGCACCGAAATCGAGGAAGGCAGTCTGTGCTCTATCTCCTTGGGCCGAAAACGCCTCACCCGAACCTGGGTGGTTTTCCATCCGAGACAACACCGCCTGACTCTGGCCGAAAGCCTTTTTGCGGATCTTTGCCGTTCTGTGGCCCGTGAACTGATGGGCAATACGGGCGAAAAATCCGTCGCTTGAGCCGTCGAAGATTCTGTCAAAATTTCGACTCAAAATACGAAACTTTTTTCACACAGCCCCCAAAACTCGCCGGACCGAAGGGATTCCGAACAACCTCTAAAATCGTTTTTTAAGCAGCCTGCGCGAAAATCCGCACCCCGCTCCGCACCAGAGCGCCACAGAGGAAACAACCTGGAATTGGGGAATGACGCTGCGCCCTCAGCCCTCGGTTCCCCAAAGGAGAGGCCAGCATGCAAACCTTCGGGTTTAAGAGGCAAGCCGCGAACCTAGACACAACAACAGCTTGTCAAAGTATTCCGGTTGCCAACAGAAGGCCTCGCGTCTAATTTCGCCGGATGCCAGCCAACGTCTCCATTCGTAACGCGGCCGAACGCACCGGCCTGAGCGCCCATGTGATTCGAGCCTGGGAGAAAAGGTATCGGCTCCTGGATCCAGCCCGTTCTGAGGGCGGACACCGGATGTATTCCGAAGCGGACATCCAGCGCCTGAGTCTGATTGCGCGTGTCGTACGCACCGGACGATCCATCGGGTCGGTCGCGCACTTGGCGGAGGCGGATCTGTGGCCGCTACTGGCGCGGACACGGCTTTATGAGAAGTCCTCCGAGGGAACCCCGACCCCGGCGGACGCGGCGCGGACGTTTCGGGAGGCGCTGATGAAGGCCTTGATCGAACTCGATACCCGGGGACTGGATCATGTTTTTGAACGGGCTCAGGTAGCCCTCGGCTGGCAGGCCCTCCTCCAGCTTGTTATTGCCCCAACAGCCGCCGATATCGGCGAACGTTGGAGGGAAGGCGCACTGACGGCGGCTCATGAGCATGTATTCATCACCACGGTGAAGGTGTTTCTTGGCAACATTACCCGCCAGTACCCGACCACGCGTTTTTCGCCCAAGATTGTGGTCGGCACCCCGGCTGGTCAAATCCATGAACTCGGAGCCATTCTCGCCGCGGCAGCGGCGGCAAATATCGGATGGCAGGTGACCTACCTCGGGCCAAGCCTTCAGGCCGAGGAGATCGTGGGAGCTACACTCCTATTGCAAGCCAAGGCGTTATGCCTGAGCATTGTATATCCACCCGACGACCCGGATCTTCCCGAGCAGCTCACCCAAATCCGGCGCCTGCTCCCGGAAAACGTCCACCTGCTGGTGGGCGGGCGGGCCGCAGAGGCATACGAGCCCACACTCACGGCCATTGGAGCGCGAATCGGACACACACTCGACGGGTTATGTGCCGATCTGGACGCCATTCGCCGGGGATCCATTCGTGCGATGGCTCAACCTACACCATAGTAGAGATGAAACCGAAGATCCGGCAGATACATCAGGAACAGTGGCTTCCGCTTCCATTACCAGAAGTGTTCGCATTTTTCTCCAGCGCCGAAAATCTCGAGCAGCTCACTCCGCCTTGGGTTGGATTCCAGATTTTGACTCCTCTACCCATTTCGATGCACCCGGGAGCCCTCATTGATTACAGGATTCATTTGCACGGAATTCCCCTAACCTGGCGGACGGAAATCACCGTTTGGGAACCGCCCTACCGGTTTGTCGATCTACAGCTTCGCGGCCCCTATTCGCTATGGCGGCACGAACATCTTTTTGTCGAAAAGGACGGGGGCACTCTAGTCATCGACCATATCGATTACGCCATCCCGTTTAGCTGGATGCCCGGCGCAAGCCTGGTGCAGCGGTTCTTTGTGCAACCCGACCTCGATAAAATTTTTGAATACCGAAGCCAGGCGTTACGCCGCCATTTCAACATCCCACAAACCACTTAGGTTCAACAGAATCCCAATCCAGCCCGGACAGCGCGAAATAACGCTTTCCGACGTTGTTTGAATCCGGAGACCTCCCTTTCCACACCATGCACTAGACCCACAGTTACCAACAGGCGGCAAGCCCCTTAACAAACGCCTACAGCAGCCGCACCTTCCCAGCCTTCAGCCTCTCCCGGCTGGTCACCACAGTTTTTGCACCCGGCGGCGGAGAACGTGTGTGCATTTTGATCGACCTGCCGAATCCGGGCGAAATGAAGGAGTTTGCGTTTCTGGCGAACTCAAAGTTCTCGATCCAGCGCCACGCTTATGAGGTGTTCTTCCAGGGCTTTAAAAACGGCCTGCTTGCCGGGCTGAATTTGAAAGGCGGCGAAATGTTCGCTTACGAAATTACCGGCGGCAGCAATCTGGACCTTCCGGAGACGGCAGTAGACGCCGCCGGGCAAGTAGTGTCACTGCACGATGCCGGTTACAAAACCGACGACCTATTCCTTTGCATCTCTACGTACTCGGCAACGGCTCCACTAACGGCCTTCGCCAAAGAATTCGGATTCCGCGGAGCCACCATGCACGGGATGAACGAGATCATCCTGAGCACCGGTCTGGCCGTGGACTATAATGAGGTCAGCGTATTGTTGGAAAAACTGCGACAGGGTATGACCCGCGCGGACTGGGTGGAGATCGACTACGAGGTCCTCGGACGTAAAGCGACCCTTCGACTTGAGCTGGCCGGGCAGGAGGCCCAAAAAAGCCACGGGCTATGCCGCGGCGGCCCTGAAGCTGCAAACCTCTCTAGCAGTACAGGTTTACTTTGTTCCAGCCGGAGCTGAAGGGGAGTTTCCCCTGTGTTATGAGAACGGCACTCTCGCCATGATGCGTGTCAGCGCCGGCCGGATTGTGGAAGCGATGTTGCTTCGCGGTGATGCGGCCACAGTCGCGGCGCATAACGCCAAACTCACCTCCGATCCCGTTACGGGGGAGTTGGGGGAACTTGGATTTGGAACCCCGGAGCTCCCGCCCAGTGGACGGGACATCCAGGACGAGAAGATCCTCGGAACCCGACACGTGGCTAGCGGACGCAGTGATCATCTCGGAGGAAAGCTCACACCAGAGCTTTTCGCCAACCGGCTCAAAGCCACCCACGACGACATTCTGTTTAGCTCAACCAAGACGCCTGAAATCCAGGTGCCGCAAGCGCGGTTACATCGGGATGGCGAGACACATGTTGTGATCGAGGGTTATATGCCCTCGGCTTACATACGCGGACTTTTGAGCTAAGCCCGAACTCCTAAATTAGAAAAGCATCGTTCTGTGGGTAAGGGCTTGGTTGAAGAGAGTTGCAACACAAACGCAACCTCACCCTTTACACAAAACGATGCGCTCAAGTTTTCGCCCTGTTTTCGGATCAAAACCAGTCCAAATCCGT
>CAMCYN010000235.1 GCA_945883955.1 Akkermansia muciniphila
GGTCACACCCTTGTGAATGCTAGCGGAAGGAAGGGTGTGCAAAACCAAAGCACGTCTGTCGCCCAAGTATCACCCGGCTGTCACATATACTGGAGAATTTCCTTTTGCGGCCGTATGGAGGGAGGGGCCGCAATCAGCGTTGCGCGTTAAACAGGCCCTATTCTGACGTGTTATTTGGGCTCATCTAATGCTCCGCTGGTTATCTGCCAGCGCTTACCTAAATTTCCACGTTTTATCCGCCGCTGTCTTGACGATCCTCCAAATGGTTGGATCCAGATACCACGTTTCTTTCTCGTGAGTACTTAGAAGAGCGCGCCGAAAGTCGCGCGGTTGAGCGCGATGTAGTCAGGTTTCGGCTTCATGGTGATTAAAGAGCCTTTCTCTTATCGCCTTGTCAGGTTCTTGGGAGCATCGGCAGCGATGGCAGCGCGGTAGTTGGCCTGGGCGCGGAAGTAGTCGGCCTGGGCTTCGACTTCGAGAACCTGTCCGTCGAAAGTGGCCTGCTCGCGGATCTGAAGTGCGAGCAAATCCGTGGCGCCTTGTTTTAGGCGTTCGTTTTCGGCGGCTTCGAGCTGGCGGGCGAGTTCGACATTTCGACGTGTCATTTTGAGGGCGTCGTAAGCGGCGCTGATAGCGCTGTAGGCATCCCGCACGTCGGCGACGATGCGGTCGCGGGCAAAACGCTTGTCGTTGTTTAAGCGCTCAATGGTGGCGTCGGCGATGTCGATGCGGCCTTTGGCATCGCGGCGTTGCAGCGGCAGTTTGAACTCGATCTTGGCTTCGATTTCGTTCTTTTCGAGGTCACGCGGGCGGCTATTGCCGAATCGACCGGCTTCGACGCCCATGTCGAGATTCGGCAGCAAGTTGTTCTTCGCGAGCTTGCGGTCGATTCCGACCTTTTCGACCAGAAGCTCAATGCGGCGGATTTCAGGACGACAAATAGCTGCTTTGGCGATGTCAGCAGTGAGTTGAGCTTCATCAAGCCGTGGATGTGGTGGGAAAGCTTTCGGCACGCGGTTGCGCTCGGCAATGATGGGCGCGGCTTTGTCCTGTGTGCGGAAAAACAGCGAAAGCTCGATGGCGGAGGCCTGGAAGCGGCGCAAGGCGAGCACGGTGGCGATTTCTCGGCTGACGACAAGTCGCTGGTTGTCTATCTGCACGATGGAAGCGCTCGCGCCCATTTTGACCTGCTCGGCAATGGCGCTGTCGCGGTCTTTGGCTATGCGCAGTAGTTCCTCGGCAAGCGCGAGGCGTTGTCCGCTGGCGACCCATGTGTAGTAACTGAGCGTGGCGGAGCGAGTGAAGTCGAGGTATTGCCGCAGGATCATCGGATCGGCGAGTTCCTTATCGATCTGCGCTTGCCAGAGCGCGGCGCGGCGGCGGTCGATGCTGCCATCTCGCAGCAGCGGGAGACGAAAGCCGAGCACTCCCTCACCATCGACGCCCGTGCGGTCCTTGTTGTAGTTGGGCAGGAAGCCGTTGCTTAGACGGTAACCGCCATAAACACTGCCGCCCCAAAACGGTAGCGGCTGGTCCAGCATGGCGTAGCCGGTGCGCCCGTCGTAGTAACCCGCAGGGTTCATCGAACCGCCCGCATTCAAATTGAGGTCAAAAGCGCCCATCGACTGCCGCACGCGCCCGTTCGCGATGTCTTGCTCGATCAAAGCGGCTAGGTAAGGCGGATATTGGGTTTGCACCGAAGCGAGGACTTCGGGGAGGAGGAGAGCTTTGGGCTTTTCGGCGGCGTTGAGGATTGAAAAAGGTAAAATGAGCAGCCAAGTCGCGAAGCGACTGATCACTGACAATTGAGCACTGAGCACTTGGTTTCTCATTTCTTCGTGGGATTGAGTTTGCCATCAGCGTTGCTCACAGCCGGCGGGAAGGCGTTAATCTGACGCCAGAATTCAAACCAGAGCGGGACTTCATTGAGCATAACCCAGGCGTTCGCGCGGGCCCCTTGACGGAGCCAGCGGTCTTTGTCGGGCCAGCCGACGGTGACGGGGCCTTTGCCATCGCCGCGATCAACAATGTCATCGCTGGGGCCGACGACGATGCGGAATTTGCCGGTGCCATCGTCGGTGGCATCGACGAAGACGACTTCGCCGCCAAACGTGCCGATTGCGAGCTGCGGCCAGCCGATCATCTGCACGGCGGGCCAGCCTTCAAAGATAAGGCGCACGGGACTGCCGGACTGGTCGTCTTTGCGCGGATGGATGAGCGGCATGTCGTTTCCATCCACCATGATCTCAACAAAGCGGCTGTCGGTTTCGGGAATGATGACGCAAATGAGCGATCCGGGTCGCAGGTAGCTGCCATCCGTGGCCGCGATGTTAAGAACGATGCCATCGCGCGGGGACTCAATGAGCTGTCTCTCGGTTTGATTAATCTGGACGTCGATGACCGAGAGATCACGCTCGGCGGTGGCCACTTCGCTCAAGGCTGTGCCTTTCGACGCATGCGTGGAGGCGATGGTGGCGTCGAAGTCGTTGCTGGTGCGCTTCAGCGCGGCCTCGGAGGATTTCCACTCGGCGATGGTCGAGTCACGCGAGAGCGTCGCGAGTTCAAAGTTGCGCTGGGATTCGAGTTTCTTCTCATAGAGGTCCTTCGTGCGCTTGTAATTCAGCAGCGAGGTTTCGGCGGCGATCTTGGCACCGGCGACTCTCTGCTCCGCGCCGTCGATGGCCTGTGCTTTGGCGAGTTCCTGCTGCGTGATCTGCGCGGTCAGGGACTCGACGCGCCCCGACGCGAAGTCGCGCCGACTCTCGATGGCCTCGCGCTGCGCTCTGAGGTTGTTGAGGAGGTTCGGGTCGTTGTCCTGAATCTCGATGATGAGCTTTCCCTTCTTCACGCGTTGACCTTCGACGACGTGCAGATGCTTCACGCGGCCGGAGACCTGCGCCTCGATGTTGATGCGGCGGTCGAGGGGATTGAAGGCGATCACACGCCCTGCCCCGGACACGAACTGCCGCCATGGCAGCCACAAGATGCCGATGACAAAGACGAAGAAACTGAGCAGCAGCAGCCGACTGAACCGGCGAGTGAATTTCGTTGAACCCGCGAGGCTCAGCGCGGGCAGCGGCGGCGGAGAGTAAGAAGGTGCGTGGTTCATGAGTGGGATTGCAAACGCTGGGTTTCGGATTGCGAGGCCGTGCCGTCATTGAGATGGCAAGGCGCGAGTTCAATGATCTGGTCGCAGCGCTTCGTGACATCATGGTCGCGTGTGGCGAGGATGAGGGTCCAGGTGAGCGAAGGGTCGAGGATGGCGTTTTCGAGGATATTGAAGGACTCGTCGTCGAGGCCGTCGAAGAGTTCGTCGACAAGCAGCAGCCGCGGGCGCTGCACGAGGGCGCGGGCAAACAGCAGGCGCGTGCGTTGATTGCCGCTGAGCGGAGCGCCGCCGATTTTCAGGCGCAGATTCAGGCCCTCGGGGAGATGCAGCAGCACATCGAGCAGGCCCACGCGCTCCAGCGCAGCGCGGATTTCATCGAGGCCGATATCGACACGGCCCAGGCGCAGGTTCTCGATCACGGTGCCATCGACGATCTCATTGCGGCGCAGCAGCATCACGCTCTCGCGCAGCGCCTCCAGATACCAACTACGCAAATCGAGGCCGTCGAAGCTCACATGGCCCTCGGTGGGCTGGCGGAGGCCGAAAAGGATGTCTAGCAGCGAGCTGACTCCCGAGCCATGCGGCCCAACGATAGCCGCACGAGTGCCAGAGTTCACGGTGAAGCTCTTTTTCGCGTAGAGCGGCCCATGATAGCCAAAGGATATCTCAGACGCACGCACCGCCGCTCCGCCCTCGCGCTTCTCAGGTTGCGCTCCGTCCTCTCGTTCGATTTCGAGGTCGAAGATGTGGCCGAGCTTATCCATGGCGGCCATGGCGTCATACCATGCCTCGAGTTTTTTGCCCATCTTCGCCATCGCACTCACCATGGTGCCCATGATGAGTTCGGAGGCCACGAGTTGGCCTAGCGTGATCTGTTGGCTCACCACCAGCCAGCCACCGAGGATGAGCAACACAGCCGCCGCCACGACGGAGAGAACGAGCAGCGCCACGATCTGCCGCATGACGATGCGGAAGTGAGCACCACGACAGGCGAGATACTCGGTTGCCAGATGGTTCGCGCGCTCGTAGGCCATCTGGTAGCCGCCGGGGCCTTTGAAGGCGAAGGGGAAGGCCGCGATCTCCTCAAACCAGTTCACCACATCGTATTTCACACGAGATTCCGCGATGCTAGAGGTTACCGCACCCTTGCCGAGCAGCCACATGCTCAGTGCGATGAGCGCCAGCAGGATCACGACGAACATGAGCATCAGCGGATGGTACAAGGCGAGCAGCAGCATGCCGATCAGGCTGCTGAAAATGAGGTTCACGCCATCGAGCAGCAGCAGCGCGGTGCTTTTCTGCGCCGTGACGACATCAAGAAAGCGGTTCACCAGCTCCGGCGCATGCACTTCATCGAGAGACTGGGCTTTGACGCGTGGCAGGCGATACGCGAGGTCGGCCGTTGTGCGGGCGAAGATGCGGCGCTGGATGATGTCGGAAATGTAATACTGAAAGCCACGGATGATGGCCTGGAGACCCAGCGCTCCAAGCAGTGCCAGCGCGAGGATCACGATGGCCTGTACATAAGGCCGCGACTGCCCACCGAAGGCCAGGTTGCTCACCACTGCATCCATTGCCAGTGGCGCGGCAAGGTATAAAATGCCGGAGAACACCGAAAAGATGAACAGCGTGAGGATGTCCTGCCTCTCCGCCCTCAAAAGCCGGAAAAAGCGCCGCTCGGGGCTGACATGCTCGTGATGTTCCGCGTCCGCGTGTGCGCTCATGGTCTGTGCAGGCCGCTCTGGATGCACGATGCCAACCTCGACGACTTCATTCACGCTTTTGAGCCCCAGCATCCTCACCAGCTCGCTGCGCGAAATACTAACTCGGTGCGTCGGATGATCCCCATCCGCAATGCGCAGGCGAAACCAACCCGCATAGGTCACTACGATCCATTTCTGCTCCTTCCCGTTCCAAATGACCACCGGTAAATCCTGTCGCGTATGCCACAGAACCTCCGCTAGCGGCTGTCGCACCGGCGAGACCTTCATAAACACCTCCGCTGCGGCGGAAATGAGCTGCGCGAGCGGATCGGCGTCAGCGTGGGAGGCATTCTGCACCCCTCCGCGCGCGCGTTCGTGGTCAAATTCGCAGCCTGTGATGGCTGCGAGCTGGGCGAGGAGTGAGATACTGGGAGAATTTGTCACGGAGATCAAAACGCGAGGTGTTACGCTTACAAAGAATGCCGGGATCTAAAATAGCAGGTGGCACCGATCACTGAAGGCTAAGCAGTTACACAACTGTCACAAGCCTGCCTTTTCAAAATCAACTGCCCTTGCTCCTCAAT
>CAMCYN010000236.1 GCA_945883955.1 Akkermansia muciniphila
TGTTGGTCCGCAACGGCTTCACCGAGCAACTGGTGCGGTTGGTGGTGTCGAAGAAGTTGGTGGGGCCGACAATCCGGCGCCAGAACGTGTAAAGACTCCGCCGGTACAAGCCCTCACCCTTGTCCTGAAGGTATTTGGTGACCCCAAACGTGGCCTCCTCCCACACTCCCTCCGGTTGATACGGCTTCACCGGACCGCCACCGATTGCGCCGACAAGCAGTCCGCTGGCCGCCAGGGCGTTGTCGCGAATCATCCAGGACGGCATCCGGAACCGGGCGCCCCGGGCCAGCAGACGGTTCTGGGGGTCGCGTTCGGCGAGCCCTTCCGGGACGTTGGAAGACTGGAGGTACGTCTCACTGGTCACGATCAAACGCAGGAGCGCCTTTACGTTCCAGCCGCTGTCGCGCAATTCGGCCGCAAGCCAGTCCAGAAGCTCGCGATGGATCGGGGTCTCAGCCTGTACGCCAAAGTCCTCGGCGGTTTTCACCAACCCTATCCCAAAAAGCTGCTGCCAAAGCCGGTTCACCGTTACCCGGGCCATCAGTGGATTTTCGGGCGCGGCCAGCCAGCGGGCCAGACCCAGCCGGTTGGCCGGATCGCCCTTCCCGAGCGGCGGCAGACTCTGCGGCACCCCGGCACTGACCTCTTTGCCGGGCTGATTGTACAGGCCGCGATCGAGGATAAAGGTCTGCCTCGGCTTGGGCATGTCGCCCATCACCATGACACGCGTGACGGCTTTGGAGATCCGGTCGCGCCTCTGGCGAAGAGCGTCGCGAGAGGCGTGGAGTTTTTTGAAATCCGGATCCTCCCTGGCCCAGGCGTCCTCGACGACCTTCCGTTGCTCGGAGGACCACTTGGCCTCGGGAATTTCCAACGCCGCTTTTAAGCTGCCGGCCTTCGGCTTTTTGGCCTCCTCTTCCGGCGAGTCGACTTTCTGCACGGCTCCCGCTGTCATCCATTCCGCACGGCGTTCGGCCGATGCCTTCCAGGACTCCGTCCATTTGCTTTCGGCCTCCTTGAGCGCAGCCTTCGCCTTTTCGAATTCGGCCAGCTCGTTGCCCTGTGGGATCTCGATCCGGGGGGCGGTTTGCGGATCGCCACCGCCGCCCGTGACGGGGGTCTGATTAAAAAAGCCGAAGAACTGGTAATAGTCCGACTGCAGAAGCGGATCGTATTTGTGGTCGTGGCAACGGCAGCAAAGCAACGTCAGCCCGAGCCAAACGGTCCCGGTGGTTTCGGCCATGTCCATGACGTAATCGACGCGGTTTTCCTCGGCGATCCGGCCGCCTTCGCCATTGATCGCGTAATTTCGGAGGAACCCGGTCGCGAGTTTCTGTTCCTGGGTAGCCCCGGGCAACAGGTCACCCGCGAGCTGCCAGAGTGTGAACTGATCGTAGGAAAGGTTCTGGTTGAAGGCGTTTACGACCCAGTCGCGCCATGGCCACATGGTGCGTTCATTATCGCCCTGGTATCCGTTCGTGTCCGCATAACGCGCCGCTTCCATCCAGTCCCAGGCCATGCGTTCGCCATAACGCGCACTGGCCAGCAAACGGTCTGCGGTGCGGGCAAGCGCATCCTGTGCGGTATCGGCGTCGAAATTGGCGGTTTCTTCCGGGGTAGGTGGAAGCCCGGTCAAATCGAGCGAGAGACGGCGCAGGAGAGTGCGGCGTGGGGCGCGGGGCTGGAGGTCGAGGTTGTCGGTTTTGAGTCGTTCGCGCACCAGGGCGTCGATGGGATGCGCGCTTCCATTGTCGGGGATGGCGGGTTTTTTGAGCGGAGCAAAGGCCCAGTGCGTGCCCCAGTTTGCGCCTTCGGCCACCCAACGCTTGAGGAGGTCGCGTTCCTTTGGCGTGAGCTTGCGGTTGGATTTGGGCGGCGGCATGAGCTCGTCCTTGTCCGTGGTCAGGATCCGCTCCACTAGCGTGCTGGTTTCGGGATGCCCTGGGACGATTGCAGCCGCGCCGTCGGGATTTTTAACAAAAGCGCCTTCTTTGGTGTCCAGACGAAGATCGGCTTTGCGGCCGCTGGCATCGGGTCCGTGGCAATGAAAACAGTTCTCTGACAGGATCGGCAGGATCTCGCGGCTGAAATCGACCGGAGCGCCTTCGCAGACGACGCCCCCAAGTGGAAGGAGAAGAGCAAGCAGAAGGAGGGGCGAAAGGGAAGTGCGGTGGGAACGCATACGGAGAGAGTATCCAGTCCGCAGGAAATCGGTAGTTACGCGAGCGCGTAACGGGGCTGAAGTGAGAGGCGGCCTCCCCAGTGCGATCCCCGCCCGGTACTGCACCAGGTCATGCGGCTCTTGCTATCGCTCAGTCCAAAGTCACTTCGCTGGATCCAATTTCTCTCGGCTTTCCCGAGTAGGTAGTACCACCCGAGGCTGACGTTTGCTCGGAGCGGTAACGGCGCGCCTCATTTTAGCCCTGCCTGAACGAGGGTTTGCGAGTGGCGGGCTGGGTAGAATTTTCCAATTCGACTAGCCCTGAAAGGGCGAAATAAAGCGGCCCCCTCATTCCGCCAGCCGAGAGCGCAATTGATTGGCACCAGCTTCCAGCTCATCCCAAGTTGGCTGTTGCTCTGCATGATGCTCCGCCAAAAGAGCCTCTGTTTCGTGAAAACCCAAACCTAACATCTCCGAAACCTGCCCCCGCGAAAGCCGCCCTTCCCGGTATCCCTCAAGCACAAGCATTTGACGGGCACGGCTTGTGGCGTCTCCTGAATCGAGTCCCAGAAGGCTTTCCCAAGAATCCGGTAGATCTAGGACAAGAATCATCCTGTGAATATGCCCCATTCGGGCCGGTGACTCAACCGAGACTTAAAAAGCGGGCCGCCCCGACCGAGGCCAGTCTTTGCAGTACCCGCCCGATCGAAAGACGTCCCCCGGCCCCCACAAAAACTACCGCCCGATCAGGCCGTCCTTGAGCGCCACGGAGACTGCTGCGGACTGACAGTTGACGTGCAGCTTCCGGTAAAGGCAGCGCACCACATAGTCGAGTGTGTGCAGGTTGAGGGTGAGCCGGTCGGCCATTTGTTTTTTTGCCAATCCTTCCGCCATACACTCCAGTGCCGCCTGTTCGCGCTCGGTTAAGCCATAATCCTTTTTCGCAGGCGCCATTCGCGAAAACATCTCAAGTACCCGCTTGGCCACCCTCGGGTTCATTGGCGCGCCCCCGCTGATCGCCTGGAACACCCCCTCCAAAATGTTTTCCATCGGGGCCGACTTCAACAGGTAGCCGCAAGCCCCGGCGCAAATGGCCCGGAAGATTTTGTCGTCCTCCTCAAACACCGTGAGCACCAAAATACTTACCTCCGGCGCCACCGCCTTAATCCGCCCAATCCCCTCGATGCCGTCCATTCCCGGCAACCCGACATCCATCAGGACCACGTCGGGAGGGGCACCCAAAGCCAGCGCGCTCAAAACATCTTCGCACCGCACAAACGCGCGAACAGCCTCCACCCCGGGCACTTGGGATAAAGCCCGTTCGGTGGCCTTCCGGAACGCGGGGTTGTCTTCGACCAGCCAAAGAATCGCCATAACAGTTCCTTATTTGTGTGTTCGCCAGTTGGTGGTCGGTACGGGGACCTCCAGTTCCACCGTGGTTCCCTCTCCAGGCTGGCTGTGAATGTAACAGGTTCCCCCCAGCGCACGCGCCCGTTCTTGCAAACTTTGCACCCCCGTACCCCCGCCCTCCACGCCGGCGAATCCCGTGCCGTTATCACGAACCCGAAGCTGGATTTTTCCGGCCCGGCTCTCCAGCGCGAGCTCCACTTCGGTGGCCGAGGAATGGCGCACCACATTCGCGAGCGTTTCTTTGAAAAACAAAAACACCTGCCGCCGGCTCTCGAGCGACCACTGCGAAGACACCACCGGTGTGGAATCAATCCAGCGCACGACCCGTCCCGCCAGCATGCGCCGGGCGGCCTTCTTCAACTGTTCGAGAAGATCCACGCCCTCCTCCTGACGCGCCCCAGACACCCACAGCACTTCATGCAGCGCCTCATTACTATCGCGAGCGATGCTCTGAATTTCCTCCCAGTTCCCGGTGTCGCCGCTCTCCGTCTGGCGGCGCGCCATTTCGCTAATGACAGAAATCGCGGCCAGATTGCTCCCGATCTCATCATGCAGATCGTGGGCAAACTGCGTGCGCAACGTATGTAATTCGGTCTCGCGCCGCCGCCGGGCCTGCATCCTCAGAACCACCACAGCGCCGAGCCCGCCCAGAACCACCACGGCCGATCCCGCAGCGCCGAGCCGCCAAAGCTGCATCTGCACCTGCGCCTGACAGACCTCGCGTTGAACCTCAAGACGGGCAAGTTTCTGTTGAAGATCGGCGCGGCGACTCCATTGCTGCAGCCACGCCGGCAGCTCCATCAGCTTTCCGTAACTCGTGTACCCGTCGACAAGTTGCTCCAGAGGCCAGGTACGGCTCCAGTTGCTGGAATCCGGAACGGCAGAGACCCGAGCCCCGCGCGCCACGTTATTACCGCCCGAATACACCTCCACCTCCGAAAACCCATACCGGGATTTGTTCCCATGCAGAGGCTCTATCATTGTCATTCGAACATACCTGGCAACGCGGCCTCCGGCCCGGAGCGTCACCGGATTATTTCCCGGATTGGGCAGCTCCCCGGCCTGTGTCCCAACCAGCTCTAACGGGTCGAGGAAGTCTGGCTCCGCCGCCAATTCCACCCGCAAATTTTTTGGGAACGAAAAGCCCGGAATATCCGCCCCCAGCCGCGCATGGATGGGGTGTAACCGCACCTCCTCCACAGCCACCGCTCGCCCCAAATCCAGCAGCATCCAGGGATTCTGCCCCGCTGGAGCCGGCCCGCTGTAGAGCCCGTCATAGGGAAGCAGTTCACGCTGAATGGGAGGGCCGAGGGCCGAGCGCCCATCCACCAGGTTCTCCAGCGCCCAACGAGGTGGAAAATGCGTGGCCGCCGACGCCCGGACCGGAGCGCCGTTGGCGAGATTTCGGTTCCCGCTCAGAACCATTAGTTCGCCGAGGGCGAACAGATACCGGCCATCTTCCCGAGCCATTTTCGTGATTGTGACGCGCACAAACCGCCCGGTTTTTCCCTCAGCCGCAATGGTGACCGGAGCGATACCGGGGTTTGGGAAATCATTCTCGGTGAAAATTCCGAGGGCCGTGAAGGTCGCGAAGTTCTCGTCCTCGGAGGCATCAATCCGGAACCGGAGCGGAAAGCCGTACGAAGGACGTTCGAGGGTTTGCCAGTCCACCTGAGCGGGAATGAGGGCGATCCAATCCAGAGGATAGGAGCCTTCCAGATCGACCTGGACAAACG
>CAMCYN010000237.1 GCA_945883955.1 Akkermansia muciniphila
CTCTTCGACCGACCATTTCGTCCAATCGAGTTCCTTGCCGTTGAAATCGTCGCGCCAGACCTCCCGCCATTCGCCGGCGGACAGGGCCAAGGGGAGCAAAAGGAGGGGTAAACCTAAGCGCATGCGATCATTCTCCCTCACGGCGCGGAGGGCATGGTGGTTCAGCATGCGGGTGGCGGGCTGGTGAAAGGGAATCTCTGCGAACTTTAGCGGCGGGCTTCGCTCTTCTCGGCGTCGAAGAGGGCCTTGAAGTAGTCGTAGGTGGGCACGTGGGAGCCATCGGGACGGATGAGCCAGTTGCCCACGCATTGCTCGGCGGTGGCCATGACGCCGGGCGGTAGGCCTTTGCCTTCGTATTTGCCGCCCATGCGCAGATCGTTGTCATAAATCTGCCAGTGGATCATGTAGCGCACACCGGCGCGTAGCGCGGCATCGACCATGCGGTGGAGCGCATAGAAGGCCGCGCCCGAGGTATCTCCTTGGTAAACAGGGTAGTTCTTTTTGATTTTCTCGAAGCCGTCCTCGCTCGCTCCGAACTCGCCGAGCATCAGATTCTCCGCGCCAAAGATGCCATCGTGCGGAGCCTTGCTGGCGAGGTATTGCAGGCGATCAAAGAGGCCATCTTCTTTGCCGGGTCCCCAGGTCTCCCACGATGACAGGCTGTAGAGATCGCAATGCGTCTTCGGCACGACTTTGTCCACGACGAGCGGCTTGCCCTTCTCATAGGGCTTGCCTTCGGCGATGTCCTTGATGGAGGGAACGAAGTTGACCTCAAAGGCATGCAGCACTTGCACACCATCTGTGCCGCAGTCGCGACGCGCTTGTTCCACGGCGGCCTGCCGCGTGTTGATCCAATCGCACATGCCCTGATAGGCGGTGTCCCAGGTGTCGGGGTTCGCGTCCTTCAACGCGTATTTCATCACGTTGTCGGCTTCCCAGTTTTGCAGCACAAACGTTTTGCCGGTGCCGCGATAGCGAGTGAGCAGATGCCTGGCGAGCCGATACGCTTGATCGTGGACCTTCTGCTTGTCGGTGTCGGACAGGCCTTGCTGCCAGAAGTTGTCCCGCATGCCGATCTCGGCCGTCTCCAGCACGAGGGTGTGAAACGGCATGGCGAACACGGCCTCATAATACGGTGTCTTTGCCAGTGCTTCGAGATCGGGCACATCCTTGGGCCAATCGCTGTGCCAGCCATACTGCTTCTCATAGATGGAGTAGAACCAAAGCTTGAGCACCTTTGCTCCAAGCGTGTGCACCGCCTCCGCGCCTTCAATGAGAAAGGGTTTCTCCGTGAGCGCATACTTGCCGCTGACGTGCGTGACACCGAGGATGTCAGAGATCTTCCGCCCATGCAGCAAGGCGCGGGTTTCAGACACCGCATCGGCTACCGTGAGCTTCTTGGCAGGTCCGGCGCTGATGGCATCACCAGCGGCGAAGGTGGCGCTGATCGCGAGGCTGAAAGCGGTCACACCAAAGACAATGAAACGCCGCGATTTCATGGGAGATGAACGGGTTCTCATGACGCGCCTTCACTTCAACACCACATCGGAGAGCACCGCCGTATCCGAGGTGACGGGCAGATGTGAACAGAAGCCAATGCCGACGTAGAAAGGACCATCGAGATGAAGTTCCGCCGTGGTTTCGACTTGATGCAAAGGTTCGCCATTCAGGCTGACGAGGAGCGCGAAGGTGTTGCCACGCTTCTCGATGCCGAGGCGGATCGGTGGAGCATCGGCGGCTCGATTCTCGGCTTTTACACGGCAGGCTTCGACGATCTTCGCGCCCTTCTCCGCACGCTGCGCCAGATGGATCAATCCGCCGCCATGCAATGCGACCATGATGGTCTTTGAATCGTCGTTGAGGTCCTGGCGAAACATCAGCACGGCCTTGCGGTCGTAGTAGCCCTCGCGATTCGGAAAGGTGATGGTGGCGCTGAGCGAGGCATCACCGGATATTTGCTTCCACGCGTAGCGGCATTCGTCGCGCTGATACCAGATATTATAGCTCGCTGAGGTGAGCCGGTATTGTCCGGTGCGGGCATTGAAATTGGCGTTGCCCGGCAGCAGCGGCCCTCCGATGTCTGCCTGCCCCTCGAAGATGCCCAGCGGCTGATTGATGGTGACGGTGGGTCGATGAAAATCCGCCGGTGGGGGCACCTGCTTATGAGGATTGGGCTCCGGCATGCTGGGCAATGACCAATCTGGAGGCACGGGCTTGGTGACACTGACAAACGCGAGCTTCTTGCTGTCCGGCGACCACGAAGGAACGTTGAGCGTGCCTTGTCCGCCGAAGAGTTTTGCCAGCACGCGAATCTCGCCGCCCGCGACGGGCATCAGGCGCAGCATCACGTCGCGGTTCTCGGGATGCTCATCGGGGATCACGTCCTTGCCGAAGCTGATGAAGACCATCCATTTTCCATCCGGCGAGAGATGCGGGAACCAGTTCCGATATTCATCCGCGACCACGGGCTGCTGTTCTGAGCCATCGGGTTTCATGCGCCAGATTTCCATCGTGCCATTGCGCTCGGAGTTGAAGTAAATGAAGCGGCCGTCTGGCGAATACTCAGGGCCATCATCGAGACCGGGATTTGTCGTCAGCCGCTTCTCGGCACCGCCAGCGGTGGGGATGGTATAGACATCGAAGTTGCCATCGCGCTCGGCGCAGTAGGTCAGCGTCTTGTCATCGGGCGACCAGCCATGCCAGTAGGACGGCGACAGCGGGGTCACCAGCCGTGCTTCGCCGCCGTTGATGGGCAAAACATAGATCAGCGACTTCTTGTCATCGCCCCTTGAACTCACGGCGAGTTGGGTGCCATCAAAGGAAATGCCGTGGTCGTTGTTGCACTTCTTCGCCGCACCGGTGTCGAGCAACTGCGGCTTGCTGCCCGGCTGGATCGCTGGCTTGTCGTCGCTGGTAATGGGCAGCTTGTAGATGCCGCCTTTGAAATTGAAGAGCAGGAACTTGCCATCGCACGACCAGTTCGGAGCCTCAATGTGATCCCGCGTGTGATACACCACGTTTCGTTCTGCGGAATCAATGGCGATGGTCTCCAGCGAGTATTCCAGGCCTGCGGGTGCATTGGCCGGAGCGCTTTGTTGAGCGTGGACGCCTAGCACGCTCGTCGCGATCAACGCAACGGTCGATGCCCGGCGAAGCGCCTTGGTGCAGCGTTGAGCAAGCTGTTGGAGGAGGTTGGTGGAGTGTGTCTTCATGAGTTCAGGTCACGGTGGTTGGAGAGGTTTAGGGATGAGCTTTGAAAGTGGTGAAACTTCACGGGCTGGCCTGCGTGAGCTTTTGCGGATGCTCTCGGGCATTCGTGCGCAGCACCATCCGCACATCGTCCGCGTAGTGACCGGCAAAGGTGACGACGCCATTCATCGGCGTTTCATCGGCAGCGGTGGCCTTGAGTTCCACAACGAGGAAATCCGTGTCCGGTGGCACGATGAGGCTGCCCGCCACGCGCTGCCACGTCTTCGGATCGTCATCCGCCACCACGCGCCAAGTGCTGTAAGCCAGCTCCTGGTGCACCTTTTCCTCCCAACTCTTGCGCACAACGGAGGGCTCGCCTGCGAAGGCCCACATGCTCGCCTCAAACTTCGACGGCTTGCCCGAAGCTTCACGAATGCAGTTGAACCACGCCGACCAATCCACCACCGCCGTGCCGCTGGAGATCGCCTCACGCCACGGACGGATGTCGATGAACTGATACATGTTCCCGTGATACGCACGCGCCGGAAAGCCGTCGTTTGAATCCGAACGCAGGAAGCGAAACATGCGCTGGCCCTCATGCGGCGTGATGCCCTGCTGCTCGCCAACGATCTCCGAGAAATCGCCGCTCCACACACCGAAGCGCAAGGGAATGCCGTCCGGCAGCGGTGCCAACGGTTCTTCAAACCCAGCGTTCACGAGGTTCAACACCCGCTCCACCATCCGTGGCATCGAATACCCAAACACGAGCGAGGTGCAGAACATCCCAAACACAATCCCCGCCGCCGCAGCGGTGAGTGGACGCCAGGCGAGCCAGCGGTTCGGCGGGGCCGTTTTGACCAGCTTTGGCCGCACCTTTGACGACAAGCCAGCCTCCACACGCGCATAGGCCAGATAGTCCCGGCGCAGCTGCGCATCCACCGCCAGCATGGACTCCAGCCTTCGCGCCTCTTCCAGAGTTGACGCGCCGCCCAGGTAGCGGCGCACCAATTCCATCTTAGTGTCGCTCGATTTCATGCAAGTTCTTCCTTTTGGTTCAACGTGAGCTGCACACAGTCCGCCAAGATCATGCGGATGCGGTGCAGTGATTTATAGAGCGCCATCGGCGTGCGGCCCGCTGAACGCGCCAGCTCATCCATGCGGGCGCCCGGCGCATACGCCGTCTCCACCAGTTCGCGCTGGGCTGCGGATAGTTTTTGCAAACACTGCTCCAGCGCCCGCTCCTCCTGCTCGCTCGACTGCGCCACCTCCATGGCCTCGGCCTCCAGCAAAGCCAGCACCTCATCGCCGAACACATGCCGGTCACGCGCCCTGTCGCGGAGAAACGCGAGAGCCTCGAACTTCGCCACGCCAAAGGCCCAAGGGCGGAAGTCCGCCGAGTCATCAAACTTCCGCCACAGCACCGCCGCCGTCTGCTGCATGACCTCCCGCGCATCCTCCAGCGTGGGCACCAGCGAGCGCACAAAGCCACGCAACGCCTCCTCATGCTCCACATAGAGCCTGAGGAAGCGGTCATGTCTGTCGTTCTCCGCAGCGGTCATCACAAGGAACCCTCCACGAAAACGGCGAGTTGCCGAAAAAAGTTTTCAGAGGGTGAAACTGGCCGGGGCATGCCACGCTCACTCGCTGGGGTGGACGTTGCTCAAACCCATCGCTTCCCGGAGTTTCTGCAAGCGCCCCGGCAGCAGCTCGGGGTTCGGGGATGTTTTGCTCCGATGGTTGTTTCATCGCGTGCGTTTTCACGGCTTTGGCAGCGGCACCTGCGACGTGGTGCGCAGATACGCGATGAGGTCGCGGACTTCGTCGTCTTTGAGGGTTTTAAGCAGGCCCTCGGGCATCATGGAGATGGGGGATTTCTCGCGGGAGAGGATCTTTAACGCACAATGCTGATTCGGCCCCTACCCCCTTGCGTACGCAAAAGGAATTTCTTATCAGTAAGCGCGGCGAGCAATTTCATGGTTGGGGTGAGTCACACGATTTCCTTGATGACACCATCAGCCTCGCCGCCTTGGAACTTGGCGGGCACTTTCACGCCCATCACGCCGAACATGGTCTGCCAGAGGTTGCCGAGGCGGACATCTTTCT
>CAMCYN010000238.1 GCA_945883955.1 Akkermansia muciniphila
GTACCCGTGCCGCGATCATTGTGGGTGTGCAGACTGATAATGGCGCAATCGCGGCGCTTGAGGTTTGTGCAGAACCATTCGATCTGGTCGGCATAAACGTTTGGCATCGCCACCTCCACGGTATCGGGGAGATTGAGAATAATTTTCCGCTCGGGTGTCGGCTCCCAAACAGCCATCACGGCTTCACAAATCTCGAGGGAAAACTCCACCTCGGTCGCAGAGAAGCTCTCGGGCGAATACTGCAGCCGGACATCCGAGCCGGCCAACTTCGGTAAGCGATCCCGGATCCATTGAGTGCCGCGGCGCGCCATCTCGAGGATCTGGGGTTTTTCGAGTCCGAAAACAATCCGGCGCTGTGCTGGCGAGGTGGAATTATAAAGGTGGATGATGGCCTTGCGCACGCCCTTGAGGGATTCGACGGTGCGCTCGATGAGATCCTCGCGCGCCTGCACAAGAACCTGAACTGTGACATCTTCAGGAATACGCCCGTCCTCGATGAGACGCCGCATAAAGGCGAACTCCGTGTTGGAAGCGGCGGGAAAACCGACCTCGATCTCTTTGAAGCCGCAACGCACCAACGCGTCGAAGAGTTCGAGCTTTTGGGAAACGTTCATCGGCACCGCCAGCGCCTGATTGCCGTCGCGCAGGTCGACGCTGCACCAGATGGGGGCGTGCGTGAGGGTGCGGTTGGGCCACTGCCGATTGGGCAGGGCCACCGGCGGAAAAGGGCGGTATTTGCGGCTCGGATCCGGGATCATAAAGGGGGGTGAGCATCGCCCCGGAAGAGGAGGTTGGCAATCCCGCGAAGTAGCGGGAACCCGCTTCCGCAAACCCCGCCACACCGGGCGCTATTGAGAATTACAGGCAGCGGGTGCGTCGCCTGCTTACTCACTCTCAAAATAGTGGTTTAACATTCCCACTTTCCTCTGTGATCCGGCCAGGGGCGCCGCCGGTTTAACCTAACCGGAGTTCCCGCAGGATGGGGGCCGGACTTTTTCCACAAGACAGTCCGCTGGAGCCGACACCCACCCGCTGGGGCGAGCCTCGGCTCCGGGACGGAAGCCAAATCAGGCGTTACGGTTCACGCAATTGAGGTCTTCGAAAGAAGCGAGAAGCCGCTTGGTGGCGGAATCCTCGGCCGCTCCCAGCCAGATGCGTGGATCGTAGAACTTCTTGTTCGGCGCGTCCGCACCCTTGGGATTGCCGATCTGGCCCTGGAGATAATCGCGGTTCTTGGCTTCGTACGCACGTACGCCATCCCAGAAGGCCCACTGGATGTCGGTATCCAGATTCATTTTGATGGCTCCATAGCTGATGGCTTCGCGGATTTCTTCGCGCGAAGAACCCGAGCCGCCATGGAACACAAAGTTCACGGGCTTGGCGCCAAGACCCAGCTTTTGGGTGATGTAATCCTGAGACTGTTTGAGGATCTCCGGCTTGAGCTTTACGTTTCCGGGTTTGTACACGCCGTGCACATTGCCGAATGCGGCGGCAATCGTGAAGTTGGGGCTGATGGCGCTAAGGGTCGTATAAGCCAACGCAACCTCTTCAGGCTGTGTATAAAGCTTGGACTCTTCGACACCGGAGTTGTCCACACCGTCTTCTTCCCCACCGGTCACGCCGAGTTCGATTTCGAGCGTCATGCCCATTTTTGCCATCCGGGCGAAATACTGCGCGCAGATCTCGAGATTTTCGTGCAGCGGTTCCTCGGAAAGATCGAGCATGTGGGAGCTGTAAAGTGGCTTCCCCGTTTTGGCGAAATGCTCCTCGCTGGCCAGCAACATGCCGTCCACCCAGGGCAGCAGTTTCTTGGCGCAATGATCGGTGTTGAGCACCACAGGAACGCCGTAGGCTTTTGCCGCAATCTCCACGTAATGAGCCCCCGCGATCCCACCCTGGATCGGCCCGAACTGCGCTTCCTTGCTCACGGTTTTGCCGATGAAAAACTGCGCCCCGCCATTGGAGAACTGAATCATCGTGGGCGAATTCACTTCGCGAGCCGCAGCCAGCGCGGCATTCACGGAGTCCGTACCGATGCAGTTGATCGCAGGCAGTGCGAATTCGTTGGCCTTAGCATAATCCAGCAGCTCTTTGACTTCGTCTCCAAAAAGCACACCGGACCGGAATCGTTTAGTAGCTGTCATGCGAGGGGTTCTAGCAGACCCACCGGACGGGACAACCGGTAAAACCCGCTCCGGCCCGGATTCCGGCGGCCTCAGCCCGGTCCGATGACGGGGCACGTCCTCTCTCGCAAAAACCTTTTCACACTCTTCTACAAAGCCACTGACGGATCCAGGCCGTCGGCCACAAAACACACCGTGAACACCGCACCGTCGTCATTGGCGACGGACAAAGTGCCGCCGAGCTGTCGGGTCAGGTCGGCCACAAGTTGCAGTCCCAGGGAATTGGACGAAAGAGATTCAAAGTCCGCAGGCAACCCCACCCCATTATCCCTCACACACAATCTGACTTCAGACGTCCCAGGCTTAAGCTCCAGCTGGATATCGATTTGGCCGGTACGATCGGAAGAGAAGGCGTGTTTGAGGCAGTTGGAAACCAACTCGTTGACCAACAAACCACAGGGCATGGCCTGGTCCATCTTCAGCGCAATCGGTGCCAGATCCAGGTGGAGTTGGACGGCGCCGGGCTGGGTGGGCAGGGCTCGAAAGATATGAGAGGTGATTTGTTTGATATAGCCGGCCAAATCGATGGAAGCGAAGATGCCGGACCGGTAGAGCAATTCGTGCAACAGCGCCATGGACTGGATCCGGCCCTGCATATCCCTGAGCGCAAACCTGGTAGCCGGCTCCGCGCTGCGGCTCGTCTCCAGCCGTAGCAGGCTGGTGATCACCTGAAGGTTGTTCTTTACCCGGTGATGCACCTCCTTCAGCAGCGCCTCTTTCTCCTCCAGAGACGACTGCAACGCCGCTTCCGTCCGCTTGCGCTGGGTCACGTCACGCGTGATCGCCAGCACCATCGTAACCTGGCGGCTTTCGTCGCGAACAGGGGCCGCATGTGTTTCGAGCCAGCGACGCGTGCCGCGCAACCCGACGACTTCAAACTCCAGCAGCCCACTACCGCCGGCCATCACGTTTGCATGCAGCGCTTTAAGTCCAGCAATATACTCCGGGAGAATGAAATGCCCGATCCCATGGGCCCGCACTTCTTGGAGCGATTCGGCCTCGAGCATCTCCAGCCCCGCGCGGTTCATATCCAGCAATTCACCCGCAGGCCCCACCAGCTTCACACACTCGGGTTCGGTCTCGATGACGGTTTTTAAAAACCGTTCACTCGTGCGGACGGCTTCCTCGGCCTGTTTGCGCTCATGAATGACCAGCCCGGAAGGCACTAAATAGGCGACCTTCCCAGTTTCATCGAAAAGCGGCGTTATCGAAAAATCGATCCAGATGTGGACCCCTTCGCCCACTCGCACGAGCAGATCGTAACGGCTTGAGACACCTTGCGCGGCGAGCTCCACCGTAGCCCGGACCCGCTTCTGCACGTCCGCCGAATACGAAAACCAGTAGGTTTCGACCATCGGCTTGCCCAAAACGTCTTCCAGCCTCAGCTCCGCCTTGTCCAAAGCGGGCCGGTTGGCTTCCAACAGACAACCTTCAGGCGTCAGCAGCCCGACAAAAATGTTGGGCCCCAGTCCATCCAGGATCTTGCGCAACATCACCTCGCTCGCGCGGAGCTTCTCCACGGCCAGCTTTCTTTCGCTAATATCCTGTACCACTGCGATATGAGAATCCGGAGAGGTCCCACGCTCCCACATCGGCGAGACTGTCAGCAGCACCCAAACGACACTACCATCCTTACGGATATAACGCTTCTCGACGAAAAATTCGCGAACCTCCCCGCGCACCAACCGCTCGATATTCATCTGACCGCGCTCAAGATCCTCGGGGTGGGTGATGGCCTGGAAAGACATCCCGGTCAGTTCTCCCGGCGAGTAACCCGTCAACTCGCAGTAGTAGCGGTTCACACGCACAAAACGGCCCGTGGCCGTTTCAATCTCGGCCACCCCGATTGCCGCCTGGTCAAACAGGATCCGGAACCGCTCTTCGCTTTCGCGCAGCGCCGCCACGGTCTGGTCCCGGGTGGCACTGGCCGTCGCCAGGCTGGCCTGCATGTGCGCAATCGCCCGGCCAAGCTTGGCCAGTTCGCCGTGACCCAAGATGTTGATTTCAGTGACAAAGTCCCCCTGGCTAATCCGGTTCAGGACTTCTTCGAGCTGTCCAAGTGGCTGAGACAACCAGCGACGCAGAATGAGCATTAGCGCCACCATTAGCACCAGCGCTACCGACACTTCCGTTAGCGTAGAAACGATCACTCGATGCCGGCTCCTGGCCTTTCCCGGCGCTAAATTGTATTTTAAGAGCAATCCGCCGCTCAATCGGGGCGAAGTCCGTCCGGGTTCCTCCGGCATACGGATTGGCTGATAAGCCAGCAAAGCCTTATGCTCGGCATCAAAGTCGAGCACGAGACGACGCTCGTTTTGACACACCGCAAACCGGGCCGGATCAAAGTCTGGCAAAGCCTCCTTCATACTGCGCCCGACCCCTGCCGGTTGACTCGCATAGAGGATCTGTCCGCGCTCATCCACCAACGCCAGCACAACCGCTTCGGGAAAAGCCGCAAACTGCGTAATCTGCTCAGCCAGAAACGCCCCATCCCCGCGCCGTAACAGGTACTCGATCTGATACCCTTCCTCGGCCATCCGGTTGCTGAGCAACTCCTGGACAGCAAGGTCCGCTTCGCTCATTTCCTGCCAGTCACGCCAAAGGGCCGAGGTCGACAACAGCAATACAAACGCCGCAGCCACGAGGACAGGCAACCAGCGACGCAGACGGATGGAGTTGGTGAATTTCATTCCGCCAGTGTTGGGAATAAGTTTCGGCGCGGACGTATTCCGTGGGTGAGAACCCGACAACGTCCGGGCCTTTTCAGGCACGCGGCAGGTCAAAGCTCACGTGGACCCCACATTTCCCCGGACCCGGCTGCACGGTGAGCTGGCCGCCCACCGATTCCACCACGGCTCTGGCTATCGACAACCCGAGCCCCAGTCCCTGTCGCTCAAATTTGCTGCGCTCAAACTGGGTGAACGGTGCAATCGAGGCGCACTCTTCAGGCGTCATGCCAAAACCCTGGTCGATGATTTCGATCCGGTAACGGTCCGCA
>CAMCYN010000239.1 GCA_945883955.1 Akkermansia muciniphila
TGCCTCTGTTTGAGCAGCCAAACGAAGGCTTCAGTTTCGATCTGGATTCCACCGTATTCCAGCGAAACGGCCAGCAGGAAGGCGCTGCCAAAGGACACAACCCACGGCGTCCGGGTCGCAAAACACACCATCCGCTTTTGGCGGTTTTAGCCGAAGCCCAGTGTGTACTCCATGGGTGGTTGCGCAGCGGTAACACCGCTGACCGTCGAGGTGTCTCCCGGTTTCTTTGCCCAGGAACTCCCTGGTTTTCTTGAAGAAAAAGCACTCCCTTATTTGGTGGTGGCCAAGCTGACGCAAACGATCCAGCGCAGGGCTGCTGGTATACGCAACTGGACTGTGGTGGACGAAGACTACGCGGCGGGAGAGTTTTTTGCGAAACTCCAGGGCTGGGACAAGGAACGTCGCTTTGTGGTGGTGTGAGCTGCCCGGAAACCGGTGCTTTTGACCTCCGCAGCTTGGGGTGGGCTCCAAAAGCACATCCCCCTCATCGAAAGAATCCTGGAGTAGGAAACTCCAACTTCGCCGAAGTTGGCTCCAGCCCCGCCAGGGCCGCTCATGCGCTGCTATATTTGAACCTCATTTTAGCTCCAACTTCGGAGTGCGGGTTAAGAAGAGGGTGTCGCTTGCTCCGCACCGCCATTCTCCGTCACTACGAAGGCATAAGCCTCCGCTTGTTCCTTGATGCTGTCCCACCGGCCCGACTTGCCGCCGTGGCCCGCGCCCATGTTGATCTTCAGAAGCAGCGTGTTGCCGTCGGTCTTGGTGTCGCGGAGCTTGGCTGCCCATTTGGCCGGCTCCCAATAGGTCACGCGCGGATCGTTTAGGCCGCCGGTAATCAGCAGCGGCGGATAAGCTTGCGCCTTGACCTGGTCGTAGGGCGAATAGCTGCGGATGTAATCGAACGCTGCCTTGTCGGTGATCGGGTTGCCCCATTCCGGCCACTCGCCGGGGGTGAGCGGCAGGGTCTCATCGAGCATGGTGTTCAGCACGTCGACGAAGGGTACGTCGGCGACGACGGCGCCGAACAACTCGGGATTGGAGTTTACCACCGCGCCCATGAGCTCGCCACCGGCCGAGCCTCCCTGTGCAGCGATCTTGCCGGGCGAGGTGAAATTCTGTGCAACCAGCCCCTTTGCGGCATCGACGAAGTCGTTGAAGGTGTTGGTCCGCTTGGTCAGCTTTCCGTCTAGGAACCACTGGTAACCTAGGTCGTCGCCGCCGCGTATGTGTGCGATGGCGTAGGCATAGCCGCGGTCGAGAAGGCTGAGGCGCGAGGCCGAGAAGCTGGGCGGGATAGCGTAGCCATAGGCGCCATAGGCGTAGAGGAAGAGCGGCTGGCTGCCGTCTTTGCGGAACCCATTTTTGTAAACGACCGAGACCGGGACACGCTTGCCGTCACGGGTCGGCAGCATCAGCCGATCGGTCGCGTACTGCGAGGCGTCGTAGCCGGACGGGATCTCCTGCACCTTGATGGGTGTGAGCTTTTTAGCGAACGGTTCGTAGTCGTAGACCGTGCCCGGCGTGATCATCGAACTATAGCTGAGGCGGTAAGCGGCCGGGCCGTATTCGGGATTGCTGCCGAAGCCGGCAGAGTAGCTCGCTTCAGTGAAGGGGATGCGCTCTTCCTTGCCGGTGCGATAGTCGCGGAGTATCAGCTGGTCGAGGCCGTCGACCCGGGTGGTCAGCGCCAGATGATCGCGAAAGCTGGTGAGGCTGCGAAGATAGGTTTGGTCGGAGCCGGGAATCACCTCCGTCCACCTGCCAGGGTTCTGAGGGTCGGCTGAGGCGACGCGGAAGTTAACGTGGTCGTCGTTGGTGAGGATCCACAGCTTGCCGTGGGCGGCATCCGCTTCGTACTGGTGGTCCCTCTTACGCTTGGCTATCAGGGTTAGTGGCATCATCGGATCGGAGGCGGCAACGAAGCGCACCTCGCTGGTGGTGTTGTCCCCAGTCGCGACGAAGATGAGGCTGCGATCCTGGCTCTTGCTCAAGCCGACGGAAAAGCCCTTGTCGTCCTTTTCCTCATAGATCGTCCGCGTCTCGGCAAGTGGGGCGCCGACCCGATGAAATCGCGCGCGGTAGCTGCGCCAATTCTCGTTGACCTCGGTGAAGACCAGCGCCTGGCTGTCGCTGGTCCAGACTGGCGAGCCGATGCCGACCTCGGTGACGGTCTCGAGGTCTTTGCCGGTTTTGAGGTCGCGCACCTTGAGCTTGAAACGTTCGGAGCCATTGTCGTCAATCAGCACGGCCGCAAAACAGGAGTCCGGACTTACCTCCATCGCGCCGAGGCGGAAATACTCCTTGCCTGCGGCCTCCTTGACCTCGTCGAAGATCAGCTGGTCTGGACCGCCCTCGGCGGGTTTGCGATACCATTGACGATACTGCGCTCCGGGCTGGAAAGCCCACCAGTAGAAGTATTCACCGTCTTTGACTGGGACGGAGCTCTCGTCCTCCTTCTGGCGGCCCTTGATCTCCTCGAACAACGTGTCGATCAGTTGTTGCCGGGGAGTTTTCCATGCGTCGAAATAGGCGTTCTCCGCCTTCAGATACGCGAGTATATCCGGGTCATCGACCTTTGGATAATCCTTGTCTCGCAGCCAGGCGTAGGGGTCTTCCACCCGCACACCGTGATGCTCGTAGCTGTGGGGGCGCTGCTCGGTCCTGGGCGGGGAAGAAGAATCTGCGGCACGGTTCATAGGGCTTTCTGGACTATGTTTGGGAGTAGGCTTGCCGCGATCAACGTTGCGGCAACGGAAACACGCGCATGGTCACTCAACGCATGGGTGTGAAACATTCACTTGCAAGAGCCTGCAGGTTCCAGCGCAAAACCGCGGTGGAGTCAGCTCCATGTCCAGTTGCGGTCCAGTGGCTGTTTAAGAATCATAAATCAAGGGTGTTACGATTGTGTAGTCCGACTTGATTTGGCGCCCGGCAGCCTTACTGGAGCGGGTCCGGTGAAACTTTTTGTGACCGTTGCCTGCTGGTTCGGAATACCCCCGCAACATGGCGAATTCTGCTGATGAGATTCGGTTTATTAACCCGCAATGCTGATATGAAAAACCTCACTTTACTCCACATGCGCTGTTTAAACTTGAGGCTTCTTGCTGTCCTCTTAGCCGCGATCCCCAGCGTTCACCAATCCGCGGCTCAAGTTCCTGAAGACTTCCTTACTTTAGAGGAACAGAGAGCCTATCCGTGGCAAGTTCCCGAACCTAGTTTTGATGTGTTCTACTCAATGCCAGCGGCCGTTAAAATCGTACCGACCAAATTTGTGAATAATGGAGGCGCATGTAGTGATAGCGGCAGAGGAGCGATGGGAATTAACCGACCGCTCAAAGACATTATTCAAGTTGCCTACCAAAAAGACAATTTACGCACAGTCGTAACCGCCGATTTGCCGGCTGCTACGTATGATTATTTTGCCAAACTCATTGGGCCGAGTATGCCACACGAAATTTTACCGACTGACGGGCGTTGGGCTATTGCGTTACAGCAGGAAATCGGCAGACAATTTTCCATAACCGGACGCTTAGAAAGACGGCAGAAGGATGTTTTACTTCTAAAGCCAAGCCAAAGCGGAGTTCATGGTTTTAAGATCAGCGACACGATTCCCAAAGGCAAAGATGGGAACATCAAAACTGGAGACTATTCGCCAGATGGGAATCAGTTGTTTTATGCGCAACCCCTCCGCACTTTGGTATGGAAGTTGGAAGACGAATTTCAAATACCAATTGTGAACCAGACTGGGCTGACGGACAGTTATGATTTTGCACTCAAATTTAGTCAATCCGGGGACAAGCAGGCTAAGCTTAAAGAAACTAAAATAGCCCTACTGGATCAACTTGGGCTCGAACTGGTGCACAGCCGCGAGCCGATCGAAATATTGGTGGTGGATAAAATTCGTTAAAAGGCAACCAACCCATCTCAAGGACCAGCAGGTCTGGGACATAGCCGGCGCTGTTCGTGGGGAGGCTTTAAAGCTCCGTGGTAATACAGCCTTCTCTTCATACGTGCGCGAAAAGGAAATTCGGTAACGAATCCACCACCCAGTCACAATATCGACTCGTTATGACAATTTTTGTATTTCTTCCGACAAATGAGTTTGTTGGGAGGCTTTCAGTTAAGAATTACGATCAAATACCAGAGGCATTAACGGGGTTCCTTAAGATATATAAGGGCGTTGTGCCGCCTGGCTCGTATTTGGAACGAAATGAAGACTCCTGGACCATTGTAAGTTTAGATCCATTGGAAATTAGGGAGGGGAGGCATTTTGTAAAAAGGCAGCCGGAAATGAAGGGGGGAGGACATGCCGCTAAAAATCAGTCTTCTTATATCCCGAAGGGCCGCGTGGATTATTATGTTCTGACGGGCGAAGAGCGGCGTGGGCCCTATAAGCTTAAACAAATAGAATCAATGTGGATCTCTGGGGCAATTCCCGCCGATGTTAATCTGCAGTGTGGAGATTCAGAACCCATCCCCATCACTTCCGTCCTCAGAAGAAGGATACAACCCAGTATATCTTCTGCTAAAGTGATCTTTGGCTTGTGTGTTCGCCTGCTCGGATTGTTTTTCTTATTCGAGACCTTAATAAGTGCAAGTGGTGGACTAGCATTGATTCTCGGCGGGCCAAGAGTCGAAGTTAACGGTCTGGCGAATATTGTATCCGGTGTTTCTCCTGCCATTCCATTCATAATCCTCCCTGTGGTTTGGCTTCTGTTTTCCATTCTACTTATGACGGGGGCTTCGAGATTAGCTGACAGGGTGTATCGATCGGGAGATGCATAACCGGTCGACGGGTCTTTGCGGTTATGGAGAACGCATGGGTTCGAGATGGGAGTGCCATAGGGAATATTTAAAAAAAGGCGCCTCCCGTAAACCTGAGCGCAAAGACGCCGGTTTATTCTCCAGTGATACCTTTCCTCCATGATGTTCGTACGCGAATTCAATTCATCGCTCAACCCACCCAACATCCTCTGATGTAAACCACGCTCAGCATCGCGCCGATTCAGGTTCGTCGTGCCGACGTTGCCGGAGCGGGTCCGGTGAAACTTTTTGTGACCGTTCGCTGCTGTTTCGGAATATCCCCGCAACATGGCGAATTCCGCTGACCAAATCCCAAGCACTACCAGGTCGGTATAGCCGCCGCTGTTTGTGAGGAGTTTGGCACCGCCGA
>CAMCYN010000240.1 GCA_945883955.1 Akkermansia muciniphila
CCAGGAATCAGGGCCAGGGCCGTCTGGATGTCGGTGCGGAGTTCGTCGGCGTTGCGTGCTTTGCCCGGATAATCTCCGGTGACGGCGATTCCGCCGCCGAGATTTCGGGCCGAATGCTCGAAGCCGCCGACGTCGTCGCCTTGCCAGCAGTGAAGGGAAACAGGGATGGAGGCGAGGCGGGCCAGGGCAGCGTCGGTGTCGACGCCAAGGGCAGCGTAGCGTTCCTGAGCCAGGCGGTACGCGTCAGGAAGGAAAGGTTTCTTGTTTGGGGGTACGGAAGTCGGCATGTGGGTGGTCGTCGTGGTGAGATGCGTGTAGCGAAGCGATACTTATTTGTCACCTCATTTGCAGTTCACGGCGGGTACGGAGCGGCGTGGATCCGTTTCGTGCTGGAGATATGGCGGAGGGGAGTTCAGAGATGCAGCCGATGTTGCGTGCAAGTTTCCCCCATACTGTTGTTGCAGTCGTGAGTGCGGTGCTGCCGTTATCTTCGATTGCGGCTCAGGTGGCGGCGCCTGAACTGGTCAAATCCGAAGTGGACCGGTGTGAGCGGCGTCTGCGCGAGGTGCGCACCGAAATGGTCAATCGGTACGAGAGTAAACTACCCGAGCTACGTGTGGCTTTTCAGAAGGCGGCCGATTTGGAATCCGCCCTGTTGATCCGGGCCGAGGAACAGCGTTTGGCCAATGAACGGACGCTGGATGCCTCCAATGTGGTCGACGAGCCGCGATCCCTCAAAGACGCTCAGGAGGCGATTCTGGCCAAACAAACCGATTTGATCGCCCAGGTGGTGGCGGAGAGTGTGCCCAAACTGGTGGAGTTGAAGAAGGCGCTGACTGTGGCGGGGCGGTTGGATGAAGCGGTGGAAGTGCGGACGGCCATCCTGAAGCTGCAGGGTGTGGGGGCGCCGGCCCAGCGTCTGTCGCCCGGAACGCAGGTCAGTGTGGAAGACGTTTTTCAGGGCTATCAGGCCAGCCGCGAGCGGGCGGACAAGATGTACAAAGGCGTCAAGCTGCAGATTTCCGGCCGTGTGGTCGGGGTGCGGCCCGATCCGCGCGACCCGACCAATCTGACCCTGGTGTTGTTTGGGGGAGCGGAGGGAGCGCTGGTAGACTGCGCGTTTTCGCCGGCGGAATACCGGGTGAGAGAGGAAAGACTGGGGCCTACCCTCTTTTTTGTAGTTAGCAGCACGACCGCTAACATTCCGCCCCTCAAAGTACAACGTGGCGCGGCCGTAGAATTTATGGGAAAATGCGATGGGTGGGATGGTGCCGTGCGATTTAGTGGATGTATGATTCCGCGGCGCTAAGAGCTCCTTTCCAGTTGTTCCTCGGGCTGCACCAACTAAAATTACGATTGTTATGAAGAAAAACTTTGCGGCAACGGTTCAGGGTGTGGCCCTCGCCATGGGTCTGGCTGGTTGCGCACAGCAGGACGAAGACTTTGTTCCCCAACGACAAGCGGGCTTTCGTCCGCCGCCAGCCCCTCTGGTTCAGGAAGAGTTGCCTCCCGTGGACCCGGCCGCAACCACCCAGCGTCCCCAGGCTCCTCTGAGTCCTTTGCCGGATTCGGCCGTGATAACCCCGGCGCCTGAAGTCCCGGCCCCCACGCAAAAGCAGGCGACCGCTCCGGTGGCGCCCACGCCGCCGCCCACTCCCCCGACCCCTCCCAAACCTGCGGCTCCGGAGTACGCCAAAAAGGTGCCGGGTAAACCCAACCAGATTTATAACCCATACACCGGCGCTATTTTAGATGTTACCGGCTTAACTCCGGGTACCGAGGTGCGCGACCCTCGCACCGGTCAGACCATGCTGGTGCCGTAGTGGGCTTACCCTGGATTAATATCATCTCCCTGCCCGACCTGACGGTTTTTCTGTCCGGTCGGGTTTCCCTTTTTTCATGAAGCGTGTTGCCATCCTTGGTCCCGGTTTGCTGGGCGGCTCCATCGCTTTGGGCCTTGCCCAGTATCCCGAGGTGGAAGTGCGCTTGTGGGGACGCCGCCCCGAAGTGCTCCAGGAGGCTTCTGCGCTCGGAATGGTGTCCTTCGCCTCCACCAATGTCCGCGAAGTCGTCGCCGGATCCGATACCGTGGTGCTTTGTGTGCCGGTGGGTGTGATGCCCGAGTTGGTCTTGGAGGCACTTCCGGCCATGAGCCCGCAGACGCTCGTGACGGATGTTGGTAGTGTTAAACAGCTTGTGGTCGAAACGCTCGCTCCGATGCTCGATGGGCGCGCGCTTTTTGTCGGGAGCCATCCCATGGCTGGTTCGGAAAAAGCCGGTCTGGCTGCCGCCAAACCCGATTTGTTTCAGAGAGCCGTGTGTATTCTTACCCCCGAAGAGGCTCTTACTCCGGCCGAAGCGACGGATCGTGCGACGATTTTCTGGGAGGCACTCGGCTGCCGCATCCGTCAACTTAGTCCGCTCCTGCACGATCAGGTGTGTGCCCAAATCAGCCACGTGCCCCATGTCGCCGCCGCCGCTTTGGTGAATATGGTGTCGGAAATCCTTCCCGAAGCCTTCGATTTCAGCGGATCGGGCTTTCGCGACACAACCCGTGTAGCCGGTGGGCTGCCCGCGATGTGGAGCGAAATTTTACTCTCCAACCGTCACGCCGTCTCCGGAGGATTGCGGGGGCTGATCGGCCAGCTCGAGGCCGTTATTCATCTTCTTGAGCAAAAGGAAGGCTCCGCCGTCGCCGCACTCGATTCCTTTTTATCGGCTGCCAAGGACAGGCGCGACCGACTGCGGTTGAGTTAAACATTCTTAAAATTCATGCACTGGAACATCCAAAAATCCCCGGCTCTGAACTGCGAAATCGAAGTCCCCGGCGATAAAAGTATCTCGCACCGCTCTGTGATCCTGTCGGCGATTAGCACCGGGCCCTGCGTGGTACGTGGCTTTTTGGCCAGCGAAGACTGTCTGGCGACGATGGCGGCCATCAAATCCCTGGGGGTACTCGTCGAAAGACCCAATGCCACGACCCTGATTATTCACGGGAGCGGCGGCAAATTCACCCCGCCCACCGCCGATATCGACTGTGGTAATTCCGGTACCACCATGCGCCTGCTCTCCGGATTGCTGGCCGGCCAACCGTTTACCTCCCGACTCACTGGCGATCCGTCCCTATCGAAACGTCCGATGAAACGGGTCATCGATCCGCTTACGACCATGGGAGCCAAGCTTACGGCCGAGGGCGCCAATGACCGGCCGCCTCTCCGGATTGACGGTGCGGCGCTCCAGGCGATCGACTATCAATCTCCGGTAGCCAGTGCCCAGGTCAAAAGTGCCGTACTCCTCGCCGGTCTCTTCGCCTCGGGAACCACTTCAGTCACCGAGCCCGTGCTCAGCCGGGATCACACTGAGCGGATGCTCGAATATTTTGGCATCCCGCCGGTGCGTTCCGGCCTCAAAGTCAGCGTGACAGGCGGGGCGCGACCTCAACCGCGCGATTTCCGTGTGCCCGGGGATATCTCCAGCGCGGCTTTCTGGCTGGTCGCTGCGGCAGCCAGTCCAGGTGCGCATTTACGGGTCAATCAGGTCGGATTAAATCCGAGTCGGACCGGGTTACTGGCGGTGCTGACCCGGATGGGCGCCCGCGTGCGTGAATTTATTCACAGCAACCACGGAGAGCCGATTGGAACGGTCGATATTGAGGGCGCTTCGCTGAAAGCGACCCACATCGGGGGCAAGGAAATCCCCAATGTTATCGATGAATTGCCAATTCTGGCGGTGGCGGCGGCTTTGGCTCATGGCGTGACCACCATTAGCGATGCGGCCGAGTTGCGTGTGAAGGAAACCGATCGCCTGGCGGCTATCGCCGGGCATCTGCGCGCGATGGGCGTGGCGGTTGTCGAAAAACCCGATGGCCTCGAAATCACCGGCAGCGGAACCCTTAAGGGCGCCCGCCTAGACAGCCTCGGCGATCACCGGATTGCGATGTCCTTTGCTATAGCCGGTTTGTTTGCCGAGGGCGAGACGGTGATTACCGGCACCGAATGCGTAAACACCTCCTATCCCGGCTTCTTTGAAGTGCTCAAACAGGTCGCCGCTTCTGGTGGAAAATCAGAGGCGACCGTGGTCCGCCTCGAAGAGGTTCTGGCGGCAGCCCTCGACTAATCCTTCTTATGCCATCCCACCTTATTATTGCCATTGATGGCCCCGCCGCTTCGGGAAAAAGCAGTGTGGCCCGGGTTTTGGCCCGTCGTCTTGGATACGTGTATGTCAACACCGGGGCCATGTACCGGGCGGTGACCTGGCATGTCCTCGCTTCTGGCGTGGATCCGGCCGATCAGTCCGCTGTTCTGAGCTTACTGGCTTCCACGACCATCGAATGCGATATTGCCGGACACGAATCCGCGATTCTCATTAACGGAGTCGATCCGACCCCCAATCTGGTCAGCGAGGCGGTCAACGGAGCGGTTTCCACCGTGGCGACCATTTCCCAAGTGCGCTCCCAACTCGTCGCTTTGCAGCGGGCCTACGGAGAAAAATCCAATTCCGTGATGGAAGGCCGCGATATCGGGTCGGCAGTTTTCCCCGAAACCCCCTACAAGTTTTATATCGATGCCTCGGTGGAAGTACGTGCTCAACGCCGTGCCAAACAGGGGTTGCAGGATTCCATAACTCAGCGGGATAAACTGGATTCGACCCGGCGCACGTCGCCCCTGGTAATTGCCGAGGACGCCCACGTCATCGACAGCTCGCACCTGACCGTTGACGGGGTCGTGGGAGAGATTATCGGTCGACTGAAGATTAAAGGACTTCTCCCAACGGAATTCTAAGCGTTCGGTTTATGGGATTGGCCTATCAGATAGGATATTATCTCAGTCGCGCTGTAGCGAACTGCTGCTTTGATTACCGGGTTATCGGCCGGGAGAACATTCCGCACGAAGGCGGGGTGATTCTCGCCATGAACCACGAAAGTTTCCTCGATCCACCTCTGGCGGGTATAGCCTGTGATAGGGAGATTTATTATCTGGCCCGGAAAAGCCTCCTCCAATGGCCTATCCTCGGCCGGCTTTTCCCCAAGATGAATGTCGTCCCTGTGGACGAAAAGGGAGGGGATATGAGTGCTCTCAAGACGGTCATTCGCCTGGTCAAAGATGGAAACGGCACGGTGATTTTCCCCGAGGGAACCCGTAGCAGGGACGGCAAACTTCAACCCGCCCAGTC
>CAMCYN010000241.1 GCA_945883955.1 Akkermansia muciniphila
TCTTTCGCATCGCGTCAAAATACCCTATGGGCAAACGGTTACGGCGCCTAGCAGACCGGTTTGAAAATCGGGCAGCGTTTGAGAGCGAGGCTTCAAGCGCCCTCGGGGAGAAGATCGCGCGTAACACATACGCATGGATGGAGATACCCAAACATATACAAGAGCAAGTTGAGTGCCCGCCCTCACCTCCCACCGGGCCACCTGATTCTCGAAGCCCCCCTCCCTTACACAATCAACATACAATCGCCGTAACTATAAAAGCGGTACCCCTCACGAATAGCTTCCAGATAAGCCTCCATAACCAATTCGCGACCCGCAAATGCAGAAACAAGCATAAGCAAGGTGCTCTTCGGAAGGTGAAAATTTGTAAGCAACGCGTCTACAACCCGGAATTCATACGGCGGGTGAATAAAGATATTAGTCCGGCCCGCTCCGCTCTTTATAGGCAGACATTCCCGGGCCATACTTTCCAGCACCCGGGTGGTCGTAGTTCCAATAGCCACCACACGCTTGGCACGCCCGAGAGCCTCCGCCGTTTGCACCGACAGCTCATACCGCTCCGTGTGCATGGGATGCTCGGTTACGGTTTCAACCTGTACCGGGCGGAAGGTACCCGCGCCCACATGCAGGGTTAGAAAAGCGTGCGGGATCCGTCCGAGCAGTTCTTTGGTAAAATGGAGTCCAGCCGTCGGGGCCGCCACAGAACCTTCCTCACGCGCATAAACCGTCTGGTATCTCTCCTGGTCCGCTACCTGCGCCTGACGCTCCATATAAGGAGGCAACGGAAGCTGGCCGACCCGAGCCAAGTCCAAAGGGACTTCAAATTCGAGCAACCGATCTCCGTCCTCGAACACCTCGCGGACCGTACCGCACACCCCACCAATCACGACGCTGGCTCCTACCCTCATCTTGCGGCCGGGTTTTACCAGACAGCGCCAGAGCGCGGGTCCCAATTGTTCGAGAAGGAGGAGCTCGATCCGTCGATCATCGCTGAACAAGCGGGCGCGGATCACCCGGGTATCGTTCAAGACGGCCAGATCACCCGGCTGAAGGTAATCGGGAAAATCTCGAAAACGACGATGTTCCCAGCGGCCTTCCCTCCGGAAAAGCACAAGCATTCGTGCCTCATCGCGATGCTCGGGAGGGTAGGAGGCTATTAAAGACTCCGGGAGGGGGTAGTCGTAGTCGGCCGTGAGTAAACTCATGAATGTCGGGTCTAGCCTAAAGCTGGCGCCGTACGTGTTTGTTCAGGAAACAGGCAGGTCACTTATTGGCGGAAATTCTCAGAAGCTTCTCATTCATAAGGGCTTCGGCCAAGGCCATAAAGTTTGCCAGAACCTGAGGATAGGCACGCATCGTCTTTTCGAACGCTTCCGCCGAGAGGCTCAACGTGACCAGATGCGTTAGTGCGCTCACAGTGGCCTTCCGACGACGAATTTTACTCAGCAAAGCGATTTCCCCAAACATCTCCCCGGCAGCAATTTCCCCCAAGGAAACGGACCCAGTTGGACACATAGTCGAGACCTCGGCGACCCCATCTTCAATAATAAACATTCGGTCGCCCATTTGGCGCTCAGCGACCACTAAGGAGCCTGCGGCAAATTGCTCCTGCTGCAACTGGCCCGCTAGGTCCGCCAGGACACTTTGAGACAAATCCATGAACCCGTGGAGGTTTTTCAGTAAAATGACCCGCCTTTCAAACGGTATCTCCGGGGCTGCAGGACGATCGCGCATAAACTAGGCAAAGATTAGACACTATTATTCGACAAACTTCGCAACGAAAATAAACCAAAGGCGCCCCGCTTTGAAACCCTCGGCTATCCTGGGTGTGCCATTCGGGTACAAAGCCTTTTAAGTTGGCCGTCTATGATCCCCGCCATTCACTGCGGAACGAGGGATTAGTTAGGATTCTTGTGCGATAGCTTTCACTGAAATGAAAGCTCATGCGAACGCCTTGGCAAGAAACCAGCCTTTGTTACACTCGCGGTTTCCGCAATGAACCAGCCCAAACTTATCGACCGGTTTCTAGGACACAGCGGCAGACGGCTCATGATTGAGTGCCTATCCCGCCAATGGCTCCTGCGTGAGGATGAAGCCATTGCGACATACATGTCCGACCATGCAGAACTTAAGGAACTGGCGGCCGGCGAGGTGCTGATTCGTCAGGGGGATGCGGAAACGGATGTGTACTTCATTCTAACCGGCCGCCTTCTCATCCTAGTCGACCAACAGGAAGTCGCCGTGCGATCGGCCGGCCAACATGTGGGGGAAATGGCCCTCATTGACCCGACCCTCCCCCGAACGGCTACCAACATCGCAGCGGAACCGACCGTAGTAGCCAAGGTTTCCGAGTCAATCTTCGCGCCAATTGCCGATGCCAACCCTCGTATATGGAGAGCCTTGGGTTCAGAGCTTTCTCGCCGGCTTAACCAGCAGGGCAGCTTTTTAAGCGCCCCCAACCGCATTCCTCATCTTCTAATCCGCTCCTCCGCCGAAACCATCGCCTTTGCCGAGGCCCTGGCAGCCGCAATCCCCTCCAATCTGGCTACGGTCAAGGTGTGCACACGCGAAATTTTCGCGGCCGATCACTTTCCCATTGAGGAACTTGAAGCCCAACTTCGAGTGGCGGACTTTGCCGCCACCGTGGCTCCCAACGACCACCGGGCAGGGGCGCGCACCGACAACTCCGATGCAATCCGCGATAACATGGTCTTCGAGGTGGGTCTGCTCATGGGGGCCCTTTCACGCCACCGAACTTATCTTCTCGCCCCGGAAGGCGCGACCCTCGGCATCCCTACCGACCTGCTTGGACTCAGTCCCATGCTTTATTCGCCGTCAGCTCCCACCCATGCCGAAGCGGTGTCCGCAGCCGCCGAAGCCTTGGGCAGTATTATCGCCGGCATGGGCCCCAGGTAAGCGGACCAAAACCCCACGTCTGCGACCGAGTCCAAACCGGCTCGCCTTTTTGAAGGTGCCCCATTTCACGCCTGAAGCGGCTTACAAACGCCGCCCGATGTGGCCTCGCAGAGCATGACGCAAATTCTGAAAAAGGCGCACCTGAACATTGAATGACGCCCGGCATCGAAGGCCGTAAGGTGCCGTTGTGATTACACGTCGCAATTTCCTTCAAACTCTGGCCGCGCTCTCCTTAGCACCGGCACTCGCCGCCCAACCCGCCTGGCACCTGAATTATATGGTGGCGTCTGCGATGTACGGCAATCTGCCTCTGGAGGAGATTTTAGCCCAGGTTACACGCTCTGGAGCCAGCAGTATCGACCTTTGGCCAAAACCTCATGGCACACAGCGAGAGGAGCTTGAAGCCATTGGAGCAGACAAGTTCGCCTCCATGCTTCGCTCTCACGGGATTCAATTGGGAGGCTCCACCCGGTACGATCTCGGGCCCTTCCGCCTTGAGGCCGAACTTTCTGCAATCAAACAACTCGGCGGCTCGATTATCGTCACAGGCGGAGCTGGAAATTATAAGCTTACCGGAGAAGCCCTGAAAGGAGAGGTGAAAGGGTTTGTAGAAAAGCTCAAACCCAATGCGGCAAAAGCTGCTGAGCTCGGGTTAACCATTGCGATCGAAAACCACGCCAATAACCTCATCGATTCGCCCGACTCTCTGCGCTGGCTTACCGAGATGGCAGTGCCGGGTATCGGAATCGCCCTCGCTCCTTATCACCTTCCGCAAGACCCCCTACTATTGGCTGCCCTCATTCGGGATCTCGGCCCGAAACTGTCCCTCTTTTACGCTTGGGAACACGGACTTGGCTGCTCCAAAGCCATGCCAAAGCACGAGGAACTCCAGCAACTTCCCGGTCGCGGTTCGCTCGACTGGAAGCCGCTGCTAGTTGCGCTCAAATCCATCAGGTTCAATGGGCCCACCGAAATCTTCATGCATCCGACTCCGCGAGGGTTCCCCATTCTGGAAACTGCCGACAAGGTCACCGCTGAGATCAACCGGGCTCGCGCATACCTAAGCGCCATCGAAGCACAAATCTAACCATCCTCTACGCTTCGAAGTCTTCAAAACTTCCTCAGCTCACTTCCGTAAACCTTATAACCGCAACAGCCCAACAGCTTATATCCCGGCCCAAAGTTCTGCTCATCATCGGGGACGCCACAGAAACCTGTATACCCTCTACCCCTATTATCGGCTAATCGAGAGGGGCTACCTTCCCGTCGTGGCCGCTCCGCAAAAACGCCGATACCAAATGGTTCTGCACGAAGTCAAACCCGGCTGGACCATCACCAAGGAGTGGGCGGGTTATACGGTTTCGACAAAAGAACTGCAGTAACAAGCCAAGATAGCACTGTTGAGATGGATGTCATTGGCATGGGGAGACCTAGTAAAACACTGAAGCTGAAGGGAGACAGCGCTGATGTGCTGGAGCGTCTCAAAGATAAGAAACTGGAAGGATGGCAGAGGCAGCGCTTGAGTGCTGTGCGATTGGGGTTGGAGGCGAAGGCGGGGCGCGATTTCTAAACACCGATAGTGTCTGCCAGGAGTTAGGTAGTGAGTTTCTCCAGCAAATTGCAGCCAGCGATACTGGGGCGTATCACATCGTGATTCAGGACGGAGCTGGCTTTCACTTACCCGAGGGGCATGAGTGGTTGCCTGAAAAAGTGAGGGTGTTGACCCTGCCACCATACAGCCCGGAATTGAATCCGGTGGAACGCTTGTGGGACATCGTCAAAGATCGGATCTGCAACCGGGTTTGGAGTGATCTGCCGACGTTGTAGAGCGCCCTGAATAAAGTACTCGTGGAGTATTCGACTCGCCGCTGAAACGTACTTGGAGTTCTGCCGCTACTGTGAGCAGTTTTGGCCGCATCAAGCTGACCCCCAGCGAATTCAAGACCTTGGCCACTGAAGCCATATACCAAGAATTTCAACTGCGCCTGCGTCACGACATCAGAACTGATGCTGGACGTCAGACTCACGGATGGAAACACATCGCGCTCTTACCTCCCCCCGTTTTGGACGGGATGGCTGCTGCTTAAAACACAGCGCCGGGGTTCCGAACGCGCCGTTTGTGCCGGGGACAGAGTGAAGGCTGCCGTACCCGGCGCAAAGAAACCGTACAGGGCTGCCGCTGGTGCCTCGTCGCGACTTGAGTTTTGATGTATTTATCAA
>CAMCYN010000242.1 GCA_945883955.1 Akkermansia muciniphila
CCCGTCGCAGTATCCAGAAGCGCAAGCATCTGCTCCGGAGTAAACACGTCCTTCTCGCCCCCGGAGTCATCAAGAAGGGCTTCCACTCCGGCAACCGGATTCACTGGCACCAACCCCGCTCTGAAAGCGGCGAGAAAGGGCACACTCAGAATCTTCCGGACATTGGTATTTACCGTTGAAGCCGCAATTCCCGTCTTCTTGAGAGCATCCCGGAAAGAGCGAATCTCTTTTCCCGAGATAGCGTTCAAGGGTTGCTCCGCCCTCGCCCCCAGATGCTCAATGAAACTTTCGATGACGTGTTTGTACTTCTGCATGGTGCGGTATTCCGCCGCCCCAGCTTTCCCAGCCAGCCACTCTTCCAACCATGCGCGGCAGGTGTAGAAGACCACGGGGGCTCCCATCACCTTTTCGTGAATCTCGGAAACCACCTTGCGGCATTGGCTCTCGATTAAACGCCCTGCCTTCCCAGCGGATTCCAGTTCCTCCCATTCGATTGCAATTTTCCAAGCCGTCGCCCTGTCCTTTGCCTTCGTGGACTTCTTTAGCCAACGCCCTTGGGAATCCTGATAGCTGGCAAACCAGTAGGGCGAATTTTCTCGTTTGTGGAGACTTGGCACACTGAGAAAATAAGTGAGAAAGACCAACAGTGTCCAGCACTCTCCACGGAAGACCAGCAACAGTGTAAATGCCTCTATACGAGGCAGGTGAATAGAAGTGGAGGTTCGAGTCCTCTCGTGAGCACCACCCCTGAATCTCAGGGGGTTAGGACTGAAGGCCGAGCCAAACAGGCAAAGCTTCAACAAAAGCTTCAATACCAGCTTTACCTTCCCTCCAAGGAAGAGCTGAAGGCACAAATCGAAAGTATTACCACGAGCCTGGAGGGCCCCAGCGATGAAAGCTGGAACTTATTCCGAGCCGCATCCCGGTTACGATGACAGGTTTGGTGATATCAAGGGCCTCGCCGAAAGCCTGCGCGGCATTCAGGAACTCGGTGTCCTTCAATACAGACCCGTGCTGGAACACATCATCCGCACCCGCAGCCGGGATACCCAGCACATCCAACACACGCTTGATTACCTTCTGGATTTTGCCTGTCACCCGGAAGGGCTGGTTCTCTTCAAATCCCTGTGCCGCTATTACTACAGCATCGATCCATCCGTCACGGCGGACTATGTGAATAACTACCGAGAGATTTGGGACACCGAAAAAACGGAGGTGGAGCCATGATTACACCCACTCCATTCCACCGTATCCGCCCGTTGGCCGAATACTACGCCGCTCCGCTGCCGCAGCTCACAGGCAAAGTGATGATGCTTTCCGCCCGCGTGGACAAACACCTCAAAAAGATGAGCCCGGTATGGGAATGAAACCGGGCTACAAACTAACCGAGGCCGGGGTGCTTCCGGAGGACTGGGACTCTATGCGCTTCAATTCTCGATTGTCATCACTCGACGCCCGTACGGACAGCATCGGGCTCAGTCGTGATTCGAAATCAAAACATCAGAGGCGGCAAACTGGACCTTTCTAACCCAGCTTTACCGACGAAATACATTTCGTGGAACGGACAAGGAGGGCTATCCCATTTTTTGGCGACCTCGTAGTTACGCAAGAGGCTGCAGTGGGGCTTGTGTGTATGATTCCAGAGGGGCTGAAGTGTTGTCTTGGGCAAAGAATGATTTTGCTCAGACCCAACCACGATGCAGTCAAGACGGAATACCTCCTCTACACGCTACTCAGCGGGGCCGTTCAACGTTCAATCTCGGTCGTAGGCGGCACCGTGTCTCCGGTCAGCAAGCTCCGCATCCCAGTTCTGAAAAACCTCGAGATTTCTGCGCCCCCCTCTCCGAGCGGCGCGCGATCGCCTCGGCGCTGAGTGATGTGGACGGGTTGCTTGGGGCGCTGGAGCGGCCCATCGCGACAAAGCGTGAACTCAAACAGGCCGCCATCGCTGCCGTACTTTCGGACCTGGACGCCGAGCTCACGGAGGAGGCAACTTGCAAGGATCACTTACAAGTTCGAGTAGAGGGCAACCGCGAGGTGACAAGAAAGCTGCGTCATTACAGATTGGAACGCATCAGGCCCTTGGTTTTCGGGTGCGCAGCCTTCGTGGGACACAGTTCCGGCAATGGGCGATTGGGCGCTTAAACCATCGCCTTGTGGCGCCGGCGCGCACTCAGGACAAGCGTTCCATCGATCCAAACGATACTGGAGCGCACTTTTATCGATTAACGCCGTTCAACCGGGCGGCGCTAAGGTCCGACTCATGCAAGCCACTGACACACAGGCAGCCTCCCGATCGAATTCAACCAGCCCCGTTTTCCCCCTCCGGCTCAAAACGGGGTTCACCGCCTTTATGGCCGTTCTCACGCCAGTTTACTGGGCCAACTACGGCCCCACCAATTTTCTCTACTTTTGCGACATCGCCCTCTTCCTCACCCTGATCGCCCTCTGGACCGAAAGCGGGCTGCTGGCCTCGATGGCCGCCGTGGGAATCATAGTTCCCCAGCTGTTCTGGTGCGTGGATTTCGCCGTGGAGCTCTCCGGCAGTCACCTCAGTAAGATGACCAGCTACATGTTCGACAGTTCACGCCCCCTTTTCTTGCGCGGCCTATCCCTCTTCCATGGGTGGCTGCCATTTGTGCTGCTGTTTATGCTCAAACGCACTGGGTACGATAAACGGGCCTTAAAACTTTGGTCCGCACTTGCCGCCGCACTTTGCCTCATCGCCTTCCGATTATTGCCTCCAGCCGGTGCCCTTCTAGCCAACCCGAATACTCCACGGAACGTGAACTATGTATTCGGCTTCGATGATGCGACTCCGCAGAGCTGGATGCCGCCCTCCCTTTATCTGGTCGTCTGGTTCACCGCGCTTGCAGGCCTGCTTTATTTCCCGGCCCACACCGTTCTGAATCGCATTTTTGGGGCTCGCCCTGTCCGCTAACCGCTTTTCTTCCATGAACCAGGCACTGACCGAAACCGAATCGCACCCATGGCAGCGGGGCTTCTGGAACCTCATGGCGACCCAGTTCCAGAATGCTTTCAGCGATAACGCCCTCAAAAACCTCGTGATCCTTCTCGTTCTCGCCCGTCCCATGTCCGAGGCCGAACGCGCCTCGCATGTGGCTCTGGCCGGCGCCTTATTCGCCTCTCCCTTTATCCTGTTCTCGATGCTTGGCGGTTGGCTGGCCGACCGTTTCAGCAAACAAAGCGTCATGGCCTCGGTAAAGCTCACCGAATTCGGGATCATGCTCTTTGCAGCCCTCGCACTCGGAATGCACAACCTCCCCCTGGAGCTGTCCGCCATTTTCCTTATGGGCTGTCACAGCGCCATATTCGGTCCCTCCAAATACGGGATTCTGCCCGAAATTCTGCCCTCCGATAAACTTTCCTGGGGGAATGGGATTTTGGAACTGCTGACCTTTCTCGGAATTATTCTCGGCACGGTGGCAGGAGGTTTCTTTGCCGCTTCCTTCAAGCTTCAGCCCAGTATCGCGGGATTTATCCTGGCCGGTATCGCACTGGTCGGCTGGATCTGCAGCCGACAAATCCCGGCCGTGCCTTCCGCGAATTCCACCTGCCCCATGCGAATCAATCCGGTCACAGATCTCTGGCGTCAGATGCTGCGTATGCGTCTGGACCGCGACCTGTGGCGGGCGAACTGGGGCAACACAGGCTTCTTCTTTATTGCCGCTCTCGTGCAAATGAACCTCGTCATTTACGCCCAGGACATCCTGCACCTGAGCGAAACCCAAAACGGTCTGCTCAATGCCGCCCTGGCCATTGGCATTGGCGTCGGAAGCGTCATCGCCGGGTACGCCTCACGCGGCCGGATCGAATACCGCCTCATCCCGGTAGGCGCCCTCGTGATGGCCGTGAGTACGATTCCGATGGGATCCGCCGGAATCTCCCTGCTCAACTTTTGCCTCGCCCTGATCGCTTTGGGATTAGGCGGCGGGTTGTTTATCGTGCCGATTGCAGCCGTTCTTCAGCACCGTCCTTCCGCCGACAGCAAAGGAGCGGTTCAGGGGGCCGCAAGTGTCCTGAGTTTCCTTGGGATCATCGGCGCCTCGGGCGCGCAAATGGTGCTCAGCACCGGGTTCGGCGTCGGCGCAGGCCGGGTGTTCTGGTTCTGCGGTTTGGCCGCAGCCATCACCGGAGCTTACGTGGCCTATTCCAGACGTACGGAATTTTTCCGCACATAGCTCCGGCGAGCGGCCGGGAGGCTCACTTGAGCTTCTGTTCCTCGATGTGTCGCATTACCGCGTCTCGCATGGACTTCACCGCATCGGCGGAATGCGCGTGGCCGCTGGTCACATCATTATAGATCTGTTTGGGAATGGTGAGGTTGTTATAGGCCGCATACACGCTGGTGGGCGGACAGGTGGCATCCACAAATCCCACGGTGAACGCACATCCGGCCGCCTTGGAACGTGTCGCAAAATTCATCGCATCAAAATAACGCGCCACCTCCAGCACTTCGGGGTCGGCTTTGCCATCCTCGCCAAAAGGCACCAGCTTGGGCCACCCGGCGCTCCGGTTGACTACGAGGCCGCTGTGATCGCAACCCGCAGGCACTCCAGCCGCGAAAAACGTGACCCGTGAATCGAGCGCCGAAGCCGCAATCGCCTGGTACCCTCCCTGGCTGCTTCCATATACCACCACCGTCTTCCCGTCCCATTCCGGCTCGGCGCTCAGCACATCAATGGCACGCACCAGACGCAGGAACATCCCGAGAAAATAAACCGTGTCCCGCGACTCCCGGCCCGCCGTGCGGTACCCCTTCAACGCGCCCTCAGCCTGTTCAGTATAGAAGGAGTCTGGACGGCCATTCGGCAGCCCATGCGCATTGATATCCATGGCCAGGAAACCCTTCGCCGCCCAGGAGGTCGCCGCCCTCAGTCCGCTGCTCCGCACGCCCGCACCGTGCACACTCAAAATGATCGGCAGCGATTTGGGGGCTGCACCGGCGGGACGTGCAAAATACCCCGACACCGGCGCGCCAACACAGTCGGCCTGCACATCAAAGGTCTCCAGCCCCTTTGTGGGCGAAGGAACCGGGGTAAAGGTGGCGTGTCCCGGCACCAGGGCGAGCTTCTGCTTCTGGGCGGTCCAGAAGGCATCGAAATCTT
>CAMCYN010000243.1 GCA_945883955.1 Akkermansia muciniphila
AAAGCCCCCCTTGGTTACGTCATTATAAGGGAGCGCGAAATAGAACGGGTTTAATTTTGGAACAAACCCGGGAGGCGAATACCCGCGGCGTTTGCTCGGATCGGGGTTATCGAAGCCGCCGAAGGATTCCTTCCAGCTCAGATCCCAGGAGGAAGACCGGTTGTGGACCGGATTGTTGGTGGTGGCGGATTCTCCGACCCAGAAAGTGGTGGTGATGATGTTGTTCTTCCACGGATAACGCCCAGCATTCAGTAGCGACTGGTTGGCGGCACCGGCCAAGGACGGGGAGCGGATTTCGGGTTCCAGCGATTGAATCACCCCTTCTCGAAGACGCTCGGCGTATCGGGTAAACTCCGCCTTTTCGGAAAAAGGCGAGGTGGGTTCGGCCTGGAGGATCACGGGAGCGGCACTTACCAACCCGAGCATTATCTGGAAGAAAGAAACTTTCATCGGCGATTAGGGTGCCAATTCTAATCTGGGAAAGGGGGTGGGTAAAGGCGCTTTTATCGACCTAAATTTCCCGATAAATTGCCCAACTTATTGAAAGGAACCCATTCTTCTGGCTTGTCCTTGAACAAAGCTTCGTCCAGCAAGGACGCTTCATTTTTACCCTATGAGTTCCACCAATCAGTTCCCCAAGCTGCACAACGCCATGTGGCCCGGTCTCGTCGGCAAAGAGCCCGGTACAGATCATCCCCCCATCAGTCTGGAGCACATGCTCGACCTGACGGTCGCCGCTTCTGTCAACGGAGTGAAGTTCGACGGAGTCGATCTGTTCCTTTTTCATCCCCATACCGATCCGGACGCCAGTGAGGATTCACTCAAGCGGATGGCTGATTTGATCGCCAGCAAAGGACTGGCAGTCGGGTCGCTTGTCGCTCCGGTCTGGCCCGGAACCGTTGGTGATTCCTCCATGGGTGGACCCGATCAGCGCGCTCGTTTTGTGTTGGCCGTTAAAAAAGCCTGCCGGATCGCCCGGATCTTTAACGAACACGGCGTACGTCAGTACGGGATTATCCGGATGGACTCGGCCGATTCTCCCGCCCACTGGGCTGAGGATCCGGTTGGGAACAACAAAAAGATCGCGGAAACCTTCCGTGAAGCCGGCGTGATTGCCGCTTCCCACGGCGAACGTCTCGCCATTGAAGGCGAAATCTGCTGGGCCGGGATGCACTCCTGGCGCCACGTGGCCGCGCTTCTCGAAGAAGTCGGCATGCCTGGCACGGTCGGATTCCAGGCGGACCTGGCTCATACGTATCTGTATCTGCTCGGATACAACGCTCCCGAACACGCCCTGCTCCAGCCCGGCCACACCGACGAGGAATTCGCCGCCGCTTACGTTCAGATGACCGATGTGCTGCGTCCGTGGACCATCGATTTCCATGTCGCCCAGAACGACGGGTCGGTTCACGGCACGGGTTCCCACGACAAAACCGGACGGCACTGTCCGGCCGACGACGTCAACGGCAAGCTGGATATCACCAAGTGCTCGGGCTACTGGCTCGAAGGCGCGGCCAAACGCGGCATGCAGCACGTGTGCTGGGACGGTTGTATGTTCCCCAACGCCACGCTCGAAAATCCGCACACCTGGAACACTATCCTCGCCGCGATGCTCAAAGTGCGTGAAGCCCACGGCTGGAACGCCTAACCTTCAACCCTCCTGAGACTTCTTCCCCGTTATGTCTAAAAAAGCACTAAACATCGGTATCGTCGGGTACGGCTTTATGGGCCGCACCCATGCCAACGCGTTCCGGCGCGTGAGCAATTTCTTCGACCTGCCCATGAACCCCGTACTCAAGGCCGCCTGCGGCCGCGACGAAGCCAAGCTCAAGGCCTACTGCGAGCGCTGGGGCTGGGAAACGGCTGAGACCGACTGGCGCAAGCTCATCGATCGCAAAGACATCGATGTCATCGATATTTGCACGCCTAATGATTCCCACGCCGAAATCGCCATCGCAGCGGCTCGCGCCGGCAAGATGGTGATGTGCGAAAAACCCCTCTCCATGGACGGACCGCAGGGCGAGGAGATGGTGCGCGAAATCGAGAAGGCCGGAGTGGCCAACATGGTCTGGTACAACTACCGCCGTGTGCCCGCCGTGACTTTCGCAAAGCAGCTCATCGACGAAGGGCGTCTGGGCCGCATTTTCCATTACCGCGCCAAGTTCCTTCAGGACTGGACTATCAGCTCCGATCTGCCCCAGGGCGGTGCGGGATTGTGGCGTCTGGATGCCGCGGCGGCAGGTTCCGGCGTGACCGGCGACCTTCTCGCCCACTGCATCGATACGGCGCTTTGGTTAAACGGCACGATCGGTTCGGTGAGCGCCATGACCGAAACCTTCATCAAACAGCGCACCCACACCGGCACCGGTCAGGTGCAGGAAGTGAAGATCGACGACGCCTGCGCCTTCCTTGCCCGGTTCGACAACGGCTCGCTTGCGACCTTTGAATCGACCCGTTATGCGCGCGGTCACAAGGCGCTTTACACTCTGGAAATCAACGGTGAAAACGCTTCCATCGCTTGGGATCTGCATGATCTGCACCGCTTGCAGTTCTTTGATTACAAAGACCAGGGCAATCTGCGCGGCTGGCGTTCGATCCACATCACCGATGGGGATCATCCTTACATGAACAAGTGGTGGGTGCCCGGTCTGCAGATCGGTTACGAACACACCTTCGTGCATCAGGTGGCTGACTTCATTGAAGGCGCTGCGAGCGGCAAGTTCGCCGCCCCGACTTTCCGGGACGCCCTGGAAACGCAGTATGTGTGTGATGCGGTTCTCAAATCGGCCAAGAACGGCCAATGGGAAAACGTCAAACACGCCTAAGCGAGCGGGTCTTTATTTAAAAACAGGGCAGTCGGCTTCCGGGTCGGCTGCCCTGTTTTGTTTAACAGGGCAGGCAGCTGGAGATGGTCAGGGCAGGGGAGTGTTTGTTAGATTGGTGCTTATGACAAAAGCCGAACTCACCACCCGAATTCTGGAAGCCAAAAAGTCCCGCAAGCTCACCTGGGCTAGTCTCGCCCTAGCCACCGGACTCTCCGAAGTTTACACAACTTCAGCCTGTCTGGGGGAAAATGCGCTTCCACTCGAGGCCGCTGAACGGCTCACCACAGCGCTCGAACTCGGCCCCGACGTGACTGAGGCACTCACCGAGTATTGCAACAAGGGCGAGGCCGCCTCGACCGTCTCCAAGGAACCGCTCCAGTACCGGTTTCAGGAAATCATCTACGTGTATGGTCCGACGCTGAAAGCGCTCATCGAAGAGAAGTTCGGCCCGGGAATCATGAGTGCGATTGATTTCACCATGTCGGTGGATCGCGTCGAAGACCCCAAGGGCGATCGTGTGAAAATCGAGATGTGCGGAAAGTTCCTCGGCTACAAGACTTGGTAATCTCCTTTGCCAAAGGCGGGGAGGGAACGCAGAACGACGTGAGGGGGGCGCCCGACGGAGTGGATCCGGACGGTGCGAGAACTCAGTCGTCTTTACGGGTGTCCACTTGAAGGTTGATTTCTCGGCGGGGTAGGAGCCGTATCGAAGCCGTATCAGGTGTCGCGATCGCGACGGCGATCGGTTTGGTTCGCATATTAAAACCTATGAGTCCCAATCGAATCTTCCTCATTAGACACGGCGAATCGGAGGGTAATTCGGACGACAACCTTTATAGCTCCAAGCCGGATTACACTCTGGAATTAACCGAGACCGGAAAGCAGCAGTCGGTTTTGGCGGGGGCGGGTTTAAGAGCGCTGATTGGGGCGGAGCGCGTCGCCTTTTACGTGTCTCCCTTTTGGCGGACCCGGATGACTTTTGAAGGTATTGCCTCCAATTTCGAGCGCTCTCAAATCAGCTACAGGGAAGACCCCAGATTACGGGAGCAGGAGTGGGGGCACATGCGACCCCGGACGGAAATTCAGGACATCCTGGCAAAGAGAACCCAGTATGGGGCCTTTTATTACCGGTTTGCCGACGGCGAGTCGGGCGCCGATGTGTTTGACCGGGTGAGCGACTTTTTAGGCACGCTCATGCGTGACTTCGAGAAGACTGATTTCCCGCCAAACGTCGTCATTGTTACCCACGGCATGGCGCTCCGGTTGTTTCTGATGCGTTGGTTCCACTGGACCGTCGAGCAGTTTGAAGAGGTGCTCAATCCCACCAATTGCCAGGTGGTGCTTATGGAGAAAGCCACCCACGGGAAATACCAGATCATGACGCCCCTTCAGACTCAGGTTGTGCGGCATAAATACCAGAGACCGGTGAAGTACTAAGCGTACGGCAGCCCGGATGCGGGTGTTCTCTTCTCTCCTTGCCTGTGGGCCTTGGGACGGGTAACCTCCTCGAAATGAGTAATGTTTATGGAAATTCGCCGGATCCCGTCGGGGATCTGCTGCGCCAGCTTCCCCTCAAACCCATTGCCCTGGCCGTCGCGGGTGCCGTGGTTTTGGCCAGTGTCGGGTCCCTGTTTTATACCGTCGGAGCGGAATCGGAGGGAGTATTGCTTCGGTTCGGCAAGTTCCTCAAAACCGTGGAGCCCGGTCTGCATTTCAAGCTGCCGCTGGGCATTGATCAGGTCTCGGTTCTGCCCACCAAGCGTCAGTTGAAGCTCGAGTTTGGTTTTGCTTCGCCGGGCGCCACCAACGTGGTTCAGGGCTCGCAGGCGCCCTTGGAGGAAAAATCCATGGTGACCGGCGATCTCAACGCCGCTCAGGTCGAATGGGTCGTGCAGTACCGCATTGAGAACCCCAAGCAATATCTCTTCGACGTACGTCATCCGGATCTGACGCTGCGCGACCTCGCCGAAAGCGCGATGCGCGAGGTGGTTGGTGACCGTACCGTGGACGAGGTGATTACCATCGGGCGTCAGGATATCGAGGTGGCCGCACTTGCCCGGATGCAGGATTATGTGAAGCTTTACCAGCTGGGGATTCGCGTCGATCAGGTACAGCTCAAGGACGTCAATCCGCCCCGGCAGGTGGAGTCTTCTTTTAACGAGGTCAACAAGGCCCAGCAGGATCGTGAAAACGCCATCAACATTGCCAACGGGGATTATAATAAATCCGTGCCGCGTGCCAAAGGGGAGGCCGACCAGATGATCCGGGCGGCGGAAGG
>CAMCYN010000244.1 GCA_945883955.1 Akkermansia muciniphila
GCCGAAGCTCCCGGCTACTCCCCGGAGTTGGAAGCGGACAAACGCAGCAACATCTCACTGGTCGGCTATCGCGTCCGGCAGGATAACAAAAACTTTCTCCTGCAACGCTACGCGAGAGCGCTTCCGTGGCAAACCACGGCCAGCAACACCGCCATGCCTTACGTGTTGATAGACAGCACTTCAGGCTTGCCCGTGGAGGCGACCACTTTGACGGGAGCGTTTCCCAAAATCGCGACCGCCGAGGATGCTTCGGAAGAGAACTTCTACCATACCCTCGCCGAAAATCTGGTCCGCCTGGAGTTCTGCCTCATCAAAAAGGCCGACACCTCTCAAGTCCCCCCCCTCCCGGCCGCCCTCCTCAAGGACAGCGAAATAACCGACGAATTACGGCGCTTCGGCTTTAGCCGCATCTCCTCCGTGGTAGTCACATTGGCGATTGTGGACCCGCAAAACATGGCTCGTCTCACGCCCGAACAGATCCAGTCGTTCATCTATTCCGAAACCTTTGATGCCCAGCCACAGGAGAACGCCATCAAACTCCCGCTCGAAAACTGGAACCGCGAGTTTGTCACCCAGGCCTCGAGGCTTCCGAAACCCCTGGCCCAGGGACTGCGCTTCTATCAACGCGTCATCAACCTTTAAGGCGCGATCCTTGGAGGACGCTCAAAGGTTGAGTGCCTTCTGGCGGTAATGTTCGTCCGTACGATTCAGGATCCGCTGAATCACCTCTGCGGGGAGAAATTGCGGCCCGCCCAGCGAGGCCGCCCCTAAAAAGGTATGCGCGGCTTTTACGGCCATAAACATCGAAGCTTTCACCGCTTCGACACTCCCGCCAAAGGTCACGATTCCGTGGCTGAGGAGCAGGATCACCCTCGGCAATATCCCGTATTCCTCCCGGAAACGCTGGGTCCCGGCCCGCATCTCCTGCGCCAACCAGATCCCCGGGTCGGTGTAGGGCACCAGCACCGAAGCCGGCCCACAACACACGATTTCATCCGGGGTGGTTCTGTGGAAGGCGTAATCGGCCGCCCGGGGCGAACACAGGATTGAATTCACGGCAATCGCATGGGTGTGCCCCACAAACGCCACGCCGGGCAGGGAGAGCAAATAGGCGTGGAACAGCGCCTCGACCGAAGGCCGTTTCGCCTCCGGTTGCACCCGGCATGCCATCAATGCGGTGTCGACCGCTTCGTCCGAAACACTCTCCGCCTCGAGCAGTGCCAGAAGCGGCTCAAAATAACATTCCACCAGGTCAGCTTCCGTGAGCGTGCCCAGACTGCTTCCACTGGCCTTCACAAGGAAAGTGTCGGGCCCAAGTCGCGCCGAGGTATTTCCCTCGCCCAAAATCGCCAGATGACGATGCTCCGCGCCGAGATCGTGGGAGAGTTGGAGAAGTTTTTGTCGGGTCGTTTCCAGATTATCCATAATTTTAATCTCCTGTAAGTTATTATATTTCAACTAAATATCTCCACACACGGCCACCTCGAGCCCCAGCTCACGCATCGCCACAGCCTTGGCCAGCAGACCGCGTGTCGCCCCGGCCCGATCCGGCGCGTAGACCACCTGAATGTGGTTGGACTGATGGCGCGCCATCATTTGATCCCGGCTTATCCCCTGAAGTACGGCGTGCATGATCGGCCACTGGGAAGTCGTCAACCGCCACCGCTCCTCGGTTTCCGCCGCTGGCAGGAAAAGCACCTCCGCCAGGCCCGTATCAAACTTCAAACGCCCTTCGGCCACATACACCCGGCTCCACACGATCCAGCCCGGTTTGCTGATTCCCTTCAAAGTCCCGCCACCAAGACGGAAATACATCTCCGGCTGCCGCTCGCTACTCGCCCCCCGCCAGCCTCCTTCAAAATGTTCGGGCGGTACCGCCCCCGAAATCAGGAACACCCACACATACGCATCCACCCCGTCACCCGTGTACTGGCGGCCCCAGCGTAAATCATGCAGCGTGTTTTCGGGTGCAAATCCCAACTCCCGCCACAGCCGGTAAGTCACTAACCCGTCGAGTCCGGCACATTCGTCCACTTCGTTAAAATGCGGGATCGCCTCTCCGGGATATAATTCCTCGCCCGTTCCCTCGCGGTACACCGGCGGACGCGACACATTGTTGAGGGTGCCCTCCACCAGATCAGAAGCGGGGGCCAAATCCTTCAGCCCCTGCTGGTATTGAATGCCGATGGTATCGCACCCAAACTCATCGCTGATCCGCACGGCGGCTATGTACATCTTGCACTGGGCCAGCACCTGCTCGCGGGTCAGATCCGTCTCCGGATTGGGCCCGAACTGAAACTTCACGCCCGCTTGCACGTACCACGCATAAACGGCCTCGGCCTCCAAGTCGGTCACCGTGAGCATCCGGGCATAAAGAGCCGACTGGCTCAAACGCTCCTTAAAGACGCCGGTCGCATGCAGCAACTCGTCCGGGATAATGGCATTATACATCCCCATACACCCCTCGTCGAATACCCCCATGATCGCTTTGCGGCTCCGGAACTGCCCGGCAAACCGCGTCCCCTCCGCTTCCAAGGCAGCAGGCACCGCGACCTCAGCCAAAGCCCGAACATGAGACGTGTCATGCCCGACGTGCCCCTTCTGCAACCACACCCGCAGGGATCTCCTGAAATAGTCGTCCTCAAAATTCTCGCTCCAGAGCGTACTAAACAGAACGCCTGCTTTGGTTAACGAGCCATTCAGATTCAACATCCCAACCAATCCCGGCCAGGTCCCGCTCCAGTTGGCAAGAGTCAGAATGGGGCCACGGTGAGTCAGCAAACCGTGCAGGATGTGATGGCTATATTGCCACACGGCTTCGGCCACAATCAGCGGCGCGTCGCAGGGGATTCCCCGAAACACCTCCATGCCATACTTCTGGCTATCGATAAACCCGTGGCCCGTGGCCGGAACGAACCCGTGGGCGCGTTGAACAACCCAGCCTTCGGCGGCAAGCGCCTCCACGATCTGGCGCTCCATGGCGGCCTGGGCCTGTTCACATTTCTGGTTTGCGGCCACCCGAAGGTCACCATTGGCGATGAGGTACACAGTTTTCATGGGAAGAATTGGCAAGTTTTTAGGACTTAAAAGTTGCGCGCCGAAACGACGCCTTTTTTCAGGATAATGTTGCCGTAGAGACACTTTTCACTCGTAGCAATGACCGCGTAGGCCGCACGTGCTCGTTCGTAAAAGCTGAAGCGATCGACAAAATCGAACTCCACCACACGCTCCCTCTTTCCGATAATCTCGGCGTATTGCGGCCAGATATCCGGTTGGTAAGGATCCCCGGGCACGACTTCCATCAGTGCCACCGGCCGTTCCACATACGTGTCAAGTGGCAGCAGTTGCAACACGGCATCCAGAAGCGCCGGGATTCCATGACCGTCGGACCGCAAGGTCCGTTTGGCCGTGGAGGCGGACGGAAAATTACCATCGGCAATTACAAGCTCATCTCCGTGACCCATTTCCATAAGAGTCTTGAGGATGTCTGGGGATAAAACAGCAGGGATTCCTTTGAGCATATCAACGGCTAGGTTGGAGGAGTTCTAGCGAGGGGTTACTTCCGGAGGGCCGGACTGGGAGGCTGCCCGGGTGCGGAGGATTTCAATTTCCGGGGCACAATGGGTTGTTTGACGGGCGGCTCGTTCACTTCCGTCTCCCCGCGGAACCGGTTGCGATAGGCGGCGGGTGGCATTCCAAACTCTTTGATAAAAGCGCGGTGAAAATTGCGCAGGGTCAGAAACCCGCAGAGGACGGCAATGGTGCCGATTTTTTCACTCCCCTGCTCCACAAGTTCACGCGCCCGATCCATTCGGATTCGCAATAAGTGCTGACCTGGAGTGGTTTGCAAACCACGCTGGAAGGTATAATGCAAAGCCCTCAGGGAGATATCGGTATGGTGGGCGACATCTTCCATGCTGATATTGCGGTGAAAATGCTCCGCCATATAGGCCGCCGCGCGACTCAAGGCCGGATCGGTAATGGCAAAAGTGTCGGTACTTTGGCGTACGACCAAACCCTTGATCGGCACCAACTGGTTCCCCTTGGGGGGCGTGCCCGAATTCATCCACTCGTCCAGCAGACGCGCCGCACGGTAGGCGATTTCCGTGAGGTTCTCGTCGATACTCGACAGAGGCACTTGCGAGCATTCACAAGCCAGTTCCATGTTGGCCACTCCGAGCACCGCCACATCCGCCGGGACGGACAGCCCCGAGTCGAGGCAGGCCTGGACGGTATCCAGAGCAAGAAGATCATCCAGGGCGAACACCCCCAAAGGTTTGGGCAACTTCAAAAGCTCCGAAGCAAGCCACTCGCGGGAATTCTCCCAGTTGTCCTTTCTCCGCCCACGGCCCTGGCTCCACTCGAGCAAGGTACATTCGTAACCCCGCACCCGGAGGGCTTCGGCAAAAGCCTTTCGGCGTTCTTGTTCCGGCGTTCCACGCTGGAGACTCACCCAGGCAAAATGCCGGTAACCGCGGTCCATGAAGTGTTCCGCCGCAATTCGGCCACACGCTTCGTTGTCCTCTTTGACACTGGGCAGGTCAGTGGAGAGATGGTTGCTCCCGATAAGAACGGTCGGCTGCCTGTGGGCCTGCGCCTCGAAGAACCGCGCCATTCGGGGCACGGCGGTATCATTGGCAAGCATCCCATCTCCCTTCCAACCCTTTGGAACAGAGGCTTCAATCATCGCACGCATCTCCAGATGCCAACCGGCCTCCCGGGCATAACGGCCGATCCCCTCGATCAAACGGGGATCATACCAGCCAAGACTCACAAGCACATTACGTTTGGATTTCATCGGGGAAAGGAGTGCGGCGACGGCCACCTGCACTATGTGACCTACTTTTTGCAAAAAGTGTCTATGGATGCAATTTGAAAGTGGTTTATTATTCCAACACCGCTATTGAATGAAGCACGGAACACCCCATGCCTTCAGCGCCCTCCCCAAAAAACGCTCAAGCCAAGCTAAGAAACTGACCTCCCCAGAGATTACATTAGCGAAACCAAATCCACCCATGAACTCCCGCCGCCATTTCCTCCGCCCACTCCCCTTTCTGGCTCTTGCTTCGGCATTTCTT
>CAMCYN010000245.1 GCA_945883955.1 Akkermansia muciniphila
GTCTCGATATCGCGGATCCCCTGGAAGTATTCCCCGAGCTTGGCGTTATCGTTTTTCCCGAGCCCACGTTGGAGGACCCGGGCGTTTTCGAGCACGGTGTCGAGGACACTGCGTTTCTGGGCAAGCATGGCCTTCTGCTGCGCAATCGGGGTGGCGTCCTTGGAAAAGAGACGGTGATACGCCTCCACGGGCCCCTTGTGTCCGCCTACAGGTTTACCGCTGACGTCCCACGCCATCGAGAGCCCCGGACCATGACCCGAAGAGTCCCCGGACTCACCGCCGTTGAGTTGCAGGGAGGCAAAGCGTGTATGTAAGCCGAACTGCGCCGCAGCGACCTGATCGGCGGAAATGCTGTTGTGAAAAGTCTGCCCCGGTTCGGCAAAACGATTGGCGCCGGTGAGCCACATGGTGCTGCCCCAATGTCCCTCGTTGGAATATTTGTTGCAGAGGCCTTGTACGATCGTGAAGTCCTTCTTGTGTCGTGCGAGCGGCTCTAGCCCGAGCGGCAGTGTGTAATCCGGGCCGGGTTGTTTGATGTCGGGGAACCACGTTTCCGTCGTAATGCCCCAGCCGAATCCGAGGAAGATAAGGCGTTTGGGCGGGGCGACCGGGGCTGCCGCCGAAGCGAAACGGCGGAAGCCGAAGGATTCAAGGAAAGGCAGCGCGATCAGAGCGGTGCTGGAACGAAGAAACTGCCGTCGAGCGAGGGGAGTGTTCATAGGGGGATTGGTTTGAGGGGGGGAGTTGTTAAAGCGAAGGAGTTAGGTTAGAATGGCGGCCATGAGCACGATCAACGCTACGATCGACGTGGGAGACGACAGCGCCGGGGTGATTGCGGAACTGCTGCAGCGTTTTCCAAAAGGCCAGCGGGTTCGCGTGGCGATTAGCGATGAACCGGGTGAATCGGTTCAAGTCCCCACGCTTGCCGAATTCATGGCACAGATCGACGCTGCACGCGCTACGCTGCCCACATCTCCCTGGACAACAACCGAGGAAGCGATGCTGGATTTGAGGGAGGGAGAACGCGACTAGGTGGCTTGGGTAATCGATACCTCGGTGATTTTGGATCTGCTGTTGCCCGATTCGCCTTGGCGAACGGCATCTGCGGCGTGTCTTCAGAAACATCTGGCTGAGGGCCTGTGTATTTGTCCCGTAACATTCGTCGAACTTGGGCCTGCCTTCGGTGGCACTCCTCGCATAGCCCGAGCCTTTTTCCAGGCCATACCGATCACAACCTCCGAACCATGGACCATTTTCGACACAGAAATGGCACATCGTTTGTGGTACGAGCATCAACTGCATCGACGGGCCTTCAGAATTCCGAAGCGGCCAGTAGCTGACATCCTGATCGCCTCCTTCGCGGCTCGTTTCCAGGGAATCATCACACGTAACGCCGCCGACTTTCGAAAGATCGCGCCGGCACTGACGATTATCGAACCGTAGGCGAGGCAATCCTCGAAGTCGGCCACGCTGGATAACAATACGCTTCATACGCATCACTTCGTGTGAAACTCCTTACTGCTCACGAGCGCGTGAATGAACTCACGCATCGCGAGATCCTTCTTACTGGATTGACTCAGCATTTCTTTAACGAGGGGTTCGTCGCGAAACCCGACGGTTCGACCTAGCGCGTATTCCACAAGCGCCTCACTGAATCCCCTCGCAAAACCGTCCGATTTCGAAGCGATGATGTCCCGCATCTCGAAGTAATTTTTAAATGCCGGTCCTTTGTGGAAAGCCGCGGCGGCCTCGATAGGCCACGTCTTTGTGGACTTGGGATCGGGTTTCCCGGTGGCGTCCGTGGCCGTGTAACTGTCCTGGGTGCGCCATTGGCCGGCGGCATCGAAGTTCTCCAGCCCAAAGCCGATCGGGTCGATCTTGCGATGACAGCTCGCACATTGCGGATCTTCCTGATGCGCGAGCAGACGCTCATGGGTGGTGAGAACTTTCCCGGCCAACCGCGTGATTGCTGGGACATTGGCGGGTGCCGGGGGCGGCGGTTCGTGAAGCAGCTTACGCAACACCCACGCGCCGCGTTCGACGGGGCTGGTCCGTTCACCGTTTCCGCCCATGAACTGAATAGCCGCCATCCCTAGTAACCCGCCTCGCGGCGAATCCTTCGGGAGCGACACCTTTTCAAACCCGTCTCCCTGGACCCCGTGGAGGTCGTAGTAGCGCGCTAGCACTCGATCAATGATCACGTAATCGGACTTCAAAAGGTCTCTCAGGCTCGAGTTTTGCCGCACCATGTGGGTGAGGGTTTCGTGGATCTCCCGTTTAGCGGACACCTTTGTGGCGGTGTCGAAGCGGGGAAACAGCTTCAGGTTGATTTCGAAAAAATCGATCCGGTCCAGGCCCAGCCATTGGTGGAAGAACGCCCGGACAAATCCGGCAGAACGCGGATCATCGAGCAGACGCTCCGTCTGGGCTGCGAGCACCTCGGGTTTTCGTAAGTCACCGCTGAGCGCGAGTTCGCGCAGGGCGCTGTCCGGTGGGGCGGACCACAGGAAGTAGGAGAGGCGCGTGGCGAGTTCGAGTCCGGTGAGAGGTCTGCGTTTTTCGTCCCCGGAAGGTTCGGCGAGATAAAGAAACATGGGCGTGGACAACACCACCGAGAGTGTCTCCTTGAGCGCGGCGCTGTGTTTATCGCCCGCCTTTTTGCGCACGTCGTACAGGGCGACGAGACGGTCGACGTAGCCTTCGGGAGGGGAGGTGCCTCGGAAAGCTTCCGTCGCAAAACGTGTGAGTCCTGCCGCTAACTCGGTCGGGGTGGGGCCTGTGGATTTGTCGTCCAGAGGGAGTCCCAGAGCTGCAAGTCCGGGGGGCTGGGGTTTGCTCGGATCGGGGACACGTTCCACTTCGATCCAGTCCACCCAGAGCACGAGTTCCGGCCCGATTTTATTCCGCTTGAGGGCTTCGTTGAGTTTTCTCCCACCTTCCTCGTTGGTGTCCCAACTGCCTTTTTCACGAAAGAATAAGGACCGGTTCTCTCGAGTGGAATGGCCCCGAGTCAGGGTCAGCGGGATCTCGATGACCTGAGGGTTCTCGAGCGTGCCGGTGATTTCGTGGGTGGACAGAACCTTTCCGGTCCGTGCATGGATTCCAAAATCGAGAAACTTCCGTTCCGCTGGAGCGTCCTGAGCGGCAGCGACCCGAGCCCGCACGACATACTGACCGACGGGCCAGTCGAATGGTACGAGGAGTTCAATGTAGTTCACATTGATCTGCGAGGGGTGATGGGTCTGGACCCCAAGGTAGGCGCCCTGATCCACCATCGGTTGTTTGAGGTAATATTCGTAGTAGGCCTGATGCCGGGCCCCCAGCGACTCATTGGCCAGGTCCGAGTCGTTCTCTCCTTTTTTATCAAAGCCGAATGTTCTCGGATTAGGCGCCCCGGGAATTTTCTCCCAGGAACGCCGGAAGATGGCGTCGTTCTTGGATTCCTTTTTGAGCTTGGCGACAATCTCCGCGTTTTCGGGATTCGCCGCCGCTTCTTCCACCGCCTTCACCCACTGCTTGGACCGTTCTCTGGCGTCGGCCTGATAATCCACGAACTTCTGGACCACGGGTGTTGTGGTCTCGGCTTCGTAATGGAGTTTTTTTTCCACCCCGGCCGCCGCCTGCCACGCAAACGCCTCGGTCAACGCCTCGCGTCCCAGCGCTTGGTATTGCTCAAACTGATTGCCCGACATGAAGAGATTCGAGCCCGCGGTATCGAAACCTCCCGTGCCAGTGTCGGAGGGCAGTTCGCTCACATTAATCTCCACACCGAGCAGCTCCCTCAACGTGTTCCTGTACTCGCGTCGGTTCAGTCGCCGCATCGTAATGACTCCATTCTGATCCCCAAGGTTACGGCGTGCCGCTACCATTGCGTTGGCCAGATCATCGAGAAAATCGGTCTTTGCGGCGCTCGCTGGCTGCTTTTCGTCCTCGGGTGGCATCTCGCCGGAGTTCATGGCGTTGAGCACCTTCTGCCAGCGCTCGGCCGTCGGGAGATCCTGAATATTAAAGGACAAGTCATCGACGCGAAACTTGCCCTTCTGCTTTTCAGTCCCGTGGCAGGACTCGCAGTGTTCTTTAAAAAGGGCCCGGTGCCGGTCCTTCATGACGGCCTGGGGGGGCGCGTCAGCGGCGAAAGCCATTGGGGACGCCAGGAGTAAAAGAGCCAGGAGCCAAGAGGGGGACTTCATTGTTAAGAGAGAGCGTTTCGGGTGCTGAAGGGAAGGAATCGGGCCGACGAATAGTCGTTATTGGAGCGGAGCTTTTCGGAGTAGGGAGACTTCGACGTTATCCATAAATTGTCCGGGGAACTCGGCGACAGCCTCCGTTGTCGTCGCTTTGGTTGCGCTTTGATCCAGGAGATGGACGGCGAGCATCAGGTATTGAGTGCCACTCGGGATGCGGAGTTCGACTCGAAATTTCTGCCAGGAGCTGCCTTCGGAATTGAGCGGGAACTGCCTGCCGGTCGAGGCCAGGTTTTTCCCAAGAGACCAGTCTGCCCCGCTCCCAAACAGGGATAACGCGCCCTGTGGAACAGGGACGTTTGTGGCATCGGGCAATGCGTCGAGGGCGTAAACCCCGAGCCCGCAATGGAACCGCTTCGGCTCCGGACACGGAGTCGTGCGGACATTGGTCACGAAAGTCACCAGCGCGTTTCCATCGCGCAGATCTGCTGCATACGGGCGAAGGTCGATTACGCGGTAAAGGTCTCCCGAATAACTTAATTTTGCGGGTTTGCCGGCATAATCCGCGCGCAGAAACCGGAGCATCTTTTTCCCGCCCTCGGGTGTGACTCCTTGTTGCGCAGAGACGATTTCGGTGAAGTCGCCGCTCCAAACGCCCGGTGTTTGTGGCATTCCGACAACCCTGGGTGCGGGACCAGCCTCGAACCCTTCGCTGAGCAAGGTGATCACTTTGGAGGTCATCGGGAGGACATACCCAAACACCATTGAGGCACTAAACAGCCCAAGGACCAGACCCGCCGCCGCCGACAGAAGCTGGCGTGGTTGAACCCACGAGCCCCGGATGGTCTTTGCGGGCGCTTCGACAGC
>CAMCYN010000246.1 GCA_945883955.1 Akkermansia muciniphila
TGGAAGGCTATCTGGGCATGTTAAAGAAAATCACGCGGCCCTATCAGATTCCTTATCGGATCATGGTCCCGAGGAAGGTGGATGGGCTCATCGTTCCGGTGCCTGTCAGCACCACTCATGTGGCCTTTTCCAGCGTGCGGCTCGAACCGACCTGGATGGCTTTGGGGCAGGCGGCCGGAGTCGCGGCGCATCTGGCAATCAAACACGGGGTGGAAGTGCGAAAGGTGCCAGTCGCCGAGCTGCAAGCCCTTCTCCTAAAGAAGGGAGCCGTGCTGGATATACCTGAACACTGACCCCGCCAGGTCCGCTCATGTGCGGCTCTATTTGAACCCCATTTTCGCTCCAACTTCGGAGTTCGGGTCAAAACCAGCGACGAAGGCTTAACGTGCCTTATTTTCCCGTTCCTGAGACTTTCCGACGTTTCATTCCCTGTCTTCGGCAGTTGGCGCCCTTTTTTCCGCCGTTCGTCCCATCCGTATTTTCAGAAAATCCGGGGCACCCTAGGTTTACCTCCGTTCTGAAACTCCCTATGCATCCCCAAACAACTTCCCCAAAAGAATCCCCCAGCGATTCGCTGAGCCGACTTCTCCGGGACGGTTTCCAAAATTACACGACGTTCCTAGTGGAAATAACGTGGAAGCGGTTTTGGCTCCTCGCTTTTCTGACTCTGGTGGTCGGGGACATTCTTGACGATATTTTGCCCAGCAAACGCAGCCACGAACTTGAAGCCGCCGTCCAGATCGTTTCCCAAGTCGTCGCTGCCGGGACAGCACGCTCCGGGGAAATTCCCTGGGCCCGCTTGGAGGTGCCGACCTCCATAGGCACAAATCTCGCGTGGATTCTTGTCATCGGTTCTACGGTTATCAAACTCTCCGCCCGGGGCCGGGTGGAAGCCGAAGCGGCGGCAACGGCGGCCACGGAAACCGCGGAGCGGGAGGCTCTCAAGCGCCAGGTGGTGGAGGCCAGGATGGCAACCATGGAAGCCCAGGTGGAACCGCATTTCCTGTTTAACACCCTGGCCAGCATCGATCACCTCATCGAGACCGATCCCGCCACCGCCAGCCGGATGCAGAAACATTTCATCGCGTTCCTTCGCGCCACGCTCCCGTCCCTGCGCAACACAGTCCCGAGCTCGTTGCAGCCTCTGGGACGCGAGTTGGACATCATCGAGCCCTACCTTGAACTTTTCAGGATCCGGATGGGAGACCGTCTCCAGACCCGAATCGAAGTTCCTGCCGAACTCCGGCGCGCCGCGTTTCCCCCCATGATGCTTCAGTGTCTGGTGGAAAACGCCATCAAACACGGACTTGAACCCCGGCCTGAAGGCGGAGAACTCCGGATCAGCGCGCGATCCGAAAACGACGTCCTCATTCTTCAAGTGACCGATACTGGTCTTGGCTTCGGAGCTTCCCCCGTGGGCGGAAACGGAATCGGTCTCAAGAACATCGAGGAACGCCTCCTGCTCCTGTTTGGGGACCGTGCCCTGCTTCAAATCACCTCCCCGCCCGAGGGCGGCGCTTGTGTGACACTCCGGATTCCACATTCCATCCCCTGATCATGCCCACCGCTCTCCTCGCCGAAGACGAACCTTTGCTCCGGCAGCAACTCCGGGCCCGGCTCGCCGAGACGTGTCCCGGACTGGTCCTGGTGGCGGAGGCTCGCAACGGAACCGAAGCCGTGGAACTCGCTGCTGCGCACCGGCCTGAGGTGGTTTTTCTCGATATCCGAATGCCGGGGATCACCGGCGTGGAAGCCGCCCGCCAAATCCTCCAACACCAGAGCCAGACCGGTGCCGCATGGCCCGTATGCGAACTGGTTTTTGTCACGGCCTACGACCAATACGCACTCGACGCATTCCAGCAAGGCGCCCTGGATTATCTCCTCAAACCCGTCTCCGCAGAGCGACTCCGTCTGACCTGGGACCGTGTCATTCGACGGCTTGATACCCGCTCGTCCTCGGGGCTGCTCGAAAAAATCGAGTGCCTGGCCCGGCAAGTGGCCCAACGCCCCAACTTTCTGAAATGGATTCCAGCAGCCACGGGAGCAACCCTCCAAATGTGGCCCGTGGAACAGGTCCTGTTTTTTACGGCGGAAGACAAATACACCCGGGCCGCCACGGCCGACAGCGAGGCGCTCCTGCGCAAATCCATCCGGGAACTTGCCGTGGAACTGGATCCGGATCTCTTCTGGCAGATCCACCGAGGAACCCTCGTCAACGTCCGTGCGATTGAAAAAGTGCACCGTTCTTTGACCGGAGCACTTTCCATAACGCTGCGCGGATCCACTCAACGTTTTGAAGTGAGCCGGGCGCATGCAGCCCGGTTCAAATCCTTCTGATTTTCCACCCCGGCTCTGTCCATGCGTTTCTACTTTCCACCTTCCGCCGTGTTTTTGCTGCTGCTGGGTGTGTGGCCCTCGTTCCACCGCTCCCACGAAATCCATCCCACTTCGAGAACGGAAAAAATCCAGACGGGTCCCGCAGGCGGGCCTTTGGTGACCGAGGAGCGCCCGCTCCAGGTCGAGCACCACCGTTACCAGCTCCGAGTCGGGTTTCCGCTCAAACCTGCGGTCAATGCCGAATATTCCGAGGTCCTTGAGAAAATTGTGACCAAGAAGTTCCCTTCTTCTGTCCCCACCACCACGAGTACCTCTTTCATCGTCTTTCCCAATCCGCTCGGCGTTCTGTTCACTGCGCTTTGTCTAATTGGATCTGCCACAATTTTTATACGCCACCGCCGGGGACTCCGGAAAACCTGATAGCCGTCAGAACCCCAACCGGAATGCGCCGCTGTTGTACCTTTTTGGGTTCGATCACCAACGTCCGACGCTCCGAATCCAAGGGCGCGATTACCGGCTTACCGATGTCCACGGAAGCCTTGTAAAAGGAATCCTGACGTAACACCCCGCACCCTTTCCTTGCTCTGCTGATGTCTACTTCTCCACCGGCCATTGGCCGTTGACTATTGGTTTCAGCGTTAGCTTCGCCGGATCCACGACGACGTGTTTGGCGAGCTGGCGTTTCCATGTGTAGGTGAAGTGCAGCAGGCCGTCGCGAGTCTGGATTACGGCCGGATAACTGAATTCACCGGGCGTGTCTTCGAGCACCAGCGCCGCCTGCCACGCAAGGCCATCTCTGGAAATGGCTACGTTCAGTGGAGAACGGCCTTTCGGGGTGTGATTGTAGATCAGCACATGCTGCCCGTCTTTCAAGGTGACGGCGTCCGTGCCGGAATTGGGGTTGGGTAAATCCAGCAGCGTGAGTGTTGACCAGCTCAGGCCGTTGTCGCTGGAAGTGGTGGAGAAAAGCTTTCCTTTGGTTGTGCGACCGAGCGCCTGCAGGCGACCTTCGGGGTGAATCAGGATGCTGGGTTGGATCGAAGGGGGGCTGTCCTGTGCCTGTGGAACCTTGATGAATTGCCAGGTCTTTCCGTTATCCGTGCTGCGTTCGAAATGGATCTGCCAGACAGGGCCTGTTTTCTGGCCTTCCCAGCTGCTGCCGCTCAGGAGGGTGCCGTCGGCCAGTTGGACGGGTTTGTTTTTGACGGGCCCAAGAATGATTTCCGGGAGGCGGGTCGGCTCACTCCACGTCTTTCCATTGTCCACGCTGGTCCGAACCAGGCCCCACCAAATATCGCAATTCGGCCCGACTTTGTAGAACAGCATCAGAGGACCTTCCTTCGGCTGAAAAAGGACGGGGTTCCAGCAGGGTAACCGAGTGCCGTCGGGTTGTATGCCGTTGGCGACCTGCTCGGGAGCGGACCATTTGCCGTCGATGCAGCGGGCCGTCCAGATGCAGACATCGGGATTCTTTTCATGAGTGCCGGCAAACCAGGAGGCGACTAGAGATCCGTCGTTTGCCTGGACGATGGTGGTCGCGTGGCAGCTCGGAACCGGATTTTTGTCGAAGATAAACTCGGAACGGACAATGGCGGGGCTGAGGGTGGCGGCTTTGGCTGCGGGTGCCAGCAGGCAAAGGGAAGTGAGCAGGATTGAGGCGTGGGGTTTCATGGGGGTGATTAGCGGGGAAGGGCGGTGGAGGGCGCTGTGGCGGGGGAGGTGCTAACGGCGGTTATCCGGGGCTTGATGCGCAGCACGAGGGCGGCGGCGAGCAGCGCGAGTAATGCGGAAAGCGCAAAGGCCATGGATAACTGGATTCCATGGTCGCGCATCCACCCCAGCCCGACCGTGGCGAGTGCGCCTACGCCGATACTGACCATGTTCATAAAGCCGTAGCCGGTGGCGCGATGTTCGGGGGCGACGATCTGGCAGAGGATCGGCATGTTATTGCAGTCGAAAAGGCCCCAGCCCAAACCAAAGAGGATCATGAAAAACACCGCAGCCGTCAGGCTTGGGGCGAAGCCCAAACCAAGGAGAGCAGGAACCAGAAGAAGCGTTCCGATGGCGCTGGTGTAGATCCGGCCGCGGTTGTTTACGCGCATCCAGGTGTCGGCCATTGCGCCGCCCAGTAGCACTCCGCCAAAGGAGGCGAGCTGGATGTAACCGGTGGCGGAGAGCCCGGCCGGGCCCTGTTTGAGATGGAAGGTGTCGGCCAGGAACGTCGGCAGCCAGTTCTTGGCGGCCCAACCGGCAATGGCTGGCAGCGTAAAATACACCACGAGAATCCAGAAGGCTGGCTGTGCGCACAGCGCCCCCAGAGTTCCCCCCAGAGTTCCCCCCAGAGTTCCCCCCAGCGAGCCTGCCGCCGACCCGCTTGCGCTACTGCGTTCCCGAGTTCCTTCCTTCAGCGCGAACATAAGTACCAAGGCATAGATCACCCCGGCCGCTCCAAACCACGTAAAGCAGTTCCGCCACGAGCTGGTCTCCGCGATGTACCCGCCCACCCCGCCCAGTGCCAGTCCGGCGTAGATCCCCGTTTGATGGATTCCGACGGCCCGCGCCTGAGTGCCACCCGGATGAAAGTCCGTGATTAGCGCGAGTGCCGCAGGAATATAGAACGCTTCGCTGATGCCCATCAGCGCCCGGTAAACGA
>CAMCYN010000247.1 GCA_945883955.1 Akkermansia muciniphila
CGTTCGGAAAGCGATGTCGTTGGTGACATGGGTGCGCTGGTAGGACGGAACGAGACCGGGTTGGGAGGTAATGAGATTACCGTCGTGCCACATCGAGACGGAGTTCAGGTCGTAACAAAAGACAAGGTGGTTCCAGCCCTCATGCAGCGGGGCTTTGCCCAGGGCCTCAGCCTTGGTGGAGGCGAGTTCAAAGCGAAGGCGGACCCGATTCTGCGGGAGAATCTCCAAATCAAACGGATCCGCGCGCAAGGCCCTCCAGGATGACGATTGGCCTGAGGTGGGGGCCAAGCGGACCCAGAGGCTCAGAGTGCGAGGACCGAGTGGTGCGGACTTGGAACGGAACTGGATACTGGTGGTTGCGGAGAGGCGCAGGGCCTCGCCTCTGAGCCCTCCCGAGTGAAGCCACTCAAAACCGCTGGTCGCATACCGTGCGCGGTCGACCCCGCGCGCATGAAACCCTACCCAAGCCCGCCCGGATTGGTGTTCGATTCCAACATCGTTGAGCCGAGATCCGGCGCCCTCTTCAAAGCCGAGGTGGAAGTAGGGAATACGGTTACGGGGAAGGCTCGCTTGCCGCACATCGCCGGGAGTGAAGGGGTTTGCAGTCCTGGAGCTGCCGCTGGGGGTGAAGTCGTCCGCCGCGCCGTGGGTTTCAATCCACGGGAGCCGTGTGGTTTCTTTTCCGGCGGTTGATTCGACGACGACCGCGGGCGAGTAAACGATGCGTCCCGACTCGAGCAGCGCTGCGGCCGAAATGACGCGGATTCCCTCGGGTTCAGGGAACAAGGGCACGTCCCGAGTGAAGACGCCGGCCGCGGGTAAGGGGAAATCGATATTGGGATCGGTGCCATCGTGACAGAGAACGAGGGAGACGAGGACGGATTCGCCTTCGTGCTGGATGGCGCGGGTCAACCGGCCGGCGCGGAGTTCGTCGAGGGAGGTTTCAATGACGCTATCGGTTCCGTTGGCGATACGCAGGCGGATGGCCCCTTTGGGGGGCGCATCGATGCGTATCAAACGGGTGCCCTTGCCCCCACGCCATGTGCTGTAAGCTGCAAAGGAAGGGAATCTTACCGGCGGGGGTCCGGCATCAACGACGCAGTGCTCCAGATGCGCGGGTGAGTAAAAATCGATGACGCGACCGCCATCGATCGAGAGCTCCATGGGAACGTTTGCTGAGGTTTGCAGACGAACAAAGAGATTACGGAACAGACCGGGCTTGGGTGTTGTCCGGTCGCGGAAGACCCCGAGACTGCGGGTGCCGTCCTGGAGATGAAGCCTGCGAATGCGCGAGGCGGCTTTGGCTTCCAATGAGACGCGGGCAATTGGATCGTTGGACACAGAAAGACTGAGTGAGCTGGCCGGGGAGACCCGGGCGAGATGGATGGCGTACCCGTTCGGGAAGCGGACGAGATTCGCGCTCAGACGCACGGGTGGAAGGAGCAGGTTGTCGTGCAAGACTTGCCAGTCTTCCGAGTCGGTTTCGCGAACCCAAACGGAGATTCTGGGCTGAACGGCGTCGAATTTGCCTATGGCCGATCCGCTTTCCCAATTCATCTCGGTCAGATTGCGCATGTCAGCCGAGCCCGCAGCGGTTTCACTGGTGAGAAGAATGGGATCCCCGCCCCCCACGGGGTAGAGACGGACCTGTGCCCGAAGGGCGATGCGCTTTCCGGAGGCGGGCAGGCCGAGAACCTGGAAGTTGAGGCGGTCTCCAAGGATACATTCGACCGGGTAGGCGGCGATGGCTTGGGGTTCCACAAACGGGCTCTTTCCGGTTTCGACCCGTTCGCGGAAGTATTTGACGATGGTGTTGTATCCCCACACGTTGCGGCTGGAAGGGACGAGAAGGGTTTCGTTGCAGTCATTCCAGGTCACATAGCCGAGCTGGCGGAAGCCGAGGTCGGTCCAGGTCTCCATGGCATCGAGGACGGTGCGTATCCCGTTGAAGGGGACTCGGACGGCAAGGGAGGGACGGTTGGAGCTGTCGTAACCCGCCCCCAAACTCGGGATGAAACAAAAGTCAGGGGCGTCCTTTTGGAGGCGCCTGTGGATGGCCTCCGCGACGAACGGTCGGGCGTCCATGCTGAAGGTGGTAGCGGCTTCCCATCCCATGGTGAGCCACTGGAGGGGCCCAGGTGTAATGGGCTTGGAATAGACGGGACGATTCAGAACTGGGAGGTCGAGGATTGAGGCCTCGCTAGTGGTCGGGGCGAAGAGGGGATTCACGCTCCGAGACATCAGGTGTTCATTGAAGATGCGGACCGAGTTGGCGTTTTTTTCCCAGCCTCCGGAGAAATAGGCGAACTGGAGCGGACGGTTCTGGTGCAGAAATACGTGAGGGTTTCCCCAGTGCTTTTCGGTAAAGTTTGCCACGGTGTCGGCGGCTTTGATGGGGGCCTCGCCGAAGCTATCCCAAGCCGGGGTCACGTAAAAAAGTCTGCCTGTTTCTTTGCGGATCAACCGGGCGGCTTCAAACATTTGGGAGTCTGGGTCGCCGAGCATCTGGAAGCCATCGATGCCGCTTTCGAGCGCCAGGCGGATGTGTTCCATGTATTCCTCTACGATGGAGGTGGATTGGGAATTGAGAGGCCAGGTGTCGTTGTTTCCCTCCCAGTGGGCGTGAAGGTTGCTATTGGGGATCTGGGGCATGAAATGGCTCCAGAAAACGACGGGCTCGGAGGCCTTCGCGGCACCGAGGGTCAGGATCAGAGTGAAGGAGATGAGGAGGTTTTGGAGGCTCACGTCGAGGTCATCCCGGGTTTTGCCATTGGCGAAGGTAATGGCAAATTCCCATGCCTCGGCCCGCCAAGAGAGCCTACGACGCGTCGGTAGTCCTCCCTCAGGAGGGTGAGGTCCGTCTCGCAGGCGAGGTGAGTGAACCCCATAGCATGGAAAGCCATCGCATCATCGGCTTGGCTAATGAGGATTCCACAGCCCTTTCCGCAAGCGGCCGCGGCGGCCAGCACCTCTTGCAGGCAGGCGTCGTAGTTCCGGGAGTCTCTGCCCGGGTATGCCTGCAAGTTTAGCCTCAGATCCGCGGGACCGATGAAAAGGACATCGACGCCATCGACCTCCGCGATGGCCCGAGCGTTTTGAACCCCTTCGAGCGTCTCGATTTGAGCGAAGAAGAGGGGTGCCTTGTCGAGGGGCGCATGGCTCAACCCGTAGCCATGGCAGCGTGTCATGTAAGCCAGTCCTCGGTCTCCCCGAGGGGGATAACGCATGGCGCGTACACAGGCCTCGGCCTTTTCGACGGTGGAAACGTGCGGGACCATGATCCCGGAGGCTCCCCAGTCGAGCACTCTGGCGATCAAATCAGGAGACGGGGTCCCCGGGCGCACGATGGCGGCAGCACGCCGGATGACATGAAGTTGAGGGAGCACGGACGCCTCGGTGCCCCAGCCGTGCTCCAGATCGATGAGGAGCCAGTCGAAGCCGCTGGCATCGGCGAGCTCAGCGATGGTGGGGGAACCGGTTTGCAACCAAGTGCCGACTTGGATTCGATCGGGGCGGGATGGGGTGTGCATTGGAATCAGGGGTTGAGTTTGGGAATACGCCGATAGACGACAGGACGGGGCGGGCAGGCGCGGCAGGAGGGTTGAGGTTCTTGGAGAACCGGACGGGTTCGGGCGGCGGCGGAGGGGTTGCCTGAACGGGTCTGAAACACCAATGGTTGCGCTGTTACAGATGCTCACTGAAGCGAGGGGGCTCGACCGAAACCGGTTGAGCGGAATCTCACACCAACTTTTTGTATGGGTGGCCTTCATTCTGATCGATCCGCTCCGGCCGTCCCTTGTGGTTGTAGATCAGTTGAGTATGGTCGATTCCCAATAAATTCAGGATCGTCGCATGGATGTCGTGCACGTGTAAGCGATCCTCTACGGCATATAACCCTAGATCGTCCGTGGCCCCATAACGGCGTCCGCCTTTTACTCCGCCACCAGCCATCCACATTGTGAAGCCGGTGGGGTTGTGATCCCGCCCATCACCTTGTTCACTCATTGGCGTCCGGCCAAATTCGCCCCCCCATATCACGAGGGTTTCATCCAACAGACCACGTGCTTTCAAATCAGCGAGTAGCGCTGCAATCGGCTGATCCACGGAATGACAAAGTTTTGAGTGGTTCGATTCAATTTCCTTATGACTGTCCCATTTGCTCCCCGCGCCACTGTATAGCTGCACAAATCGAACCCCGTTTTCCACAAGACGCCGAGCGAGGAGGCAATTCCGACCAAACGTCGAGGTAGACTTCTCATCCAACCCATAGAGCTTCTTGGTTGCCGCCGATTCTTTACTCAAATCCACCGTGTTAGGCGCCTCTGATTGCATCTTATAGGCGAGTTCGTAACTTTTGATCCGCGCATCCAGTTCCGTATTACTCGACCTGTTGGAATTAAATTCCCTGTTGAGTGCACTAAATAGATCCAACTTATCCCGTTGCCGCTGTCGATCTACTCCCGCTGGATTATCGAGATATCTAATCGGCGTACCATCGGAGTTAAATTCGACCCCCTGATATACGGCAGGCATGAAGCCGCTGCCCCAATTCCGGACTCCGTTTACTACATTTGCTTCACTATCCTTAATTACGACGAAGGAGGGGAGATTTTTATTCTCCGTGCCAAGTCCGTACGATGCCCATGCACCAAGCGAAGGCCGGCCCCCGAAAATTGAACCGGTGTTCATCGAACACACACCTCCAGCGTGATTAATTCCGCTGGATGCGCATGAATGAATCACCGCGAGATCGTCGGCATGTTTTGCAAGATGCGGAAACCAATCCGAAACCCAAAGTCCTCCCTGACCATGTTGTTTCCAGACGCGTTTACATTCGAGCAGCGGCGATTTCGCTTCGCCTGCTGCAGTGAGAGGGGTTCCGAAACTTGGCGGCAGAGATTGCCCGGCAAGCTTATTTAAGAGCGGCTTGTAATCGAAGGTATCCAGATGACTTGGGCCACCTTCCATA
>CAMCYN010000248.1 GCA_945883955.1 Akkermansia muciniphila
ACGGTGCCGCGTCCGAGCACGATGGCGTCCCAGGCCAGTTTGTTGCGTTCCCAGCGCTGATCGCGGTCCATGGCGTAGTAGCGGCCAATGAGCGTGGCGATTTTTGCGCCGCTCGGGCCGAGTTTCTTTTCAAGAGTCGCCATATATCCCGCTCCACCCGTGGGGGAAGTGTCCCGGCCATCGGTGATGGCGTGCACCAGGATATCTTCCACTCCGGCGTCTTTTGCGGCGTTGGCTAAGGCAATGAGATGGTCCAGATGACTATGTACACCGCCATCCGACACCAGTCCGAGGAAGTGGAGCCGGGAACCGCTTGCGATTTTAAAGGCGTCCCGCAGAGCGGGGATTTCGGCCAATTTGCCGTCCCGGATCGTCTTCTGAATCCGCGTCAGATCCTGATACACGATTCTTCCCGCTCCGAGGTTGAGATGTCCCACTTCCGAATTCCCCATCTGCCCGTCGGGTAATCCCACATCCTCGCCGCTGGCCGAGAGAGTGGCCTGCGGATAGGTTTGATAGAGGTGATTATGAAACGGGGTATGAGCCAGCAATGTAGCATCGCCGTTAATTTCGGCTTGAGCGGAACCACCGGGATTAATTCCCCAGCCATCTCGGATGATCAGAACAACGGGTTTGGACATATCCTCATTCAAATGCCTCCAAAGCCCGTCTGGCTGAAGGGAAAAAGCGATCCATCCCGCGCTTTCGTGCGGAACCGACCCGCGGAAAACACAAAAGCCCCGCAAAACTAACTCGCCCGCCGGACTGCTGCCAAAGTTCTCGAAAACTGTGCCCCAAACAATCTGGGCCCTCCGTGTCAGTTTCCACAGGGAAACCCGTCGGCAATCTGCGCTCCGATTCCTCCAATAACAGCGCCCTCCGCTTCAGCGACGGTTAGTCTTGTGTTCAGTAGAAAATTTCCGGGTGCAAAAATGCTGTCCACTCCCAGCCCTACGACAAAACGCACAAAACCCGGGTCTGCCCCCGTCGCGGCACCGCAGGCGGCAACCGGTTTCCGAGCCCGGTGCGCCTGTTCGATAAAATCCGTCATCAGCCGGGCCATCGCCGGATGAGGTTCCTGCAGCCGGGCCCCGAGATAGCCACTGGGATCGGAGCCGAGGTCCGCGCCGAAGGTCAGTTGGGTGAGGCGGGGGATGTCGATTAAAAATCCATCAAAGAGACTCAGGAATTCCTCCGCGAGCAGCAGGTTGCAGGGGAGCTCACACTTTAACCAAACCTCGAGTCCTTCCTGATGGCGGAGGAGCCCGAGCTGAGCCATTTGCTGCAGGAGTTGCTGCGCATCTTTGGGCGTCCGGCAGAAGGGAACCGCCACCTTCACATTCGTGAAGCCCATTTCCGCCCGGACACGCCGGATTGCGGCGCATTCCAGAGCAAATCCGCCACTAAACCTCGGGTGGCTGTACCGGCTCACACCGCGCAAACCGAGCATAGGATTGGCTTCCCGTTCTTCGTAGGCCATACCCCCGATCAGCTGCGCGTATTCGTCGCTCTGCAGCTCGTTTAGATGAACCAGCACCGGTTTGGGATACATCGCCGCGGCCACCCTCCCGATCCCTTCGGCCAGTGTGGACACAAAAAACTCCGGCTTATCCGCGTACCCGGCCGTCAGACTATCAATCCGGGAACGGAGGCTCTGCGGCAGTTTCCCGTAGTCGAGGAGGGCCGATGGATGTACGCCGACCTGTTGGCGCAGCAGAAAGTCGGTGTAGGCCAGGCCCATACCGTCACATGGCATGGCTCGAAGACGAAAGGCATGAGCAGGATCTTCCAAATCGAGATGGATTTGAGTGTGGAGTGCGAGACTTGTCGGCACGGGAAGTGGTTCCTCCTGAAATTTAAGCAATCCATCCAGAACCACTCCGAGCTCAGAGTGGGCGCACGACAGGGTAACCTCTTGGCCCGTGCGGAGAAGTCTGGTGACCTCGGAGGCTCCGATTATCGCAGGGATTCCCAGTGCCCGACAGGTCGTAGCTGCGTGGCCGCCCCGCCCGGGTTCTTCACAAACAACACCGGCCGCTTTTCGTAATACCGGTTCCCATTCCGGATCGGTCCGTGGAACGACCAAGATTTCCCCGCGCTGGAACAGAGCGAGCTGCGAGGGGTCGTCTAAAATCCGAACTTTACCGGATGCAATCCGCGTCCCGATGCTCTGCCCCTGAACAAGTACGGTTCCCGATTCCACGAGAATAAAATGCGTGGGCTGCAACCGCTGATGTTGGGGGTAAGCGGGTTGCGGGTTGGCCATGGAAAATCCCGGCAAGTGTCCCGGCCCCGGCCAAAACCAGTGGATTTTTAGCGGTGTCGGATGGTGGGAACCCCGGCTGAAATCTTCCTCTAAAGCACAGCCCCAGCGGGCCAAGTTCAAAATTGTGGCGTCATCCAGGATAAAGTGTTTGCGGTGGCTGTCTGCTTCCACCTCCGGAGCCCTCTCCGAGCCGGGGACATCTTTGGGCGGGCCGGACTGGCCCAACGAACGCATCAAAATAGGGTTGGGGGCCGTACTTAGGGTCGGTTTAAATACCAGGTATTCATCGGGAGGATCCGAAGGGGATTGGCCGCGGATGCTGTTTATCAGGAGCACACTCTCAAAGCCGGTCTCCGGCTCCTCGGTCCACAGGACTCCGAAGGCCCGGTGGCTGGCAGGCTCCCTCTTTACCACACCGATGGAGATCCCATAGGAGTGGGGGGCGCCGAAGGTGGGCCGGTTGGCAAGCGCGCGCCGGCTGTAGGGGGACAGAAAGCAGCGCTGGCAGGCTTCCAGCACAGCGGTCTCGCCGAGGACGTTGGTAAAGGCGTGGTCTGCGGTCGTGCGCTCCAAATCGGCAACGTCACCGCCGGTCAGGCAAGTGTGTATTTGAACCGTGGCCGGTTCCCCGGTTGGGTTGGCGAGCTTCCGGTAAGCCTCAACGATCGCGTCAGCGAGAGGCTCAGGAAAAGGTGTGTCCATGAGAGCCGATTGGAGGCGTGCTTCGGTGAGTGAAACCGAGGCGGGCTGGTTCGGACGGAGCTCGCCAAGAGCCGTCGAGATCAGTGGGGCCAGGCCGGTGGTTTCCAGGTACCAGCGGAACGCCGTGGCCGGAACCGCAAAGCCAGGACTGACCGGAAACCCGAGCCGGGCCGCAGACTGATGGAGTTGGGCCAGGGCCATATTTTGTGCTCCAAATTCGGCCGGATCGCTTCCTGCGAGCCTGTCCAACCCGACAACTTGGGCACCTTGCGGTAATTTAATCAACAGAGGCATGATAGTTACGGAGGGGAGGTGGCGCCATTTAAACCCGGCCTTGGACTCCACGACCCAAGGTCTCCGGCGCAACACACTCCGTGGCCGCACCCGCTGGCCGCTGAGGAACACCGCTCTCCCCTCCACCCTGACTACGCAAGAATGCGGCCCAGCGGACTGAACGAAAAAATTAAAGCGGCGCCTTTTTTGACGCCGCTTCGGTTCGCTCGTGAAACGGTGAGGGCCTCGATTACAGGTCCGTCAGAAGCCGTTCGTGAATGTTTTCAAACCCGCCATTGGAAAACACCACAATCACGTCGCCCTCGGCGGCCAGAGGCTTGAGGCGCGCGATAATCCGGGTGACGTCCGGTTCGTAAAAGGCGGGTTTTCCCGTGGCGGCGATCTCCGCCACGATCCGTTCGGGATTGAGGCGGTTTTCTTCCGGCAACTGATCCAGTCGGGCTACTTGGGAGAGGAAAACGCCGTCAGCATAACCCAGGGCTTCGGGCAGGGTTTGCTGGAAGACGGCGCGGCGAGTGGTATTGGAACGGGGCTCGAAAATGGCCCAGAGACGCCGGCCCGGGTATTGGTGGCGCATGGCCTGCAAGGTTTGGCCGATGGCGGTGGGGTGATGGCCGAAATCATCGATGATGGTGATTCCACGGGTGGTGCCGCGGATTTCCTGTCGGCGCTGGACGCCTTCGAAGGAGGCGACCCCTTTTTGGATAAGCGGGAGGGGGACGCCGTAGAAGTGGGCGGCGCAGATGGCCATGGCGGCGTTGCGCACGTTAAATTCGCCCGGGATTTGGAGTTCGAAGTGCGTTTCCAATAGCGTGAAACTGGCTCCGCTTCCGTAGGTAGGTTGGAGGATTGGATGCGATGCGTTTTCTGAGAAACCGACGGTGTGGACGGGAGCCCGGCAGTTTTGGATGACGTCGAGGGCGTTTGGGTCATCGGCGTTGGCGAAAACGACGCCGTTTTCGGGCACGACGTTGAGGAGGCGGCGGAAGCTGGTTTTGATTTCGTCGAGATCTTTAAAGATGTCGGCGTGGTCGAACTCGAGGTTGTTGATAATGACCAGTTCGGGCAGGTAATGCAGGAACTTGGAGCGTTTATCAAAGAAGGCGGTGTCGTATTCGTCGCCTTCGAGCACGACGTGTTCGGAGGGGTGCAAAGAACAGCCTTGGCCGAGGTTTTTGGCGATCCCGCCGATCATATAAGCCGGAGCGAGCCCGGCGGACTGGAGGATCCAGGTCAGCAGGGAGGTGGTGGTGGTTTTGCCGTGGGTGCCGGTGACGACGAGGTTGTGGCGGCCGCCGAGGAAGAACTGTTTGAGAGTTTCGGGCAGCGAGATGTAGGGCAGGCGACGGTTGAGTACGGCCTCGAGTTCCGGGTTGCCGCGCGAGATGGCGTTGCCGACGACGATGAGATCGGCCGAGGGCGGGAGATTGTCGGCGGTGTAACCTTTGGACAGGGCGATTCCTTTGGCTTCCAGGAAGGTACTCATGGGTGGGTAGACGTCTTTGTCGGACCCGGTGACGGTGTAGCCTTGAGCGGCCATGGCGGAAGCCACGGCTCCCATGGCGGTGCCGCAGATACCGATAAAATGAATATGGCGAAGGGAGGGCTGCATGCGAAGAAAAGGGAAGGTTAGTCGAAGTGGATCGGGCGCAAAATAAAGAAAGCCTCGGAAATGG
>CAMCYN010000249.1 GCA_945883955.1 Akkermansia muciniphila
CCGAGCGGTGAAGCATCACTTTGTGATCTTTTACCTCTACGAGAGGGATTCGTTTGGCCGCGGCGGCGACTCGAATCGCGGCCATAAGGAGCAAGTTTTCGACCGCTTCTGGAAAACGCGCGCCGAACCGGTCCTGCCAGTTTCGGGCCAGGCTTGTGATACCTGCGTTATCTCGAATTTCGGCCAAAGATCGGTAGGCGGCAATTCGGGCTTTTGAATCGCCTACGTAGGAGAGCGGAAGGAAAGCGGGAGCCTTCGCTTCAGGCGAGGCGGCCAGGAAGTCGGGCTCGCGGGATGCGACAAAATCCAGGCGGAGGTGGGCGTCGGCCTTGCCGGGAAGGGCTTCGCCTTTATGGCGCGCGATAGCCTGGCGCAACAGCGTGCAGTATAAATCAAAGCCGATGGCAATGATGTGTCCGCTTTGCTGGGTACCGAGAATATTGCCGGCTCCGCGGATTTCGAGGTCGCGCAGGGCGATTTTGAAACCGGCCCCCAGGGAGGAATACTGTTTGATGGCGTGAAGTCGCTTACGGGCTTCGCCCACCGTCAGCATGGCGCGCGGGAGTAATAAATAAGCGTAAGCCTTGTGGTCACTGCGGCCGACCCGGCCCCGTAACTGATAAAGGTCGGCCAGACCGAACCGGTCGGCCCGGTCAATGAGGATGGTGTTGGCGTTCGGGATATCCAGACCACTTTCAATAATGGTGGTCGAGATGAGCACATCGGCTTTGCCTTCCACAAACGTGTGCATCACCTCCTCGAGTTCGTGCTCGTTCATTTGTCCGTGCCCGACCAGGAAACGGCCTTTTGGCACGAGTTGCTGGAGCCGATCCCGGACCCGGTGGATGGACTCGACCCGATTGTGCAAAAAGTACACTTGGCCGCCTCTGGCAAGCTCCCGCTGGATGGCGTCCCGGATAATCCGTTCGTCGTACGGGCAGATAAAGGTTTCTACAGGGATCCGGTTGGCCGGAGGGGTGTCCAGTGTGCTCATATCCTTAGCGCCCATTAGGGAAAGGTACAGCGTGCGTGGAATCGGAGTGGCCGAGAGGGTGAGCTGATCAATGAGGCGGAACCGTTCCTTGAGCCGCTCTTTATGAAGAACGCCAAAGCGCTGTTCTTCATCAATCACAACCAGCCCGAGGTTTTTAAACTCGAGGCTGGAAGAAAGAATCCGATGCGTGCCGATGACAATGTCCACCGTCCCGTCCTGAAGTCCTGAGAGAGTGTCCCGCTGTTGGGACTGGGTGCGGAAGCGGGAAAGCATGTCGATCCGGACCGGAAAGGCGCTCATTCGTTCGCGGAAATTGCGGTAATGCTGTTCGGCCAGGACGGTCGTCGGAACGAGCATGGCGACCTGTTTTCCCCCCATGACCGCTTTAAAGGCCGCCCGGATAGCGATCTCGGTTTTTCCAAAGCCGACATCTCCACAAATCAACCGGTCCATGGGCCGGGTGGATTCCATATCGGCTTTGGTTGCGGCGATTGCCGTGAGCTGATCGGCCGTTTCGGTATAGGGGAAAGACTCTTCAAACTCCTCCTGCCAGTGGTTGTCGGGGGCAATGGCGTACCCGTTGCAGGTTTCCCGTTCCGCGTGGAGGCTGATCAGGCGTGCGGCGTAGTCGAAGACGGAGCGCTCCGCGTTTTTACGTGCCTTGGCCCATTTGCCGTCTCCGAGTTCGCTCAAACTGGGGTTTCTTTTTCCAATGCCGACATAACGCGCGACTAATCCGCTCTGTTCGAGCGGGACGTACATCTTGGCGTCATGGGCAAAAATGAGGACCAGTACCTGTTCGGGAGTGCCTTCCCGGAGCATTTCACGCAGGCCGTCAAAACGGGCAATACCGTGTTCGAGATGTACGACGAGCTCGCCTTCGTTGAGCTCAGAAAAATCGATGGGCCCGTGCTGTAACGCTTCGGTAAGGCGTTTGGGCCGCTGACGGGTGGAGCGTGAAGCGCGTCCGAGGAGTTCGGCGTCGCTGAGGACGGCGATCTGGGCCGAGGGGCAAATGAAGCCGCCCCAAAGCATACCCGAACACCAGAGGATGGCATCGGCTTCGACAGGGGGGAGGAGTTCCTGAAGGCGCTCCTGCTCGCCTTCGTTTTGGTAAAAAAGGAAGGTTTTCCAGCCACTGGTTCGCCATTCGGTGAGCTGGCTGAAGAGTCGCTCCCGTTTGACTTCATCCACGATAAAGTCGCCGGCTTCAAACGTGCCGAGACCCGGCTCAAAACAGGCGGTGGAGTAATTTTCCTTCTTTTTGGCCGAGGATGGCGCCGAACCGGTAAGGAGCAGAAAGGAGTTTTCCGCAGTTAGGACGGGATATTCCGAGAAGTCGTCCTCGGCCCAGGCATCGGAAAACACGACACGATCCCCCGGAGCGATGAGTTCGAGCAGCGGACAGCTCTCGTCTTCGTCGGATTCGCCCGTGAAAAGGGTGCATTCCTGGAGCGTTTCCACGGACACTTGAGCATCCAGGTCAAATTGGCGGATGGATTCGACTTCGTTGCCAAAAAGTTCGATTCGAATCGGCCGGAGGTGAGGAAAACAGAAAACGTCCAGAATTCCGCCCCGAACTGCAATCTGGCCGCGCTCGGAAATTTGGGACACGAGTTCATAGCCGTGACTCTGAAGTTCCTCGAGCAGGAGTTCCCTTTCGAGGGTTTGTCCGACGCGGATGCGGCGTTCGCTTTTTCGAAGGGAATTCGGGTTGGGGACGAGGCCCGTAAAGCTGGTCAGACTCAGGATGAGGCATTCGGGTGCTGTTACTGGCCGGGCGAGTCGGTCGAGGGTTGCCAACCGTTCGGCGGTGACCTCGGGATCGGGCAGGGCTCCTTCGATGGGGGCGACGGGGGCATCCGGGAAGAAGTGGGTGTCCGGAATCCACTGTTCCAGGGAGTGAAAGATTCGCTCCTGGGCGCGAGTATTGGCGGCGACAAGCCAAGTACGACCTGGATGCTGTTTAGCTAGGATGGCCGCCAGGATTGGGTGTGCCTCGGCCACGGCGTGCTCGAGGCTGGCGGGCAGGCTTTTAGAGGTCCGTTTTAGTGGCTTGTGGAGTATCTTTGAAAACGACGGAGCGTCTGCAATGGAATCTAACAATGTGGCAATAGGAGCCATGGATCTGGGCGGCCGTAAGGGTCAGGGGCACTGGAGGGTTATTGTCGCAAACTCATACTCCGAAATTTTCAGATGCGACACCTCTGTTTGGGCGTTGCCTTTGGGATTTAACAGGGAGTACCATATTTTCCCGTGAAACCCCTCCAAACCTCTCTTCTGTTGGCCGCGCTCAGCGTTCCCTGTTTCGCTGACATTCAGGATCCGCCCATGCATGATCAAAATGCCATGCGCAAGCTGAGCCGGGGTCTGTCGAACGTGACTTTCGGTCTCACGGAAATCCCCGTCACCATGGACTCTATTAACGAGCGTCACGGTAACTCTGCCGCTTTCAGCTATGGAGTTGTGTCGGGATTAGGTCGTACGCTCGCCCGTCTCGGAGCCGGTTTGTATGACATAATCACTTTCCCTGTACCTTCCTATCGTGGGTCTTATGCTGCGATTCTTCCTTCTCTAACCCCTTGGGTGCAAAATGGATTTGAGGAGTTTCCGCCGGAGCTTGGTTTCGAAAGTCGTTTCGATTACGTGCGTCATCAGGGTGGGTATTCCCGTTTGCCGTGATTCGCAGGAAGGCTCCGAGTTCTGCCGCTCCCGCCAGGAGTGTTGAAGTTCAGATTGAATCGGTAGCCTACGGTGGGGCTGGGGTTGGGCGCGTAGACGGTAAAGTTTATTTTGTGCCGTTTACTGTGCCCGGAGAAGGTGTTCAGGCGCGGACCGTTAAAGATCAGAAACGCTTCTGCGAAGCGAGATTAGTGTCTGTGGAGGTTGCTTCGTCTCTGCGTCGGGCGGCTCCCTGTCCGGTGTTTTCCGTGTGCGGCGGTTGTGCTTATCAGCATGTCGATTACGAGGTTCAACTGATTTGGAAACGCGATCAGGTGGCGGATCTGCTCCGTCGTATTGCGAGGATTCCCGAACCGCCGGTTCAAGATACTGTTCCTTCTCCAAAACACTGGGCGTATCGAAACCGGATCCGTGTTCATGCCAGAAATGGACGGATTGGATTTTTTAAGAAACATTCCGCTGATCTGGTCGATGTCGCGCACTGCCCGATAGCTTCCGAGGCGGTGAACGCAGAGCTTAAAAAACTGCGCTCCTCCAATCCCGATGCCGGGGAGTACACTTTGTCGGTTCGTCCGGGAGTTCGTTTTTTTGAACAAACCAATGACGGGGCAGCTGCGGAACTGGTGCGGGTGGTGGAGGAGTTGGTCGGGTGCGAGAAGGGGTTGTTGGTTGATGCCTACTGTGGCGCCGGTTTTTTTGCTCGCCGGTTGGTTTCCCGCTTTCAACGGATCATCGGGATTGAAACGCACGAAGGGGCGGTGGAATCGGCCCGTCGCCGTGCGGGGGAAACGGAAAGCTATATCTGCGGTGACGTTGCAACCACCCTTGGGGAAGTGCTGGGGGCCGCGGATAGAACGCGTACGGTCGTTCTTTTAGATCCGCCTGCAGCTGGGATGGCGGTGCGAGTGGTGGAGCTGCTTGTCACGTTACCGGTCCGGGAGCTTGTTTATATCTCATGTGATCCCGCAACTCAGGCGCGGGACATTGGCGCCTTGGTCAAAGGCGGGTACCGGCTCAAATCGGTGACGCCCGTGGATATGTTTCCGCAGACAGCGGATGTGGAAGTGGTGGCCTGTTTAGAGCTGGCATCGTAAACGGGCGGTGAGGCGGGAGCGGGTGGATTTAAGCCGCCGAGGGAATTCGGGAGAAAGTTTGCGAACTCTTCCAAGAAAAGCTGACCTCGCAGGTAGTCTCTGTCAGAGTGGTCCCCTCCCAATCCCCCTAGAACA
>CAMCYN010000250.1 GCA_945883955.1 Akkermansia muciniphila
TTGGCCCTTTGCGAAAACCTCCATCCCACTTCCGGAGAAAGACTCACCCAGCGCAATTTGAGTAGGCGACTCGAAAGCCACTCAGACGGGTCGATCCATTCCGTGGCAAACCGCCGTGTCTTCTATGATTTCACCATCTCAGCGCCAAAGTCCGTCTCAATTGCAACTCTCGTAGGCGGCGATGTGCGGATTACAGATGCACACAACAAAGCGATCCGTGTTGCCATGGATGCGATGGAACCGTTCGCCTGTACACGTGTGCGAGTTGGCGGGAACAATACCGATCGCGAAACGGGCAACCTCGTCATTGCGACGTTCACGCACGACACGTCACGCGCCTTGGATCCGCATCTGCATACACACTGCATTGCTTTTAACGCGACGTTTGATCCCGTCGAGAACCGCTGGAAAGCACTGCAGAATTTCGAGATGTTGCGCGCCCAGAAGTACGTCGAGAATGTGTACTATCACGAACTCGCCCGATCTTTGGTTGGGCTTGGGTACGGCATCGAAAACCGTTCGCGGGGAGATTTCGATGTGCGCGGAATCTCGCCCGTCCTCTGTGAGCGTTTTTCCAAGAGACATTCTGAAATCGATGCTCAAACCCGCACCCTTCTCGAACAACACCCGGAGAAGGCTTCGGGAAATATCGCCGACATCCGGGAGAACCTCGCCCAAAACCGACGCTCCAGAAAAGTACGGGATTTCACGCCGACTCAACTGAAGGCAATCTGGAAAGATCAGATCACACATTGGGAGGCAGAAGCACTTGCTGCGATAAAGGCCGAGCATCCGAAGCCTGGAGCGAGTTTTACACATACCGCCTCAAGCGCTCTGGATCTTGCGGAAGCTCATGTTTTTGAACGGCGCTCTGTTGTCGCTGAACACGAGTTGTGGCGGTGCGCTCTGGAGTTCGGGCGTGGCGGAGACTTTGAGATCGAGCAACTGAAGGCAGCGAGTCGGGCTCGGGATTATGTTCGGGATCAGGTGAAGCCGAGTAAGCTCACGACGCGGAAAGCCCTCGCTGTGGAGCAGGAAATTGTGCGCCTCGCCGCGAGTGGCGTGGGGCGGCATCCGCCTTTTAACACGCAGCACATTCCGAGCGAGAAACTCGATCCTGATCAATCACGGGTCGTGACGCAGTTGCTTGGCTCTCGCGATTTCCTGACTTTGTTTCGCGGCGCGGCGGGAACAGGCAAAAGTTTCGCGCTGATGGAGGTGTTCGAAGGGTTGAAGAATACCGAGCGTTCCATTCACGTTCTGGCTCCTCAGCGGCAACAGGCTTTGGATCTCTCTGGGGCCGGGCTCTCGGATGCAACAACGCTCAGTGAGTTCCTTGCGCGGAAACCAGCGACTAACGGCGATGTGATCATTTTGGACGAAGCGGGACAAATTGGCGGGGAGCAGATGTGCGCCCTTCTGTCCTACGCGAAAACAAGTGGGTGCCGGATCATTTGCTCGGGGGACACGCGCCAGCATGGAGCGGTCGAAGCGTCAGATGCACTTCGAGCGATCGAGCTGCACGCCGGACTGACCGCTGCGGAACTCACCAGAATTCGCCGCCAAGATCCGGCACACGCAAAAACGGAAACGGAACGCGTATTCATCCAAGGATACAGAGCCGCTGTTGAGGCTGCTTCGCAAGGTGACGCAGCTTTGTCTTTTCAGATGCTAGACAAGATTGGCGCGGTCGTTCCTTGTATGCTTGGCGAGCAGCAAGAAACCCTCGCTTCAGTGTTCGTAGAACATGTGAGCAAGCAGGAATCCGTCCTTGTTGTGGCGCAAACCTGGGCCGAAATCCACCGCTTAAACACCTGCATCCGAACTGCCCTCAAGACGGCCAATTTGCTGCCAATGGAAGAGAGTGTTGTTAAAACGCTCGAAGTGACCGATCTCAGCTGTGTTCAGAAAGGGGATCCGCGTTTTTATGATGCAGACACGGTCGTGATTTTTAATCGGAGCCTCTGCGGTTTTCGGAAGAACCAAACGGGCCGGGTTACGGGATTCCTCCCGAATTCCCTGCTTGTCGAATGCGAAAATCGGATCCGGGAGATTCCCTTTTCCAAGCTCGATCATCTGGTGGTCTGCAAAGAACGCGAGATGTCCGTCTCGAACGGAGATCGCCTCCAGTTGAAAGCGAATGGCAGAACTCGCGAAGGTCGACGTCTGACCAATGGCGAACTTGTCACCGTTTCCAAGATCGAACCGAACGGGCGGATTCATCTGTCGGATGGCCGTGTGTTGGGGCGTGAGTTTAGACGGTTCGTTCGAGGATACGCGGTCACGTCATACGGTTCGCAGGGTAAAACGGTGGATCATGTTCTGTTCTCTGACTCAGCGACGCGCGCTGCGACGAGCCAGCAGCAGTGGTATGTCACCATATCGCGCGGGCGGAAAAGCGTCCGCATTTTCACAGAGGACCGGGAGGCTCTGGCTGAAAACGTGATGCGCTCTGGAAATCGTGAACTGGCGTTGGACCTTGCGAGAATCCAAAAGCCGGTGAGTCAAGGAACGCGTGCCAAACAGACTCGGCCTCGCCGTTTGCTCGAAAGACTCCGCCGGTTTGTGGGGCAAAAAGCCGCTTCACAACGAGTCGGTTCAACCATTCGGAGGCCGCAAACACCATGATCAGATCGGCTCACTCTCGAAAGCCAGTGTTGGAACACAAACCCGAACAGGCGCTGACCTGTTGGGGGCAGACTCCGGAATGTTCGGCGATTGCGGTCGAATTGGAGGATGGGCGGATGTTTGTCTTTCCCAAATCAGATCTGCTTTTTGCGGAATACAGCGGCGCTGCTCCTGTTGAAAAACTGCGTCTTTCCTTCAGCAGCCATGAGGTGCTGTTAACGGGACACGCATTACGGGCTCTTACGGTTGGGATCCAGACTGGGTCTGTTGTGTGGGTGAAATCGTTTTCCGAAGCGTTCGGCGCCTTTCTGACGGTTGGTTTGGGCCACGTCACTGGTATCGAGATTCAGCGGAACGGAAGTGAGTCGGACTCCAAGGGTGACTCTGTATGAGCGGAGCCCGGCCAACTAACCGCCTTTAAGGTTGGTACGCGCCAGTTAGAATGCGTTGCGGAGATCCGCCATCTTGCATTCGGGTTTTAAGCCGTCGAAGAAGGAGCCAATGCCAACTTCCATAGCGAGAGATAGATGCCACAAATCTCTGTCCCTCATGGCGCGGATACCCGCCTCCATTTTGGCGATTTGCTCTCGATCAAGCCGAGATCCGTAAAACTGCGCACGTGCTGCCAGTTGCTCCTGTGTGAACCCTTTGCGTCTGCGAATGTTACCCAAACGTCTTCCACTGATATTTCTGTTATTTTTCATAGTCTGCCTAAGCGGCGGCGGACACTAGGGGAAAACCCGATGCGTGTTGGTCCACCGGTGGCACGTCTTTTTGCCTTCCAGATGCGATTCAGGGGGTTACACCAAACGCAGGACGAGCCGCTGTCTGCTTGAAGGAACTCGCGAAGGGATAAGCAAATGCCTGATGCGTTCAGGAGATCCTCTACCGCCGAATCCTATCTTCCCCTACCTGACAGATGGGTTCGTTACGGACTTGGGCCTCAAAGCCGCGTTTTTTCGGCTCGGACCTGAGAAAATACGGCTTTGATCCACCCATGGACTAAAACCGCCGTGTGGTTTCTCGAATCTGAGGCGTGATTACGACACCAACCAATTCCGACTCTGATCTGATAGATCGCCTTAACAACCATTATACGTGCGTCTTGTGCCGCAACATGGAGGCGGAAACGCCAGCCCCAGCTACGGAGTCAATACGACAGGGGGCGTTAGCAGCCATGCCAACCGCTCAAAAACCTCGGCGTCAATTAAACGCGGATTTCGAGCTCGTAGGTTACGACACGATTTGCGAAATGCTTGCCGTCGACGGCAAAGCGCCATCTTCGCGCACCGTGATGCGGCATCTAAGGCGACACAGGGACATTGTGAAGCCCGTGAGAATCGGCTCACACGTCGGTTATCCAGTGGAGCAGATCCTCAAATTCATTGCGCGACTCAGAGGGAAAAGCACGAGAAGCGAGATGTTCCTTTAGCACCGGCTGATGGTTCACCACTGAAAATGAAGCTTGGAATATCAATTCGATGACCATTCCAGAACTGAAGCAGCGCCTTCCTTTGCCGGAGTTGCTGTTCCGCTTGGGGCTGTTTGATTACCTTCCAGCGGCCGGCACGCATCGCTGTCCACTCCACCAAGAAAAACTCGGCGAATCCTTTTCGCTATTTCTCAAAGACAACGTGTGGTTTTGGAAGTGCCACGGCTCTTGCGGAAGCGCCGGGGATGAAATTTCCCTGATTGCACTGACCGGGACATGTTCAAGGAAGGAGGCGATATGCAGGTATCAAGACCTTGCTGGAGCTTCAGTACCACAAACGGTTTCACCCTCCCCCGCAGTAAACGCGGCGCCTCCACGCGTATCGACTTCCCGAAAGAATTTGGCGTTACCAAGGGATCTCGATTTGGGAAGCCGAAGTGATTTGGAAGCGGTCGCGACGCTGAGACGCGTCGACTTCTGGGCCGTCGCCACAATGCAACAGAACGGCGTTCTGGCTTTTGGAGCCGTATATGGCGTCCGATGTTGGATCGTTCTGGATCAAGCCCGTCTGTGTGGGGAAGCCCGCCGAATGGACGGAGCCTGTTTCACGAGTGGCCGAAAGGTGCATACGTTGTGCGGCTCCGATAAGTCGTGGCCGGTGGGGCTACAACTTCCCCGAGGTCTCACGCGTTATTTCCAACGTTTCTTGCTGGTGGAGGGATCGGGGGATCTGGTTGCCGCCTATCATTGGGCGCACCGGTTGGGACAGGATTGCCTTCCGATTGCACTTCTGGGGGCAGGAATAAAACGCATTCACCCAAATGCGCTGGAGCAGTTACG
>CAMCYN010000251.1 GCA_945883955.1 Akkermansia muciniphila
ATGACCACCGATGCCCATCACATTACATCTCCCCGACCGGATGGACACGCAGGTATTCGGGCGATGAGCTCGGCTCTTGCGAATGCGCGTTGTCTGCCCGAAGAGATTTCATACGTCATGGCGCATGGCACCGGAACAGTGGCCGGAGACCGTGCCGAGGCAAAGTGTCTTGCCGCCGTCTTTAAGCGGAAGCGAGTGCCGGTTACCGCAGTAAAATCGATGACTGGGCATCTCTGCGGAGCCTCCGGGGCGATCGAGGTAATTGCCGCGATCAAGGCCATCGAATGCGGGGTGATCCCTCCCACGATTAATCTCTGGGAACCCGACCCGGAAACCGAGCTCGATTACGTTGCGCATCTGCCGAGGGAAGCCCGCGTCGAATCGGTTTTGTGCAACGCATTCGGGTTTGGCGGTGCGAACTCTTCACTCGTGGTGCGGCGTTATTGAGCTGCCGCCACGAGCGGGCTTCACGACCGGGTTCCTCTACGGGTGCGGACTGGATTGGCGGTTTGGGGGTTTACCTCGCTTGTGATGCTGAAGGGGGCGGTATGGGCGAACCTTTTAAACAACTCCCGCGGACTCTGGAGCGCGATGCTGGTGTTGTTTTGAGGCCCTGTCGTGACTGTAAAGGGGGGGCCGCTTTTCAATAAGTTAAGTCCGAATGCTCCAATCCTCTCGGTTCGGCGTGGTGTAAAAATCCCAGTGATCTTCGATCTCAAAATGAAACTTCCCCTGCCCCTTCTCGGTCTCCTTCTTTCGGGTGTATCGTTGCTTGCCGCGCGACCCGAAGGGCGGCCTAACGTGGTCTTTATCTTTGCGGACGATCTCGGGTACAGCGATCTCGGGTGTTACGGAGCAAAGGACATCCAGACGCCGAATCTCGATAAGTTGGCGGCCGAAGGGACGCGATTTACCAATTTCTATGTGGCTCAAGCGGTCTGTACCGCTTCCCGGGCCGCGTTGATGACGGGCTGTTATTCCAACCGGGTGGGCATGGGGGGAGCGCTCAACCACACCAGTCCCAATGGCATCAACCCGAGGGAAAAATTGTTAAGCAACATTTTCAAAGATCAGGGGTATGCGACTGCCATCTATGGCAAATGGCATCTCGGGGATCATCCGGCCTATCTGCCAACGCAACGCGGATTTGATGAATGGTCCGGGCTTCCTTATTCCAACGACAACGGCCCGCTGCATCCAGTCGCGCCAGATTTTCCAGCTTTGCCCTGGTATGAAAACGACTCGGTTACCGAGTTGAATCCAGACCAGTCGAACTTCACCAAAAGGATCACGGACCGAAGTGTGGATTTCATCAAACGGAACAAGGACAAACCGTTCTTTTTGTATGTGCCGCATGTGATGCCCCACGTGCCGATCTTTGCGTCGGATCGTTTTAAAGGGACCAGCAAGCTGGGTTTGTACGGGGATGTGATTCAGGAATTGGACTGGGGTGTGGGCGAGATCATGAAGGCGCTCAAAGAGCAGGGAATCGATGACAAGACGCTTGTGGTTTTCTCCTCGGACAACGGCCCGTTCATCTCTTACGGCGAACATGCCGGGTTCGCAGCCCCGTTAAGGGAAGGAAAGCTCACCAATTTCGAAGGAGGTTTACGGGTCCCTGGAATTGCGCGTTGGCCTGGGAAGATCCCAAGCGGTCGAGTATCCGAGGAACTGTTTTCGACGATCGATCTGTACGCGACTTTTTCGAAGCTAATCGGGGCGCCGGTCCCTCCCGGCAAGCGGGATACCCTCGATCTTTCGCCGCTGCTGCTGGGGGTTCCGGGAGCGCCGGGGCGGGAGGTGTTGTGGTGTTATGCGGGGGCTGAATTACAGGCGGTCCGGCAGGGGGATTGGAAACTGCATGTGCCGCATCGTTACCTGACGGTTGCGGGTAAGCCAGGGACGGGAGGGAAGCCGTCGAACTGGGGTAAAGGAGCGCCCCAGTCGATTGAACAATCCGGCGTCTACGGGATTGCGAGCCGACATGGGTATCGGGTCGAGGAGCTCGGGCTTTCATTATACAATATGCGGCAGGATCCGGGCGAAACGAACAACGTGGCGGCGGAACATCCGGAGGTTGTGAAGAAACTCCAGGCGATCGTGGCGGAGGCGCGAGCAGATCTGGGGGATGAAATTACGCAGGTCGCTCCGACGCACGTGCGTCCGGCAGGGGATGTGCGGCCGACGTTGCCGGCTGGAGTCAAGGTGGTGTCCAACAAGACGTATGCGACGGAGAAAACGGGCGCGTTGCTGTTGGACTTGTATATGCCTGAAACGGCGCCGGAAAAAGCGTTGCCAGTGGTTTTATGGATTCACGGAGGTGGTTGGAAAGCGGGGCGAAAAGAGAACTGTCCGTTGGTTTGGTTGGCTGCGGAAGGGTACGCCGTGGTGAGTATGGACTATCGTTTGTCTTACGTGGCTCAGTGGCCCGCGCAGATTGACGACTGCCGGGCTGCGGTGCGTTGGTTGCGAACCAATGCGGCGACTTACCATCTGGATCCCGAACGGATGGGTGTGAGTGGAGGTTCTGCTGGAGGCCATTTGGCGGCGTTGCTGGGAACTGCGAGTGCGCCTGAGAATGAGGCCGTCTCGAGTCGGGTGTCGGTGGTCGTGGGTATGTTTGGGCCGACGGATTTACTGACAATGCCGCCGAACGTGCCGGGTCCCGGAAAGACGGAGGCGGATTTGGCGGCCAGCAATGGGGCGCAAATGTTGGGGGGAATTATCCGGGATATGCCGGAACGTGCGAAGGCTGCCAGCGCGCTCTTCCAAGTTTCGAAAGAAGACGCCGCATTTCTCATTTTGCACGGGACTCAAGATTCCATGGTGCCGATGGATCAAAGTGAGCGGTTGAATGCGGCCCTCCAGGCGGTGGGAGTTTCGTCCACGCTCCAAAAGCTGGAGGGAGCGGGCCATGGGGGTAAAGAGTTCAACACACCTGAAGTGCAGGAGATGATTCGAGTTTTCCTCCGGGAACATTTGGGGGCTTGAGCTTCCGGGCGTGTTGAAGCTCCCAGGCAGGTATCGATTCGAACCGGGTTGTTGCTGGGCGCTGTTCGGCGGGGGGTGTTTGCGCTGAGGCGCAAGAGCCGGCGACTAACAGGAATGTAGTGACCAGAGAGTTCACGGCACACAGGGACGTGCGAAAGGCAGGGATCCTCATCGGGAAAGGTTCCGATGAAACGGCGTTCAGGCTCCAGGGGCAGTCCCCGAGAATGAATCCCGTGGTTGCGGGGTGAGAGCTGTTAAATTCTTTGTCCAAAAAGTTCCCTGGCTGGACTCTTAATGGGAGAAGATCGCCTTCCGGCTCCCCCCTTTACGCTATGAGAATTGTCCTGTCCTCCGTCGTCTCGTTCCTTGCAAGTGTTGTCGTGAGCCTGGCCCAACCGCGGCCTGTCACGAGCGCGCCTTACGATGTGGTGGTCTATGGCGGAGTCCCTTGCGGGATCAGTGCTGCTATTGCGGCGGCGAGGGAAGGCGCACGTGTCCTCCTGATTGAACCAACGAAACATGTCGGTGGACTCAGTACGAGCGGACTGAATACGGCCGAGACAGAACACATGCTGAAGTGGACGTTTGGGGGGGTGGCTCAGGAGTTTTATGAACGGCTCGGAAAAGAAATGGGGCAGTCCGGGCCGGCGTATTTCTTTCTGTCGGGAGCGGCCGAGAAGGTTTACGGCGAAATGTTGAGTGAGGCGCAGGTGATGGGTGGTCATGCCGCTGGCGTGGCGGCCTCGATGGCGGCGAAAAGTGGCGTGGCAGTCCAAGGCGTCGACCTGGAAAAATTACAGGGCCGTCTACGGGAGCAGAAACAGGTGATCGATTTTGTAGAGGGTCAACCCGAACAATTTCCGCACACCGGAGACAAATCAATAACCCGGTAGGCTGGCGATTTCGCTCCCCCATTCCTCCCCTATTTTATGCGTTTCCCCTCACCCCTCCGGAGCCGTCGTAGCTTCCTGAATTCAAGTATCAGCCTGCTGTTGCTCAATCTCTACGTGTCCTCGTTCGGGCAAGCCGCTTCGAGTGCGCGCGAAACCGACATCTGCGTTTACGGAGGCACAAGTGCTGGTGTGATAGCGGCCGTTCAGGCGGCGAAGCTTGGGAAACGGGTATTACTGGTAGAACCAGGGAAGCACCTTGGCGGGATGAGTGTCGAAGGGCTCGGCGGGACTGATATCGATAATCACAAGGAATTCCAGAACAGCCCGGCGGTGGGCGGACTCGCGTTGGAGTTCTATCGCAGGGTGAGCGTCGTCTATAAGCGTGAGGCCGCTTTCGATGAAATGGTGCGGACGCGTTCGAAAAAGGGAGGGATGTGGAGTTTTGAACCTCATGTGGCGGAGGCGATCTTTGACGATTGGGTCAAAGAAGCCGGAGTAACGGCCTTGAGAGAGCATCGGCTATTGGAAGTCGGTGGAGTCAAAAAGGACGGGGCGCGGATTGTGTCTATCCAGTGTGAGAACGGTACTGAGATTCGGGCTAAGACCTTCATCGACTCCACCTATGAGGGCGATTTGATGGCGTTTTCCGGGGTCTCTTTTGCTGTGGGACGGGAAGGGAACGCGAAATATGGAGAGACAAAAAACGGGATCCGTCTCGATTCCTCGCACAGCCGTCTCGATAAGAAAATCGACCCTTACAAGATTCCGGGAGACGCCAAAAGCGGCGTTATCTTTGGCGTTTCAAGGGACCCTTTGGGGGAACACGGGGCGCCGAATGAGGCGATTCAAGGGTTTAGTTTCAGGTTATGCCTTACGCAAAAGCCGGAGAACCGGTTGCCGCTCGAAAAACCGGCGAGTTACGACATTTCCCGCTACGAACTCCAGCGGCGTTACCTTGCGGCGGGCGGAGTGATTACT
>CAMCYN010000252.1 GCA_945883955.1 Akkermansia muciniphila
TCCCCGTCAACCTGGGCGGGTGCGAATCCGCTTACGAAACGAGTTAGAGATGCGACTGATTTCGCTATGTCCGAGGGAGACTACCCGGATCGCGGGTTCAGTCGAGTGGGTTTGGGCCTCCCTGTTTTTGGTGTCCGGTTTAAGTGTACCCTAACTGGGCGTCAGGGGTGGCTACAAAATCACGTCAGAATAGGGTCATTTTTGCCATTGCTTGACAGGTTGCGCCAATGGTCTAGAGTCTATCCTGACATATGGACACAGAAACCCACGCGAAAGGCCAAAAAGTCGGTTACGTCCGAGTCAGCAGTTTCGATCAGAATCCCGAACGCCAATTGGAAGGTGTTCCCCTCGCCCGGATCTTTACCGACAAGGCTTCGGGCAAAGACGTCCACCGTCCCGAATTGGAAAACCTGCTGGCCTTCATCCGCGAGGGCGACACGGTTGTCGTTCACAGCATGGATCGCTTGGCGCGAAACCTCGATGATCTTCGGCAAATCGTCCAGGGACTGACTAAGCGCGGCATCCGGATTGAGTTCGTCAAAGAATGCATGACGTTCACCGGCGAAGATTCGCCGATGTCTACGCTGATGCTTTCTGTCATGGGCGCCTTTGCGGAGTTCGAGCGATCCTTGATCAGGGAACGCCAGCGCGAAGGGATCTCACTGGCGAAACAGCGCGGCGTTTACCGGGGCCGGAAAAAGACCCTGAATGAAAAGCAGTGTTCCGAACTCAAACGGCGAATCGCCGCTGGCGAACAAAAGGCACTCGTGGCTAGGGAGTTTGGAATCAGCAGAGAGACTTTGTATCAATACCTGCGCAGGAGCTGAGCGGAGCCTCGGACCTTAGCGTACGCTTTTTTTCGTTTCCTGAGACGACCCCATCAAGGCGCCAATGAAGACTTGTAATTGGGTCTATTCTATAGGAAATATTACCCTGTTTTTCCCACAAAAAAGTCGTGATGAAAGCTACTCAAAGTGTAGAGAAATCGATCCTTAGCCGAATTTATGGCGGAGGCAGGGGTTCCGTTTCATCCCCGAGTGATTTCCTCGACCTCGGCAATCGTAAGTCCATCGACATGGCGCTGGCTCGGTTGGTCCAAAAGGGAATTATCCGGCGCGTCGGCCGGGGGATTTACGGGTTTCCCCAGAAAAGCCGATTGATCGGTGAATTGTCACCCCAACCCGAAAAGGTGGCAAAAGCGCTGGCCAGGCGCAGTGTCCAGAAGCTGCTACCGTCGGGGGCTTACTCTGCGAATCTGCTCGGACTCACCGATCAAGTCCCGGCCCGGATCGAGTATTTGACTGATGGTCCTGCGCGGAAGGCGGTGATCGGAAAGCTGCCAGTCGTGCTCAAGCAGTCCACCCCTGCGCGTCTGGCCACGGCGGGGCGGGTATCCGGCACCGTGGCGCAAGCCCTGAGATTTCTCCGGAAGAATCAGGTGGATGAGGCGGTCGTGGAAAAACTGCGACAGCGGCTGAGCGCTGCAGAAAAGGCCCAGTTGTTGAAGGATATCCGGCTGGTCCCATCGTGGGTCGGAGACGTTTTCAGGCAAATCGGCCAAGCATCATGAACACGGTCGCCCTCTTTTCGTTGGCAGAACGCCAAAATTTGTTCACTGAAACTGGTGTTCGTGCCGGGTTGCCTCCGTTTCACGTCGAGAAGGATTTCTGGGTCTGCTGGGTGTTGTCAGTGCTGTTTGGCCATTCTGAGGTCGGGCCCAACCTGACCTTCCGCGGCGGCACCTCGCTGTCCAAGGCATGGGGGATCATCGAACGATTTTCCGAAGACATCGACCTCGCCATGTCGCGAGATTGGCTCGGACTGGCCAAAAACCCGGGTGAGCCAGGCATCTCGGCTTCCGAAAAAGAGCGGCGGCTCAAGGCCCTGCGTGACGAATGCCGCGAAGTGATCGCGAACAAGCTGGTCCCCGTGCTGACGGATGCTGCCCAAGTCCTGAATGCGCCGTATCGACTGGAAGTTGAGCCGCTGGACAAGGCGCGGGATCCCTTTTGCGTGTATTTTACGTATCCGAGTTCGGGCCTACGGCCCTCGGCCGATTACAATCAGGCTACCGTGAAGATCGAATTGAGCGGACGGGCAGCTGACTGGCCGATGGAAGAGAAGGACATCCGGCCCTATGTCGCGGAGAGTTTCCCCCAACAAACCGGCAACCCCAAGATCTCGCTTTCGTGCGTCCGGCCGGAGCGGACCTTTTGGGAAAAAGCTGCGTTGATCCACGAGCAGAATGCTCGAACCGAAGAGAAGGCCTTGGCTCCTCGACAAGCCCGACACCTATCGGACTTGGTGCGACTGTGGGCGACGGACGAAGTCAAAAACGCCGAGAATTTTCTGCCACTGTTTGACGGAGTGAAGGCGCATCGGCGCAGCTACTTCGATTATGCGTGGGTGAACTACGAGCAGTTGACTCCAGGTAGCTTGCAACTAGTGCCGCCGTCAGCGCGATTGCCGGAATGGCGGGCAGACTACCAAGCCATGCGGGCGATGTTTTTCAGCGAACCGCTTGGATTTGATGAGCTTGTCCAACAGCTTCGATCGATCGAAGAATCCCTCGCTGATCGGTGAGATTGAATTTATAATTCGTTCACTCCCAGTGACTTACAAAACCAGGTGGGGATTCAGTAGTTACTGCGTAAACGGTCGTTTGTGCAATGGGGACATAAGGATCAGTTTCGTTGCTGTTCACCCTTCCTCTCACGCGGCGAGCGGATTAAAATTTGATTTTCAGAGTTGATCCGGTTAAAGAAACTCAAGTCGTGCCATTCACTGGGAACGTGGATTGAAACACTGATTTAATCTGAGTCACCGGGAGGTGCTTCGGTCGCTCCCCATGGGGGGAGCGTGGATTGAATCGAGTAAGGGGTACGTGCAACTGAACCGATCTGTCACCCAACTGCCTTTTTCTTGGGGCTGCGTTCTTCGTCGGTAATATCAGCTAGAGCGATTGTTTTTGGCTGATCGATTGCCCTCTATAATTTCATCTACGACAGCGGCTGACGGATACAATACCCAAACCGCAGCGATAACGGGAGCTGGACCCTTGGACTTTGGTCCATATTTGAGATTTTCTTGGTAAGGATTTATACGCGAGAGAACCCCCTGCTCTTTCAGTTGGGTTAATGCCGTTCGGATAGCCGCGATATTGTTTCGGAGGCGCTCTTCTTTTGTAATCCCGCTTTCCCGAAGGATAGTTTCCAGCGAGATATGGTAGCCAACATTGTTAATGGCGCCCGACTTCTCGGCCTGCCTGAAATTATGTGACAGTCGATCGTAAAGCCAACGCGCTAATGGAGATCCAAGGCTCATGAGCCGCTCGTAATTGATTGGCCTGAAAGTCTTCTCTAATATGGATCTCGTTATTAGTGGGTTAAAGACAACGTAGCGGTATGAGCGATCGCCTTCTTTGTTTCGTACATCTTCATCTACGGCGGAGTAAGTCATGAAAATCCCGCTCGAAATTACGCCTTTTTTACCTCCCGCTTCGCACTGAAGATCTAACGAAGATAGCCGACATACCCGGATAGCTTCATCTATTTGTACAACGGAATATTTTCGACCCGCTGCGCTTAAGTGCTTTCGGAGCTGGGACAGAGTAAAGCTTGCGCCGATCAGGACATTGCCGTCCTTGTCTTCACCAAGTTTGAGTTGGGCGAGTTGCTGAACGGCCATGTGCAAAATAGTTCGCACCACTATTTCTTCGCGTACTCCAGGGTAAACGCCCCAAGCTTCCCCTCCCCGTTCGATAATAGCCGGGGTGATGCGAAGCCCGTACTCAACTGACTTATGGACAAACGTGCGTCGGATGAACTCAACGGCTTTAGTCGCTTTAGCATGGCGATCAAAGACATACTTTTAACCCGCATGCTGATTCGGCCCCTCCCCCCAAATGCGTACGCAAAAAGGGATTTCTTATCATTTTATCCGGTTTTTGGTCTGGGCCATCTTGTTCTGCGGCGGGAGGCGAGAGGCGCAGGCTTTTGAAACCACCTATTGGGTTTGGCACCGGGAAACCTCTTTGAGTGTTGAAGAAAAACGCAGCCTGAGGGCCCAGCACGTCGAACGTCTGTACTGGCATGTCGGTACGGCCCAGGCTTCCGGGCCGGGATGGAAGCTCGGTGCAGCGCAAAAACTCCCCATCCAAGGAGGCGATGAAGCTGAGATTATTCCAGTGCTACGACTGAGTGCGGAAGGTGTTCTGCCCCTGGGAGCCGTTGCTCAAGCCCAAGTGGTTTTGATGCTTAAAGAGGCCGCCCATGGCATTAACGCGAAGGAGGTGCAGCTTGATTTTGATTGTCCAACGCGGCTCCTGAAGTCGTATGCCCTGTTCCTTTCCGGCTGTCGCCGGGAACTGGGAAAGATTCAGTTGAGTATTACGGCTTTGGGTGGGTGGAGTCGCTCCTCTGATTTCAGTGCGATTCAGGCCAGTGTGGACCGGATTTTCCCGATGTTTTACGACCTCTATCCCGATACGCCACAGGAGGCACTCTCGGGCAATGTTCGTCCCCTGTTGGATCCGGAAAGCCTGCGTCGCCAGCTCCAGTCTTGGCGTTCCTGCCGCATTCCTTGGCTGGCTGGATTACCCAATTTCGCGCGGGTGAGCATTTTTAATCCAGAGGGCCAAAGTCGGGGGCATCTCCGCCGCTGGCAATGGGAGGATGTCTGCTTCAACCCCGCGCTTGCTCATCGTTCCCAGGCCGGTCTGGGAAGAACACTCCTCCACGTTGAGGGGAGTACTGTGGTAGCCGACACTCCGGTGTTTGCAGGCGAGCTGCTTGCCTGCCGGTGGCCGGCATTGAGTGAACTCGCTGCGGCATACAAAGCCGCCGAGGC
>CAMCYN010000253.1 GCA_945883955.1 Akkermansia muciniphila
ACGATCGAAGCTGGGAAAACCGAATTCGTTCTGGGTACAATTTGGCATTAGCGAAGTCCTTTTTGGTTTGGATTGAACACCTTGAACCATAGCAGTTTACTGATGGGACTTCGCTAATATTTTTAACCCCAATGAAATATTGGGGCTAAAGCCCCACCCCAGGGAAGGCCTTTGCGACAAAACGAGGATAGTGAGGGAAACAGGGAAGAGGAGGGGCGCATATTGAGGAGGGCTCTTTGAGGGAAGTCTAACTGACCGCTGTGTTGAATCAAACAGCACCACCCACCTGGCACACGGTTTCAGCTGGAACCCTCAGCGACAGGAACTGGAAACCAGCGTTCCGCCACATTTCTACATTTTGTATGGCGATGGAGAGTGTGGCGGAACTCCGCCCCCGGATGTGCAGGACTTCAGGTGCACCTCACCGCCTCGCCCTCCGGCGCCTCCGCTTATCCTCCAAACCCAAGTTTGGCCGAAACCTCCAGTGCGTGCCGTTTTACCACGGCCCCCAGTGCCCCCAGCCGGTCCGACGTCACCCGATCCGACGGCCCGCTAATCCAAATTGCCGCCACTGGCCGCCCCCGGTGATCCAACACCGGCGCCGCCACACACGCGTACGTCACACTTTCCTCCCCCCGATCGTAGGCCACCCCTTCCGCACGGATCCGCTCCAACTCCCTCCGATACTGCGCCGCATCCCGAATCGTGTGCGGCGTGTGCACCGTAAACTCGATCCCGGCCACCAACGCGGTCTGCGGCTCCGCCTCCAAATACGCCAACATCGCTTTTGCAGGGGCCGCTGTATGCAACGGAAAGGCATGCCCGATCTCCACCACCACCTTCACAGGAAACGACGACGCCACCTGATCCAAAACCACCCCGCGGCTCCCACTCAAAGTCCCTAACAACGCCGTCTCCCCCGTCTCATCCCGCAACGCGGTTAGCACAGGCCCAGCAATTTGCACCAACCGGCGCCCCCCCAGCGCCGTATGCCCCAGTGACAACAGCTTCCGACTCACCCGATAGATCTTGGTCGCCTCCTCCCGCTCCAAATAACCCCGCAACGCCAACGTCGTCGCAATCCGGAACACCGAATTTTTCGGCATCCCCAAAAGCCCGGTCAACTCCGTCACATTCAACCCGTCCGGATGCCCCACTAGTAGTTCGAGCAGATCCAGAGTCTTGTCCAAAATTGGGACGCGATACCGGTCGAGAGTCGGCACTTTGAGGGGATTTTCCTTCGGGGAAGCCATATTGGTTTGTTATTTCAACTCCCGTTTGTCATTACAAATCCAAAATCAAAGCCGGGCTCCTCGATTCCGTTCCCCCATCTTCTCCCACAAACAGCCTTACCCCCTCTCCCACCTAGACTTCTCCCCCCTAACCCGTGCGCGTTTATGAAGAAACCTCTCCTGCTTCTCGGTCTCCTCCCGATCCTCGCTCAAGCGGCCGCCCTCGAAACAGACCTCCTCATTGTCGGTGCCGATGAATCCGGATGCGCCGCCGCCATCCAGGCCGCCCGACTCGGCGTGAAGCGTATTATTCTCACCAACGATATCGACTGGTTGGGCGGACAATTCGCCACCCAGGGCATAGGGCCCATGGACGAATGGACGCCGGTAAACGGTAAACGCGTCAACTTCCCCAGATCCGGACAGTTTAGCGAAATCATCCAGGCCATCCGCGCGCACAACCTCCAAACCTATGGCGTGGCGACTCCGGGAAACAGTTGGTGCGGCACCGAAACAATCGAACCCAAAGCCGGGGCGGACATTTTCGAAACCCGGCTCGCGCCTTACACCGAGAAAGGCACGGGCCAGATCCAAATTTTGCGTTCCTGGGAACCGAGCAGTGTCCAGCGCACCAAAAACCAGGTCACTGGAGTTCGGTTCGTTCGACCTCATTCTACCAGTGCGACCGACGAGACTATGGAAATCCGAGCGAAACTCACGGTCGACTCTTCCGATTGGGGCGACGTTATCCGACTCAGCGGTGCCTCGTATATGGCCGGGCCCGACACGCAGGCGCGGTTTGGAGAACCCAGCGCTCCGCAAAAGACGGAAAGCGATACAGCTCTCGAAATGAACCCGCTCACCTGGTGCGTTTTCCTTCGCGAAGCCGGTAAAGACGCCACGATTCCCAAACCGGCCCGGTATGACGAACGCGCCTTTTCCGGAATGAAAAACACACCGCTCTGGAAAGATTGGGACGGCAGTGGCGGGATCTACAACTTCGCCGGTTGGTGCGTTTACACCCATCGCAGAATCATTGATCGCGCCCATTTCGCACTCCAACCGGGTACCGAAGCCGTCGTCCTCAACTGGCCCGTTCACGATTATCCCCTCTGTAATCTTCCCAAACACGTCGTCGATGCCCTCGAACAATCCGAGCCAGGCGCTTCCCGCAAAAACATCGTCCACCTCACTCCCGCCCAACGCCGGATCATCTTCGAAGACGCCAAACAACATTCGCTCCAGTTCCTTTATTACCTCCAAACCACGGCCCACGACCGAAGCGGCGACTTCCCTCATTCGTTCCGGTACATGAAACTTGCCGACGATTACGGCACCCCCGATCACCTGCCTCCCAAACCTTACATCCGCGAAGGCCTCCGTCTGGATGCGCTCACTATTTTAAAGGAACAGGACATCCGGACCGAGGGCGAAACCCCACTTTGGGCGAAGGTGATGGTTCCGGACGGGGTTGTCGGTTTCCAGTTCGATATGGATTTCCATCCAACGCGCCGGAAGTTTGAAAACGACGATTCGAGTCAGCCGTGGGTCGGAAAACACTTTGGCACCCGAAACTGGCACACCCACACGGACCGGGCGATGCTGCCGCTGCGCTCGTTAATTCCCGTGAAAATGGACGGGCTACTCGGGGCCTCCAAAAACATCGGACTCACCAGCATGGTCCAATCGGCGTTTCGGCTTCATGGACAGATGACTCATGTCGGTAGTGCCGTCGGAACTCTCGCCGCGCTGGCCCTGGAAGAGGGAAAACAGCCCCGCGAAATTGCCGGTTCCATGAAATCGGTGCGCGAGGTGCAGAGACGCCTGCTGCGCGGAGCCCGCGGTCCCGGCACTCTCCTCTGGCCCTGGCACGATGTGTCGCCCGAGGAATCGTTCTTCGAAGCCTCGAACCTGCTGACCCTCGCCGGCATCTGGCAACCCGAGCGAAACAGCGTCTATTTCTCTCCAAACAAAGCAGTCACGCGCCGCGAACTCGCCACCACCCTCGCGCGTCTTTACCGCGCCTTACCCGACGCCCCGGAATGGCCGGAGTACCCCGCCGCCCCTTTGTTTACCGATTTGCCGACCACAGATCCGAACCGTTCCCTGATCGAAGCGCTCTTTTTATGGGGCGATTTTGGCAAACAAGACGCCCTTTTTAAACCCGACGACGGTGTTACCTGGAGCCAACTCAATGGCTGGTTTAAGGCGCTTAAACTCCCCGAATTTCCCTCTCTTTTAGGCAAAGCCGCCCACTCACAGCTCACCCGATCCGAGTGTGTCGATTTCATTTATCGAGTCCTGCAAAAACGCGGAGAATGGTTTCCCCAGGACGGTTCGTGGCTCCAACCCGGGGGCGACGATGACGGCGATGGTATCCCCGATTTCAAAGATCCGCTGCCGTTTGATCGGGATAACAACAACGTCCCGGACCGATTACAGGCGCCCAATCTGGCACACGAAAGTGTCCCGTTTGGACGCCGCACATTGGTGAGTGATTACGGCGGCAACAAAGTCGCCATCGTCGCCACGAACGGGCGTATCGAATGGCAATACCCTGCCGAAAAACCGCAGGACGTCTGGATGCTCAAAAATGGGAACGTGTTGTTTAGCCATTTGCGCGGCGCCAAAGAAGTGACCCTGACAAAGCAGGTCGTTTGGGAATATCACAGCCCCGCGGGCACAGAAGTCCAGGGGTGCCAACCGCTCCCTGATGGGCAGGTCCTGGTTGTGGAGTGTGGCACCAAACGCCTTCTCGAGGTCGGCCGCGACGGCTCCATTACCAAGGCAATTCCGGTTCCCGTCAAAACCACCGGAACCCACAACCAAATGCGCGGGAGCCGCCGTACCACCGATGGACGTTATTTGGTGAGTGCGAAAGGTGACCGCTCAATCCTGGAACTGGATGCGGACGGGCATCTCCTTCGAGAACTCAAAATACCGGGGGATCCGCATGAAGTTCGCGAGCTTCCAAACGGAAATCTACTGGTGGCTTGTGGCGAAGGGAGCTCCCTTCAGGAGTTCAACAAAGCCGGCGAAGTCGTCTGGAAACTCGCCCAAAGTGATTTGCCCAATACTCCGCTCCGGCTCATCAACGGATTCCAGCGCCTCCCGGATGGCCACACGTTGGTGATCAACTGGCTCGGACACGGTCACCTTTCCACCACCAGCCAGTTCTTTGAGTTGGATGAGAACAAACAAATCGTCCGTCAATTCACCGATCACGCCCGGTTTGTCAGCATCAGCAAAGTGCAGGTGCTCGACGTGCCGGGCGACCCCGCCCAGGACGAAATCTTCCGCTAAACGGGGACCGCAAGGGTTCCTCCCCGGATTGGTCTCCCCGGGGAAGTTCCCAACGTGTTGGTCGCTCCAGAAGACAGATCCCTCCCGGCATCTGGCATCAACCGGAAGGCGGCTGCGCCTCAGCTGACGATTTCGCTAATATCGATCATGTAGACTTGGCGGCCCCCGTCGTGAGGTGAATCAAAAATGATCTTCCGGCCATCTCGACTGGCGCAGGGATGATTGTCGCAACGCCATTCGCCCCGATATTCTTTGGGGGAGAAAAAGTCCCCGAGTTTCACGCGCCGATCCGAGGCGGGATGATAAAG
>CAMCYN010000254.1 GCA_945883955.1 Akkermansia muciniphila
GTTGCCGGAGCGGGTCCGGTGAAACTTTTTGTGACCGTTCGCTGCTGTTTCGGAATATCCCCGCAACATGGCGAATTCCGCTGACCAAATCCCAAGCACTACCAGGTCGGTATAGCCGCCGCTGTTTGTGAGGAGTTTGGCACCGCCGATTTCGCCGATCAATCGAGTCAGCAAAGTCCACGACATCCAGGCCACACTATGAAAACATTTTTACGAAAACTGAAGCTCTCACTCTTTGCGATGTTGTGCGGATGGTTTGCCTGCAACATCGCCTTCTGGGTGGCCTCAATACCGTTCATAATCCTACGGCCGGAAATTGTTATCACATCAATGGGTTCCAGTCTCATTTATGGACTATTTGGTTGGAGCATAGGTATAGGGGGAATGTCAGGGCTTGTGATCTTGAGCACATGGCTGTTGATCTTCCTGCCAATCGATCTTTTCGTGCGCGAGACATCGCAACTGCGCCGTCCACGCACAGCGGCATTATGCGGATTCTTCGCTTCTCTCACCGTGTGCGTAGTTTTCGTTGTGGTAAGCTGTATTGTGGATGGAGTTCGAAGTTTACAGCTTGCCTTGCTGCCCTTCGCGCTCGGCACCTGCACCACCGGTACTGTCGCCGCGTATATCCGCGCAGTCATGGATAAACCCAAGGCAAAGTTCTCCGATTGTTTCGCCTTCGTTGGCAACCTGTGCCGAAGTTGTCCGAGTGAGCCAGGCAAAACTTAGTTGTGACCGTTCGCTGCTGTTTCGGAATATCCCTTCAACATGGCGAATTCTGCTGATGAAATTCCGTTTATTGAGGCTCTGACCCGGCATCAGCCGGCGCTGGAAGCTTTCTGCTATGCGAACATCGGGCGGCGAGGGGAGGTGCGCGAGGTCCTGCAAGCCGTAGTGGTGCGGCTCTGGGAGAAGTCCGCCGACTGGGATCCGAAAACCAATTTCCTGCCCTGGGCCTTTGCCGTGGCCCGCTTCACCGTGCTGGCCCATTTCCGCGATCAGGCCCGGGACCGCCTCGTTTTTGATGAGGATGTAGTGCTGGCCATGGCCGAGGAGACAGAGCAGGCGGCAGGACAGTTCGAGGTTCGCCGGGAGGCGCTCGGATCGTGCTTGGAAAAACTCGACGAGGACCAGCGTCGCCTGCTCCACGAGCATTACATCGCTGGGCAGACTCTCCGGGAACTGGCCGGAGTCATGAGGCGGAGCGAGAGCGCGCTCAAAATGACCCTGCTGCGTCTGCGCGGCCAACTCCGCACGTGTATAGACCGTCAACTTGCCCCAACGATATGAAGACTCCCTTAGGTAAACTGGAACAGCGGTTACAGGAACTTCTGGAGCAGGCCCGTGCGGAGGATGGCCTTTCAGCGCGTGTGGAACTCAACGCTCTGTTGCGTGAGGATGCCGACGCGCGGCGCTGTATGGCGCAATTGTTAGTGGACGAACAAGTGCTGGTGAGCCGATTGCGCGAGGACGGCCTTGTGGCCATGCTCGACCAGGACTCGAGTAACGTGATTTCCCGGTTCCCCACTGCGCCGACCGGCCACCAGCGCCGCTCTCCCTGGTTCTCATGGCGACCGTTAATAGCGACGGCCGCAGGCCTCGTACTTGGGCTCTTTAGTGCCTCCATGGTCTTTGGATCGATTTTCCTCCGAACGCAAGTCCATCAGCTCGCATTGGCAAACCCGAGCTTCGAGCAGGTGACGGGTCGACTGCCCTCCGGCTTTCCGCGAGCGATGGGGATTTGGAGTGGCGATGAATCGGACGTTGTTGCGGACACGGCTGCGTCATCACCCCAAGCCGGCAAGGTACTGCGTTTTGTGCGAGCCGAAGCCGACCGTTCGAATACGGACGGGGCGGCCTATGCTTGTGACGTGTATCAATTGGTAGACCTGCGAGGCACCGGGGAATTAACCAAAGGCGCTCCCGCGACCCTCGAGCTTTCCGCAGCATTTCGCGACGGGCGCCCACTGGGATCTGCACTTAACAAGATTAGTTGCCGGATTTATGTCTTCAGCGGAGAGCCATCGCGCTTGGGCGAAAGCTGGCCGAACGCCCTGGAGGATGCGCTGACCTCAGGCATGGGGCGCTTGGAGAGTACGGGAGGCGACCCGGATTGGCAGCGGGTGGAGGCTCAAACGGTGCTCCCCGCCAACGCCAAATTTGCGGTGGTACACTTGGCCGTCTGGGACTCGTCCCAAGAAGGCCACCCTGCAGCCTTTGGGCAAATCTATGCGAATGATATCCGCCTCAGCTTGCGTAGCCAAACGACCCAAATCTCGCCTCTGGCCAAGCGCTAGCATTTCCCCCTCTCCATTCCCCAAAGTGAAAAAGATCTCCTCTTTCTTCCTTATTACTTGGCTGCTCATGGCCACGCACCTCCAAGCCGCATTGACCCTCGCTGGCATTTTTACGGATCAGGCGGTGTTGCAACGCGAGGTAGCGGTGCCCGTCTGGGGATGGGCGGATCCCGGTGCCGAAATCGTGGTCGAGTTCGCGGGACAGAGGGTGACGACTAGTGCGGGCAGTGGCGGGAAATGGATAGCCAGGCTCGCAGCGATGGCGGCCAGCGCGGAACCTCGAGTGCTCAAGGTCACTACCGGAGACCAATCGCTGACGCGTGCCGAGGTACTGGTCGGTGACGTGTGGCTGTGCTCGGGGCAGTCCAACATGGCTGTTTCGATGAGTATTCCCAACCCGATACTGCGCGAGGCGATAGCCAGTGCCAGCAACGCTCAGCTGCGTTTGTTCGCGACGCTGGACCAATTTCCCGATGCACCCGTCCAGGACACCACGGGCCGATGGGAACCTGCCACGCCAGAAACGGTGAAGAGATGGACAGCGGTGGGAACCCTTTTTGGCCTCCGTATTCAGCGCGAAATCGGTGTGCCTGTCGGGATTCTGTGTTCGGCGCGGGGCGGGACACAAATTGAGAGCTGGCTTCCAGCCGACCTGCTCGCCACCAACCCAGCTAATCAATTTTTCCTGAAGAAATATACCGAGGCGGTGCAACGGCTTCCCGAAGCGATGGCTGATTACCAAAAGGCGAGGGAGGTTTTCCAAAAGCAGTTTCCGGATACGAAGGCCATCGCCAGGGAAAATCAGGCGCGCCGCCAGCGTGGAGAACAGCCCGTTCTTCCGCCACGTGAGCCCGCTGGGAGGCCCGGGATTTCGAGTAATCCAGCGGCTTGTTACAACGGCAAGATTGCGCCACTGCTGCCCTATGCGCTTAAGGGGGTGCTTTGGTACCAGGGCGAAGGGAATGTTTCAGGCTTTTCGGGTTACCCCAGCCAGATGGCGGACTTGATCCGGTCTTGGCGCGAAGGTTTCCAAATCCCGAGTCTGCCCTTCATTGCCACCGAACTGGCGCCGCTCGGCCAACCTTCCACACAGCCACAGGACGCCGCCCGTTCCCGCTTCGGGGAAGCGCTTGCCACAATCGAAAAAGACGACGCTCAGGCATGGGTAGTGACGATTGTGGATGGAGGGGATCCGCTGGACATTCATCCGGTGCAAAAGGAAATCCCCGCGGAGCGTTTCGCGGCCATGGCGCTGGCCAAGGTCTATGGACGTAATCTCGTGGCCCATGGTCCGCGGTTGGAATCCTGGAAAGTGGAAGCTGGAAAGGCCGTGCTGAAGTTCTCCTCGGTTGGCGGAGGCTTGGTCGCCCGAAGCCTGCAGCTCGGCGGCCACTCCCTGAGGGCGGATCGACTCGCGGGCTTTGAACTCGCGGGCGCCGACCGAAAACTGGTTCGCGCCGAGGCACGGGTAGTAGGCACCGACACCCTGGTGATCGAATCACCAGAGGTCCCGCAGCCAATCGCGGTGCGTTATGCTTGGGGGGCGTTTCCATTGTGTAATCTATTCAACCAGGAAGGCTTTCCTGCCTATCCCTTCCGTACGGATAACTGGCCCTGGAAGACGCCGGCGGATGTCCCTCAGGTCAAACCGTAACTGGCCTTTCTCCCCGACACGCTCGCCCCCAACGCCCACGACCTATTCGAATTTATGACCGACAACAGATTCTTGGGAATGTGCCTCATCACCTCAGCAGCAATGCTCTCGGTGGCGATTCTCTATCACGCTCAAACCAGACGGTATGAAGTGAAGAATATTGGGTCGATGTGCCTGACCATTGATACCAGAACGGGAGAGGCGAGACCTGGCTACAAAGAGGGCGATCCCATTATACAGCCGGACAAAAAGCCTCAAAGATAAGGCGCATTTCATAAGGGGCAGATAAGCGGTTTTATAAATTGCAAAACTTAAAGAAGTTGGAGCGCAAGCGGAAAACATAAGTAAAGGCCAGCATTTTACGGGTAGGGTTATAATCCTGTTTACCCCTGCTGAGTGCCCCGCGTTGTATTCTATTAGCTCTCAAAAAAACACCTGCGAATAATATGCGGGTAAACAATATATCAGCTTTCGGAATTAGCCTTGGATCGGGAATGTTCGCAGTGCTCGCAATTGGTGCAATATTCATTACATTCACACTGATTTTTCAATGGCTATGGAATGTAACCATGCCACAGCTTTTCAGCCTTCCATCCATAAGGTTTTGGCAATCCGTGCGCCTTATCTTGATTGCTGCAATCCTTTTCGGACGCCACGGTTAAGCATTCTCTTTTTACCAGCACATATGGGGCGCGCGGATTGAATTTTACGCGCTAAAGCTTGATGAACCAGCCGGCGCTCCGGTTCCATCCCGAATGCAAAACGCTCTATAAATGAATCAGCATTTGATACTAACGGTCTCTCCAAGCTCCCCATTCCAATAGATCGCCCAGGCGACAGGGGTGACCTTCAACTGTGGGTCGATAGAAAACCGTTTTAAAA
>CAMCYN010000255.1 GCA_945883955.1 Akkermansia muciniphila
GTTTATCTAAGGTTGCCTCCACAGACGGAACTACGGCCTCAGCTTCCGCCAATGTGAGCCGGTAACCAAACGACTCTCCTCCGTGATGGGCAATATCGCCGACCGCCACCAGAAACTTCCCGTCATGTGGTGCGGTCCATTTCAGTTTCGGGTTAGCCGATTCATCTGCATCGTCTTTAAAGGCCAACTTTTTCCCCAACAGATCCTCAATCCTAATCCAACCGTCCAACGGTGAATCGGCATCGGTAGGTTTAAGCGAAAAGTCGTAAGCTCGCCCCTTTACCCCAACAAACGCGAACCGGTCTTCGTCCGCACGCTTATCGATTTTCCCTAGAATCACAGCGGGCATTGCCACCGCCTGCGCTGCCTCGGGTCGATCGTTTGGCTCTTGCTCCAAGACAGTGGTTCCATCCGCGGGCAACTCGGGCTTGGTCGGCGCCCCCGCCAAACTCAGATGCAGCCGGTAAACGCATCCGTCACCTCCGGTCAGCGCAACAGCAGACGTAGCAGGATACACAAACCCCATGAGCTGAACGATAAATGTGCCATCCTGCGGGGCCTGCCACGTCAAACTCGGATCGAGCGTGTTGCCGTCATGGTTAAACGCGAGTTGCGTCCCAGCGGAATCCACAATCCGAAGAAGCCCGTCAAAGGTGGACCCCAACACATAAGCGTCCGCATTTGCCTTCAAGATCTCGCCAGCTCGTAACGTCACAGCAAATCCGTCTACGTCGCCCGCTTTATCCAAACGACCACTCACCGTCGCCGGCAACTGACGAATCACCTGTGAGGCCTTCACCTGGTCGTTCGGCTCGACTTCCAGAACTTCCGGCTCAGGTGACACCATAAAAAAGCCGAGGCCAACGCTGCCTTTTGCACTGAAAAGACGTACCAAATGAGCTCCGGGAACCGCATCAGGAGCAATTTCGACGTCGAATTTGCCCGCTTTATCCGTGGCTTTGAAAACAATTCCAGGAGTGTCTACCCAGACTTGAGCCGGCCAGGGATCGAACTTCCCTGGAGCGTGTACGGAAGTGGTTGTTCCCTGTTGTCCTGCGATCGGGAACAGATGCAAAAAGCTCAACGGGGTGGTTTCCGCCCTTACTCCCCCAATGAACCCGACCATCAGAAACGCCCCCGACAGAAGCTGCGCGCTCCATTTTACCCGAAGTTTTCCAAAAACTCGTTCGCTAGACACAGAGGAAAAATCCCCATGCACTTGCTCCGGATTTCTCGAAAGCAGCTGGCGAAACCATTGTGGGATAAGGATCAACATACGTCTAAACGAATAGCTCCTTGATCAGGTGCCCTTGATTCACGAGGTGCATCGGCCGCCCGGCGTTCGTTTCAAGGATCTGATGCGGATCAATTCCCATCTTGGTGTAAAGTGACGACGCAAAATCCTCCGGATGATAAACGCTCTCCGACGCATGATAGCCTTTGGCATCCGTCGCCCCAACAATCTGTCCTCCGGGCACTCCGGCCCCGGCCATCACCACCGACATCGCAAACGGCCAGTGATCGCGTCCGACATCCTTGTTGATTTTGGGTGTCCGGCCAAATTCTCCAAGACAGACCACCAGCGTCGAATCCAGCAAACCTCGAGTATGGAGGTCGGTCAGGAGTGCTGAAAGGCCCTGATCAAAATGTTTCATACGGTTGCCGTTGTAGGATTCGAACAGTTTTTTGTGATCGTCCCAGCCGCCGGAATTGACTGTCACCCAGGAAACACCGACCTCCACAAGACGGCGCGCCATCAACATCCGCTGCCCGAAGTCATGGCGCCCATAAAGATCCCGTACCTTGGCGTCTTCGCGATTAATATCAAAAGCCGCCTGAGCCTTGGACGAGGCTACCAGATCGAAGCTTTGCTCGTAAAAACGGTCAAATACCACCGCCGGATCTTCGACCACCTTGTCATTAATCCGCTGCATCTGATCCAACGCTGCTCGCAGATCCCGGCGTGACGCAGCTCGGCCTAAGGAGATCTCCGACGGCACCATAACGTCCCGAACCTCAAAGTTTGCGGCATTTGGATCCCCGCCGATCACAAAAGGAGCATGTTGCCCGCCTAGAAAGTTCGGTCCACCCGAACGCGTGTTACTCGGCATCGCCATATAAGCCGGCAACCCATTCCGCACACCTCGATCAAAAGACACCATCGAACCGAAGGACGGATGAAACGTCACAGAGGCTCCGCACCCTACCGGAACCGGCGTAGGAGAGCCCGTCATCAGGTAATGATTCCCGCCCCCGTGATTCGGATCCTTGTGACAGATGGAACGGACAACCGTGAATTTGTCGAAGCACTTGGCCAGTTCCGGGACGGTCTCGCTGAAATGAACGCCCGGCACACACGTCGGGATAGTCTTAAACGTCCCCCGCATCTCCGGCGGAGCGTCGGGTTTCGGGTCAAACGTGTCGATATGCGACGGCCCACCATCCAACCAGATCATGATGCAGTTGATGTTTTTCTCGCGAGGCGAATTGAGGCTGGCTGATGCCTTCATCCGGAGCAGGTCCGTAAAGCCAACTCCCATCAGTCCCCCGAGCCCCACCTGCAGGAAGTCCCGCCGGGAAACCCCATTACAATTTCGGTGTAGTGTCGTCATAGAATTTTAGTGGTTAAAAACAAACTCCGCCGTGTTTAAGAGAGACCAAAGCACGTCCTCGATGGCGTGCCGTCGGGAAGTGCCTTCCATCGCAAAGACCGCACTGGCAGTCCGAAGCTCATTTGCGTGAGGAAACCGTCCATAGCAGCCGAGGTACAGTTCCGTGACCAACGCATCCGGAGCGAGATTGGCCGCAGCCAGCGCCTCGACCCATCCCGTTTTACTCGCCAGTTTACTATGTAGAACCTTCGCGTTCATCAGATGCAGGGACTGCACAACGCTGGATCGTCGATCCCGTTCACACGGAATATCCGTACTGGCGTTAGGACGCCCAAAAGCATCCATCGTCTGGGAGGGAATTTTGTAATTCCAGGTCTCCATCGCCCGGCTCCCCGCAGGCATTCCCACATAAGTGTCCGCCGTCTGGGTCAGATCAGCCAAGGCATCAGCGAGCACCTCAGCCGGCACTAACCGGCGATAGGAACGTGAGAAATTACGGGTATCCACCCGGTTGGTTTCGTTCGGGATCGAGCTAAGCTGGTACAGATGCGAAGTCAGGATCGTTCGCATGAGGGCCTTCATATCGAAGTGTTGTCGCACCAGTTCCTCTCCCAAAGCGGCCAAAAGCGCTGGATTTGCCGGTGGATTCGAAATCCGGAAGTCATCCACTGGCTCGACGATGCCTCGGCCGAAAAATGCAGCCCAGATCCGGTTCGCGATCGCCTGAGCAAATTGATCGTTCTTGGGATCGGTCATCCAATCCGAGAGAGCCTGTCGCGGATCCACAGTCGGCGACAATTTGATCACCGGACCCCCAGGTGCCCGTGGATCCATCAGTTCACCGGTGACCGGATGTTTCACCGTCTTGATCGCCGTCTCAAAGTAGAACGTCTGGTTTCCCGCTGCAATGGGCGGATTGGGGGGGGCGCCCTTTTGCTTCAATGAGCCGAAATAGGCAGCAAACTGATAGAAGTCGTCCTGCCCCCATTTTTCACTCGGATGATGATGGCACTTCGCGCACTCGAGACGGACTCCCAGGAAAAGCTGGCTTAACATCGTCGTCAGATCCGCCGGTTCCTGACGATCCCGGTAAATCACAGTCGGCCCCGAACGATGCGTGTTTCCCTCCGCCAGCAAGATGTCGCGAACAAACTGATCGTAGGGTTTGTTTGCTCTGAAACTTTCCCGCAACCATTGGTCCATCACGTACGTGCTTTTGAGCCCAACCCGATCCGAGTTAGAACGCAACAGATCAGCCCATTTGTTCGCCCAATAATCTGCGTATGCAGGATTCGACAGGAGGCGATCTGCCAGCTTCGCCCGTTTTTCCGGATCAGAATCGTTAATGAAACGGCGCGCCTCTTCCGCGCTAGGCAGTTTTCCAATCGTGTCCAAAGAGGCGCGTCGTAAAAACTCCGCATCGGTACACCCGTCGGACGGCAAAAAGCCCAGCCCCTGGAATTGGGTATAAGCGATCGAATCGATGAAATTGTGCCTGGGAAACTGAGCGTATTGAGTTTCAGGGAACAGTCGGTCTGCCGGGACACTAATCTGGGCGTCGGAAACCAATCCCATAAACCGCGCGACCACCACTCCCTGCCCGCTAGTTTTGCCTATCGAGATCACCCCCTCCTCGCTTACCCGAGCGATCTCTTTATCGTTGGACTTAAATTCCGAGAGATCCGTGACATCGCGCACAGAGCCGTCCGCATAATGCGCAATCACCAGAAGCCGCTGCGTGCTTCCTTTCCGATACCGGCGTTCCCCCGGGAAAACCGAAATCCGCTGCAAGGCAGCCTCGTTTTCCTCCTCGTAAACCATCCCGGATTTAATCCAACCCACCAAAGTCTTGTAGGCATCGGACTGTTTTCCAAAGCGTTCCCCTCCTTCATGCGGGATTGTCTCTGTGGCCTTGAGCAAAAGGAGACTTTCCTCGGGCGAAGCAGGGAAGATTCGCCGTCCCCGCGCGCCTTTCACAATACCGTTATAATCGGATTTGGGATTAAAAGAGAATACACTGAGATTGAACCCATTTTGCCCGTCCGGCTTAGCGTGACAGGCTCCTGCATTACATCCGGTCCGACTTAACACCGGTAAAACATCTCGCAGAAAAGCTGGCGTCTTTGTTCCAGAAAGAACCTCCACCGGGATTTCGACCTGCTTCTCCCCGACCCTTCCCTTGAGCGTCCCTTTTCCTGCAGATAACCCCCGAAGCACTC
>CAMCYN010000256.1 GCA_945883955.1 Akkermansia muciniphila
CGCATGAATGTTTCGCTCACGCCGGAAATGGAGAGGTGGGTTCAACAGAAGGTAAGCAGCGGACTCTACACCTCTGCTAGTGAGGTAATCCGCGAGGCCCTTCGTGAATTGTTTCACCGTGAGACGATCGAATCCAAAACGCTGGGTAATCTACTGGAAGCACTCAAAACGGGAGGTACAGCGGCGGACCGGGGAGAATTGCAGGAGTGGCTCCCTGCGGTAACCAAGGAGCTAAAGACTTTGGCGAGGAAACGCCGCCAAACATGAGGCTAGAACCACGGCTCCAGCTGTAGAAGCCGCCTTTTACGGTGTCCCTTGAATTCCTTAAAAACCTGGAAACAAATTGCTTCGAACAACACTGCTCGCCGGGTGGGAGGAACGCCCCATCTCGGCTCGGGACTGACCGGCGTGGCTCGCCGCTAAATGCGTTCGAGTTTAATCGGAGGCGTTTGCTGGGAGGCGAACTGTGCAACGTAAATGCTGTCCTCCCTATCCACCACCAGATCGTGCGGGTGCATAAACACCTCCCCAATGTGCGCCATCGGTTCGAGTTTCCCGGCGCTTGTGTAGACGGGCGGGGTTCCCCCCAGGTTGGCAAGCACTCGCAGTTCCGGGTCGAGCACCGACACGAAACCGCGCGAATTCTTGTCTTTGGGCCAGTTGTCGCCCAGATGCGCGACGAAATAATGGTTTTTGTGTGGCCGGATCTGGCGGGGGTTGCCGCCAGGCAGCTCGGTCCGGCCCAGGGCTTCGCCAGTCAAAGAAAGGCGAAGTAGATGTTGCTGGTCACTCATGGCCACAAGCAGCGACGGCGGCTTGCCCTCGCGGTTATCCACCATTCCTCCGTGGGGTCCCCAGTGCTGGATGCCACCTTCCGCACCACCGAAGATCTCCAGGAAGGCGCCATCGGCCCCGTAGTGGGTGATGTAATCGCGTCCGTAGCCATCGAGTACGAAGAAGCTGCCGTCTGGAAGATGGAGTGTCCAGGAGGGGCGGTACTCGGCTTCTTTGGTGTATTTGCCGGTGTGTTCCGGCCAGCGCCATTCCGCCAGCTTTTGCCCGTCCAAAGTGGTTTTGACTACGAGGTGCGTCTGCAGATCTGTGATGAAGAGCACCTCCCGCGTGCCTTCCTGCACAAGAGAAAGGCCGTGGGCTCCGGGAAATTCAGTGCCCCACTTGTGGACGAGTTTGCCAGCCTTGTCATAGATGACGACGTTGTTGGCGGTGTGATCGGTGAGCAGGACGATGTGGCCCTCGCGGTCACACACGATGCCGTGACAGTTTTTGAGCGGTGTGGTCCCGCCCAGATCGCCCCAGCCCGGCACCACCCGGTAACGGTGATCGCCCTGACCAAGGATTGAGGCGGAGGACTGAGCGATTGCGGGGAACCCAACACAGGCGAGCCCGGCGGCGAGTGATTGTTGGAGGAAACACCGGCGATTGAGCTGTGGGGAGGAGGGAAGGTGTCTCATTCAGGCAGGCTAAGATCCCGCGAAAATGTGTCAATTTACACAAGTGCGTAAGGGGGCGTGATACCGGAGGCGTACACCAGCCGCCACCGAGTCCGCTTCCGCCGGGACACGAAACCCCGGGAAAAGAGCGGCGGAAAACCCCCAAGATTTAGGAAGTGTTTACGGCGTGGAACCGGCCCCGCTCAGGGCTTCCTTCACCAGACTGGCCAGTTCGGCGGACAAGGGAATGCTGCTGGAGAGGGTGTGTGCCGCCGGGCTCATCTTGCGCCAGGTTCGCTGGATGATGCCCATAAACTTTTCGCGAGTGTAATCCGGGTGCGACACGGCGAAGTCGGCCAGTTCGTATTCCAGAAAAACCAGACATGCGGCATCTTCGAGCGCCTGGCCGTCTGCGTCCTTTGCGAGCTTGGAAACCAGGGTTCGTACTCGCCCCGCCACTTCCTCGTCCACACCAGCGCCCACGAGAATTTCCTCGGCCCTCTGGCCCTGGCGTCGATGCACCGAGGTGCGCCATGCGTGATACCCGGCCCTGTCCATGGGGAAGTCTGAGCGAGGAATCACCCAGCGCTCCAGATGTTGGGCCCGGGCGGCCAGCGAAAGAGCGGGGGAAGGATTGGGCACCAGCCGGAGAAGCCAGGATTCCAGGCGGTCGGCGTAAATCATTTCCGAGGGACGGTTTCCGACGGTAGTCGGGTCGGTCGCGTGGACGGCGTCCAGTGCGACTCGGGCTCGGGTAAAGGGGGCACTCATAGTGCGGCTCAGCTTACGCCCTGGATTCGAAACCGAAAAGAGGTCTGATCCGCCGGAAGCCGCCGGGTTCGTGGAGGCGGTCCACGCTCGCCCAGACACGTTTGGATGGGCCTCGTTTTCAACAGACCCCGCTGATAACAGTCGCGTCTGTTTATGTTGGTGCGTCTGCTTCCATTCTCCGGACTCCATTTTCACCGATGCCTGTTGTGTCTCCTTGTGTGGCTTGCGGGCGGCTTTTGGGAGGTCCACGGGGCGGGTGCCGGCGAGTGGATGGGGTGGTTCAGTGGCGAGTTGCGGCAAATTCAGCGGAGTCTCCGCGAAACTCAAACCGACCTGGATTCCCTTGGGATTCCGGTGGTCGGACAAACCGTCCCGCAATTCGGCTATCTCCACCCGCTCTCTGTGAACCCGCCTCCCGTCTCGCCGTTTGTGCAGGTCGATCTGGGAGGCTCCTATCCTCTGGATTGGATCGCCCTCATTCCTGCTCAGGTGGACTGGCAAACCCTCGAACGTCCTTCGTACGGCTTTCCCCTCCGGTTCCGGATTGATGCCTCCGAGGACGAAACCTTCGACACCTTCACGGCCCTCGGAATTTTTACCGAGAATGATTTCCCAAACCCCGGTATCGCCCCGGTCACCGTCGCGGCTGGAGGTAAAACGGGGCGGTTTGTCCGCGTCACAATCACGAAGATGGCCAGGGAAGATGGGCGGTATCTGTTCGCCCTCGGGGAACTGATGGTTCTGAGCGGGAACCGAAATCTCGCCAACGGCGCTCCGGTCCGGGCGTCGGCGGCCACACACTTTCCACCCCGTTGGGCGCTGGAGAATCTGGTGGATGGGCGCTCGGCCCTCGGCCCTCCCATTCAGCGTGAACTGCTCCCCTACGACGGACTGTACTGCGGGCCGGCTCCAGCGGGGCAGAATCCCTGGATGCTGCTGGATTTGGGGCGAGCGGTAGCTGTGGAGGAGGTGCGGTTACACCCCATCCATGCCCGGCTGGGGGCGGATATTCCGGGCTTTTCGTTTCCAAAACATTTGCGGGTGGAATTGGCGGCGGAGGCAGACTTCCTCGACCCGTTAGAGCTGGTTGGGACACAGGCCGGGGAGCTGCCCAATCCGGGAAATAATCCGGTGACGCTCCGGGCCGGAGGGCGCGTTGCCAGGTACGTTCGAATGACGATGATAGAGCCTCTCCATGGGAATAAGTCCCGGTATGGGTTTTCGGAGGTGGAGGTGTATTCGGGCGGCAACAACGTGGCGCGTGGGGCCCGGGTCTCTGCCGTTCCGGATGCCAGCAGTTGGAGCCGGACTTGGCCTCTGGAGCAACTTGTCGACGGGTACACGAGTTATGGAAAGCTGATGGAGCTGCCGGCGTGGCTGCAGCAATGGAGTCGTCGCGCCGATCTCCAACACAAGCTTGCCCGTCTTGAGGTTCAACGCGAGGTCTGCCAGGCGCGGGTGCAGACGCGGCTTTGGCGGGTCGGAGTTGCGGGATTGGCCATGGTGGTTCTGGGCGGGCTCGGCGCTGCAACGTTTTTGAGGATGCAGGCACGGCGGCGGCGCGAGGCCGAATTACACACGTTGCGCACGCAGTTTGCCCACGATCTGCATGATGAGATTGGGAGCAATCTGGCCGCGATTTCTGTCATTAGCCAAATGGCGCGTGGCCAGACGGCGAGTGGAGATGATGGGAACTGGGAGGAAATTCAGAACATCGCCCGCGATAGTAATGAGGCCCTGCATGAAGTCCTCTGGGTGTCGGGGGCGAGGCAGGAGATTGGCGTGGATCTTCTCGAACAGTTGAAGAAGGCCGCCCGGCGGATGTTGGTGGGACGGGTCGTGCACTGGATTGATTCCATACCGGTAGATTCTTCACAGTGGTCGCTCGAGAGTCGGCGCCAGGTGTTTTTGTTTTTCAAAGAAACGCTCGCGAATGTCGTGCGCCATTCCTCGGCCACCGAAGTGGAGCTCGCGCTCGAGAGCCGGGCCGGAAAAATCCAGCTTCGGGTTCGTGACAACGGTACGGGATTCGGCGCCATGGAGGGCGGGGGTACGGGGGTGCAAAGTTTGCAAGAACGGGCGCGTACCCTGGGCGGAACCTGTTACATTCACAGCCAGCCTGGGGACGGAACCACCGTGGAACTGGAGGTCCCTCTGCCGACCACCAACTGGCGAACACACAAATAAGGAACTGTTATGGCGATTCTTTGGCTTGTCGAAGACAACCCCGCGTTCCGAAAGGCCACCGAACGGGCTTTATCCCAGGTGCCCGGCGTGGACGGTGTTCGGGCGTTTGTGCGTTGCGAAGATGTTCTGGGTGCGCTGGCTTTGGACGCCGCTCCCGACGTGGTCCTGATGGATGTCGGGTTGCCGGGAATGGACGGCATCGAGGGCATTGGGCGGATTAAAGCGGTGGCGCCGGAGGTGAGTATTTTGGTGCTCACAGTGTTTGAGGAGGACGACAAAATCTTCCGGGCGATTTGCGCCGGGGCGTGCGGCTACCTGTTAAAGTCGGCCCCGATGGACAATATTCTGGAGGGGGTGTTCCAGGCGATCAGCGGAGGCGCGCCAATGAACCCGAGGGTGGCCAAGC
>CAMCYN010000257.1 GCA_945883955.1 Akkermansia muciniphila
GCCGCCGCCAGGGCGTTGATTGCGCGGACTACGGGTACCAAAGTGTGGATGGGACCGCTTACCAACGTCTCTGAACTTGCGGGGAAACTCATTGGCAAAGACATGGGCACGGCGGTTCAGCCCACCGATCCGGTTTATTCGTCGTGGACTCCCCCCCTGCCGACAACCGGCACAGTGCGGAATCTGGATATGGAGCTAAGAACGGGGCTGACCTGGCATTATTCGGGATTCTCGGCCGACCTGGACAATGTCTTTAGCTCCACGAAAGACAAAAAGAACCAGCGACTGCGGGAGTCGGTGATTCGCGCGCTGGCCGATGGAGGGCAAACGCGTGTCTGGAACCTGCTCATCGATCTGATCGTTCAGACGGGTCGAATCCCGGATTCTGCACGTGACCTGACCCGGTTTGCCAAGGACGGCGAAGCGCGCGTGTGGGTGCACCTGGCGATTGACCGCTTTACCGGCGAGATTCTGGATAAGCAGTTGGAATGGGTGCCTGAATAAAGCGCTTCCCTCGCTCGCCCTCAAACCGGCTCCGGTCTGAGGGCGGTGCGAGAACTAAGAACTGAAAAAAGGTCGCAACCCGCAAGGATTGCGACCTTTTCATTTTAAACCCGGTCTTGGTGCGATTAAGCGATCACCGGGGTCCAGGCGGCGTTCTGCTTGCTCGAAGCGACGACGGCTTCAATAAACGCCATGCCACGGATTCCGTCCTGAATCTTGGGGTAATCCAGGACCAGTGCGGAAGGATCCGTCCCGGCGTGGGTCGCGCGAATGTGATTGGCGAAGTTGCGATAGATATTCGCAAACGCCTCAAGATACCCCTCGGGATGGGAAGCGGGGGTGCGCGTATTGGCCGCCGCTGTGGCGCCCAGATAACCGTTACCCGTACGCAGGATTTCCGTGGGTTTATCCAGCCATTTTAAAAGCAGCGTATTGGGTTCCTTCTGGTGCCATTCGAGACCGCCTCGCTCGCCGTAAATGCGGATGTTGAGGCCATTTTCCTCGCCTACACTGATCTGGGAACAATGCAGCACTCCTTTGGCGCCATTGTCGAAACGCAGCAGAATATTGGCGTCATCGTCCAGGAGCCGGCCTTCGACAAAGGAGGTGAGGTCGGCGGCGAGCTCTTTAATGTGTAGTCCGGTGATGTATTCCGCGAGGTTTTCGGCGTGGGTGCCGATATCGCCGACACAGCCGGCCGCTCCTGACCGGGCGGGATCGGTACGCCAGGCGGCCTGTTTCTGGCCGCTGTCTTCGAGCCGCGTGGCTAACCAGCCCTGGGGATATTCGACGACCACTTTCCGGATTTTGCCCAATAGACCGTCCCGAACCATTTCCCGGGCCTGTTTCACGAGCGGATAACCCGTGTAATTGTGGGTCAAACCGTACAGATGACCGGTTTGTTGCACCAACCCGGCCAGTTCGCGAGCCTCGGCGAGGTTGAAGGTGGCGGGTTTGTCGGAGAGCACGTGGAAGCCGTTTTCCAAAGCCATCTTCGCCGGAGCGAAGTGCATGTGATTGGGGGTGACGATGGAAATGAAATCCATGCGCTGATCCGCGGGCAGCGCTTTTTCCGCGAGGATCATTTCTTCGAACGATCCGTAACAACGCCCGGGTGCCAAAAAGAAGTCGGCTCCGGAAGCTTTGGATTTTTCGGGATCGGAGGAAAAGGCTCCGCAGACGAGCTCGATTTGGCCGTCAATATTTGCAGCGATGCGGTGGACGCCGCCAATAAAGGCGCCACGTCCGCCGCCGACCATTCCGTAACGGATTTTTCGACTCATAGATTTAGGTAGGGGAAGGGAAATAGAGAGAAAACAGTGTCAGAAACGCACACGAGGGAGCAACTTTGGAGAGGGCTCCCCTCGGCCCTTTTTTAGGGCTGCGGTTTGAGGTCAGTGCCGTAAACCGTGACTGGCCCCAGGGGTTCGAGGGAGGCTCGGATCTCTTTGGCTTCGCCCACGACGACGATGAGTGTGTTGGCCGGATCGAGGTGAGTGCGGGCCGTTTTCTGGAGCAGCTCGGGACTAACCCCGCCCAGACGCCGGGCGTAATGCCGGTAAAAGTCTGAGGGTAATCCGTACAGATCGATATCCTGAACGCGTTGGGCGGTTCGGCTGCTGTTTTCGAGACTCAACAGATAATTGCCGACGTTATACTGGCGCTGGAGATTGAGTTCGGACTCAGGCACGGACTCATCGCGGATGCGGGTGATTTCATTAAGGATCTCGCCGATGGCCGGGCTAGTGACGTCGTTGCGGGTTTCGGCGCTCGCATCAAAGGAGCCGCCCTGCCGGCGCAGATCAAAGGAGGAGTAGGAGCCGTAGGTCCAACCGTGTTTTTCACGCAGGTTGGCGAACAAGCGGCCGGAAAAGCCGCCGCCCAGCGTGGAATTCAGCACCAGCACCTCGGGAAGATCCGGGGTGTTGCGGGCCGGGCCGGGTTTGGCGACGATAATATTACTTTGGACCGACCCTGGCCGGTCGATGAGGTGTACGCTGCGGCCCTTAATTTCGGGGAAAGCGGCCTGGGGCTGAGCCGGGATCTCGGCGCGTTCCCAGGAGCCGAAGGCTTTTTCAATCAACGGCAACACCGTCTCCATTGACACATCGCCCACGACGGCGAGGGTCGCATTGTTGGGGCGGAAATGGGTGGAGTGGAACTGCACGAGATCGTCCCGCGTAATGGACTGCACGGTTTCGGGCGTGGCGAAGGCGCCGTAGGGATGGTTGCCGTAAACGAGTTTGCCGGTGAGTTTGGAGGAGAGTTTGGCTGGCTCCTGCTTCTGGGCTTCGAGGCCCGAAAGGGTGAGTTTACGGATTTTGGTGAGCTGTTCTTCGGCGAACACGGGATTACGCGCCGCATCGGCCATCAGATCGAGCAACTGGTCGGTGTATTTATTCAGGGCGGACGCGGTGAGGGAAATGGCGTCGCTGCCGGCGACCGCTTCGACGCGGGAGCCAATGAAATCGGTTTCGCGGGCGAAGTTTGCGGCGTCGCGCCGGCTGGTGCCACGGTTGAGGAGCGACGAGGTGAAGGAAGCCATGCCGGACTTTTGGCCATCGAAAATGGAGCCTGATTTCAGCATCAGACGGAAAGTGACGGTGGGTCGGCGGTCATCCTGGATGAAGAAAACGCGGAGGCCGTTGGAGAGGGTGACTTCCTTAAAATCGGGGAAGGACACGGCGGGGGCGGGACCGGGTTCGGGTTTGAGGGAGCGGTCGATTTCCGCGTGAAGTAGGGGCGTAAGAGTGGCGGTCAGGGCCAGCAGGGCGGGAGAAAGGAAGCGGGAGCGCATGGCAGGAGAGAGGAAAGAGGGGGAGGTTACTTGGATTCCGGGAGGGGGAAGCGGAGGGTGAAGCGACCGCTGTCGGTGAAGTATTGTTTTGCAACACGTTGGAGGTCTTCGCGTTTTACGGCGAGGTAACGCTCGAGTTCGGTGTTTATGAGGGAGGTGTCTCCGTAAAACATCTGATAGTGGGCCAGGGTTCTGGCCCGGTCTTGCATGGTCCCACCGGATTCGGCGAACTGGCTTTCCATGGCGTTACGCGCCTTTTGGAATTCCTGTTCGGTGACACCTTCCTCGATGACTTTGGTGACCTCGGCCTTCAGCAGGCGGTCGAGTTCGTCTAGGCTGACGCCGGACTGGCCAGTGACGGAGAGGGCGAGTAAGCCGGCCTTTTCCATGAGGTAACAGTAGGGCATGGCGCTCATGGCGACGCCTTCCTTTTCGACAAGGCGCTGGTAGAGGCGCGAGGAACGGCCGCTGCCGAGGATATTGGTCAACATCTCGAGCGGATAGGCATCGGGATGTGTTTCCACCGGGGCGCGCCAGGCGTGGACGAGGGCGGGCAGCGGGGTGTTCTTTTTAAGGACATCCTTGGATTGGCCGGGAACGTTCAGATCCCATTTGATTTCGGGCCGGGGAACGGGAGCGCCATTGGGGATAGTCGCAAAATAACTCTCGATGAGCGGCCTGACTTCTTCGGGTTTGAAATCGCCGGCGACCACGAGAGTAGCGTTGTTGGGCTGGTAAAAGGTGCGGTGGAATTCGCGGAATTCGTCGATGCTAGCTTTATCGATGTACTGGAAAGAGCCGATGGGAACCCACTGGTAGGGGGTGCCGGCGAAAACGAGCGAGGCAAGCTCTTCGAAGAGACTGCCGTAAGGCTGGTTGTCGTAGGAACGACGGCGTTCTTCTTTGACGACTGAGCGTTGGGTTTCGACGCCGGTTTCATCGATACGCGCATGGAGGAGGCGTTCGGACTCGATCCAGAGCGCCAGTTGGAGCTGATGGGCGGGCAGGTTAAAATAGTAATCGGTCCGGTCAAAGGAGGTCGAAGCGTTCAGGTTGCCGCCTGCCCCCGAGATATACTTGTCGATGGTGCCCCGGGGGATGTTGTCGGAGCCTTCGAACATGAGGTGTTCGAAAAAGTGGGCGAAGCCGGTGCGATCGGGCCGTTCGTTTTTGCTGCCCACGCGGTAGAGCACGTACGTGGACACGACGGGAGCCGCATGGTTTTCGTGGAGGATGACATGCATCCCGTTGGGAAGGTCGTACTCTTTAAATTCGATCGGTTTGCGAACACTCCGAGGTTCGTTCGCCCCGGGTGGTGTGCTGGGTTCGGCCAAGAGTGGGAGGGAATTGCCTAGGGCCAGAGTGAGGGCCGCGGATAGGAGGGCTGCGGATTTCATGATAGGGAGGAGTTAGACCGTCAAAACGGGGTTGTGTTCGGAAAAGGGGCGGAGTGGGAAATGCAGGGATCCCGCGAATGCCTACTG
>CAMCYN010000258.1 GCA_945883955.1 Akkermansia muciniphila
GCGATTACAATGCAGGATGCCTCAAAGGTCGTTCGTGCGAAACCGACCGAGCCTTGGAGCGTAGATGAACAGGAGCGGCAGACATTGGCGCTGGCGGGGACGCCCGTGGTGGCCAATTCGAATCGGGATAAGAACTTGATCCTCTGGGCTGAGTCAGAGTTGCGTCTTGTGAAGATTGATCGTTCTTCGAAGTACGGAAACCCCTTTATCCTTCCGGATGACGGCACACGTGAGGAGGTGTTCGAAAAATACGAGAGACATTATCTTCCGTTTAAACCGGCTTTGCTTGAGATGATCGGGTCGTTGGAAGGGAAGGTTCTTGTTTGCCAGTGTTATCCTTTACGTTGTCACGGTGAGGCGCTGGTGACCGCGTATCTTAACGCAACGAAGTAATAGGGAAGTGACGGCGATACTTTCCCGGAGGTTTCGCCATTCATAGGGAAAAAGGGGCCAGGGAGTGCTCCTGGGAACATTGGCTAGTGTCTCATCCGTAGCTTTTTGGAGCGTTGGAATGGCGGGTTTTACAGGGCGTCTCTGCTAAATCCGAGGGAGTCTTGAGGCTCTGGTGTGATGCTCTTTTTAGACAAATCCCCCCCAAAGAGGGGGGTAACAAGGGTGGGGCACTCCGTTACATTTCACCCTGCTGCTCTCTCCCCTATATGAAACCAGTCATTGCCCTTTTGTCGGTTGCGACCGTTGCCACGTTCCAGGCCGACTCGCTCGGAGCCAACAAAGTCGACTTCATTCGCGAAGTGCAACCCATCCTCGCGGAACACTGCACGCACTGTCATGGCAGCGATGACGAATCGCGAAAGGGGAAGCTCCGGATCGATGACCGCGAGGCAGCACTCAAAGGCGGTAAATCCGACGGCGCCGCTATTGTTCCGGGAAAACCCGATGCCAGCGCCATGATCGCGCGGATCCTCTCGCACGATAACGACGAGATCATGCCTCCGCCCAAGGAGAAAAAGCCTCTCAACACGGCCCAGATCGAAACCCTTAAACGCTGGATCGCCGAAGGCGCAGAGTACGCTAAACACTGGTCTTTCGAATCTCCGCGTAAAACAGACATCCCTGCGGGCCAAAATCCGGTGGATGCCCTTGTCCGGACAAAACTGGAGAGTCAGAAGCTGCCCGCAGCCCCTCAGGCGGATGCATCCACGATTTGCCGCCGACTCCACTTGGATCTGGTCGGGTTGCCACCATCGCCGCGCGAAGTGAGCGAATTTCAGCAGGCTTTCGCTCAAGATCCAAAAGCCACCATTGCCTTATGCATAAAAAAACTGATGGGCACCCCGCAGTTCGGCGAGAAATGGGCGCGCCACTGGCTGGATTCGGCACGTTACTCGGATAGCAACGGTTATGAAAAGGATCTGCCTCGTGAGCAATGGGCCTGGCGGGATTGGGTGATTCAAGCGCTAAACAAAGACCTCCCGTACGACCAATTCCTCACCGAACAACTGGCTGGGGATCTCCTTCCAAATCGCACGCAAGAGCAACTCGTTGCGACTGGTTTCCTCAGAAACAGCATGACCAACGAAGAGGGCGCAATTGTTCCTGAACAATTCCGAATGGACGAGATGTTCGACCGGTTGGATTGCATAGGAAAAGCCACCCTCGGCCTCTCTCTGCAATGCGCCCAGTGTCATACCCACAAATTTGATCCGATTACTCACAATGAATACTACGGGATCTTCGCCTTCTTTAATAACACGTACGAGGCGCAGTCCTGGGTCTACACAGACGAACAGCAGAAAAAGCTGAAAGGCATTGAATCGGCCGTTCAAAAGGAGGAAGACCGCCTCAAAACGCTCCGCCCTCAGTGGAAGGACGAGATCCTCGCCTGGGAGTCGGCGGTGAAAGCCAAAGAAATTGAGTGGACGCCGCAAGCCTCTTCCGAAATGGAAAGCGTTTCGGGTCTAAACCACCCAACACAAAATGCCGACCTTTCCATCCTCACGCTCGGTAGTCCCAGTACCAAGGGGGATATCTACGCCATCTTCGAGCCCAATCTCCAGGGCGCAACGGGCATCCGGCTCGAGGCGTTAACTCATCAAGACCTCCCATTCAACGGACCCGGTCGTAGCAAATATGGCTCCTGGGCGATCACCGAGATGGTCGCGACATATCAGCTCCCAAACACAGACAAGTGGGAGTCGCTCAAACTTTGTAACGCAACAGCAGACTATTCCGAGCCATCCTTGCCAATGGAGGACGAATGGAAGGCGAGCTTCGATAAAGAGCACAAGCGGATCCGCGGTCCCGTTGCATATCTGATCGACGGAAGCAATGACACGGGCTGGCGCGCTGATCGCGGTCCACTCCTGAGAAACCAGGAAAACGTCGCGGTGGTGCAGTTTGAAAAGCCGTTGGAGCTGCCGGCTGGAACGAAGTTGAAGGTGCAACTGCGGTTTAATCACAGCGGCGATGACAATGGCCGGCATAACACGATGCTGGGCCGGTGCCGAATCAGCACCACAAACGTACCCGATCCCAAAGCGCAGCCGATCGATTACCGCGCCATTCTAGCCATTCAAACACCAGCCGAACAGCGCACCGAGATTCAACAGGCTGCGATCTTCAGCGCCTGGAGAAAAACAGTGAAAGAAGCCAAGGAGATCAACACCAATATAGCCGCTGAATGGGCAAAGGCGCCAACTCCTCTAACCTCCATTATGCATCTGGCCGAACGCGGGGAGTCCGATACCCGGCAAACCCATCTTCTGGATCGTGGCGGTTGGGATAAACCCAAGCAGGTCGTAGCGGCACACCCTCTTCTGACCCTGAATCCATTTGAATCTACAGGAAAACCGGACCGTCTGGCTTTCGCGAAATGGTTGACAGATAAACGCGCTCCACTGACCGCCCGTGTTGCAGTGAACCGGATCTGGCAGGCGCTCTTCGGCAGTGGACTCTGTGAGACATCCGAGGATTTCGGGACTCGCGCAGCAACTCCCGAACACCGCGAACTGCTGGACTATTTGGCAGTCGATTTCATGGATCATGGTTGGAGCCAGAAACATGTCATTCAAACAATTCTGAGCAGCGCTACCTATCAGCAATCATCTAAATCGACTCCGGAAGCCCTGGAACGTGACCCAAGAAACCGTTACCTCGCCCGTGGTCCTCGTTTCCGAATGGAGGCGGAGGTTATCCGGGACAATGCACTCAGCATTGCCGGATTACTCCACCCGAAGATTGGTGGACCGAGTATTTTTCCACCCGTTCCGCAAAGCGTGCTGGATTTCAACTTCTCAAAACCCACGTACTGGGCCCCGCCAGACGGACCTGAACGCTATCGCCGGGCCCTGTATATGTTCCGGAAACGCTCTATGCCGGACCCGGTTATGAGTAGTTTCGACGCTCCGAACGGAGATCTCGCCTGTGCGCGCCGGCCACGTTCGAACACGCCTCTTTCAGCGCTGACCGGTCTGAATGAGACAATTTTCGTGGAGGCGGCGCAGGCGCTGGCTCAACGGATTCTCAGGGAAGGCGGCGACTCCGATGAATCCCGGGCGAACTATGCCTATCAACTTTGTACCGCGCGAAACATCAAGGCGAACGAACTCGAGAGTGTACTCAAGCTTCTTCAGGAAAACCGGACACGCCTGCGGCAGGGTGAATTAAAAGCCGGACAGATTGCATTTTCGGCATTCACAAAACCCGAAAATCTCCCGTCTAACGCAACGCCAAACGACATCGCCGAGTGGACCATCGTTAGCCGCGTCCTGCTGAATCTGGACGAAACCATTACCAAATCCTAACGCCCACAACCTCCCAACCTCTCACGTCAAAAGGTCCTCGTTATGAATTTCTCCTCTCTCACTTCATCCCAACATACCGCTTTCGGCCGCGACCTAACCCGCCGCTGGTTTCTGGGCGAATGCGGCATCGGTGTCGCCGGGATCGCCCTCAATTCGTTGCTCGCCCGGAGCGCTTCCGCCTCGACAGGATCGACTCAGGTCAAACAGCCGCACTTTCCCGCGAAAGCAAAACGCGTTATTTATCTGTTTCAGGCGGGCGCACCGAGCCAGTTGGAACTCTTCGACCCCAAGCCAGAGCTCACCAAACGTGACGGGAAATTGCCGCCGCCGGAACTTTTGAAGGGTTATCGGGCTGCTTTCATCAAACCCAATTCCGCGTTGTTGGGCGCTAAATACCAGTTCGCGAAACATGGTCAGTCCGGCATGGATTTCAGCGAAATCCTTCCGCATACCGCAGAAATCGCGGATGAACTTTGCATGATTCGGTCGATGCAAACGGATGCCGTAAATCATGCGCCTGCACAGATTCTGATGAATACGGGCTCTCAGCAATTCGGTCGTCCGAGTTTCGGTTCGTGGTCGCTCTACGGCCTTGGAACGGAGGCGGAAGATCTACCGGGGTACGTTGTCTTAACCAGTGCCAATGGAACCAGTGGGGGAGCGAGCAATTACGGCTCGGGGTTTCTCCCAACACCGTACAGCGGCGTCCCTTTTCGGAGTGCGGGGGATCCGGTGCTTTATCTTTCAAACCCCAAAGGTATCGATGCAAAAGTGCAGCGGTCGTCGCTGGATGCGTTGGGGGCGCTAAACGGAGCCGCGATGTCGGAGGCTGGAGATCCGGCGATTGCCGCGCGTATCCAAAGCTACGAGATGGCGTATCGATTACAAACAAGCGCCCCCGAACTCATGGACCTGAGTAACGAGCCAAAACACATTCTTGAGATGTACGGCATTAAAGACGTGAAGGAGGCAACG
>CAMCYN010000259.1 GCA_945883955.1 Akkermansia muciniphila
TCCAGCTCGTCGCCCACCTTTACCGAGAGCCATTTCTGGAGCGCCTTCGGGTCCAGCCCTGCGGGCGGGGTTAGCTTGAGATCCTTGCGTGTCAGATCGTTGGCAACCGTTTGGCGATTCTCGGGAAGAGCCGTGGGCCGGGTGGCATAATTATCCCGCAACGTGGCGGGCTCGGGGATGGTCACCTTGGCAAATTTGGCCGCATTCACCGGATCGGGCTCCCATTCCCGATGAGGCGCCTTGTGATGGAGCATCATAAAAAACGGCTTGTCCTTGGGCCGCGCCTTAATCGCCTCGATCCCGAGATCGGTAATAACTTGGGTGGCGTACCCCGGATACACCCGGGCTCCGTCGGGATTGTAAAGAATTGGGTCAAAGTAGCGCCCCTGCCCCGGGAGAATGTTCCAAGAATCAAAGCCCGTCGGATCCGTCCCGAGGTGCCACTTGCCAAGCATCACCGTGTGATAACCCCCGGCCTGCATCAGCTTGGCAACCGTCTGCTGCTCCCCATCGAAGGGATTAAAAACAGGCGTCCCGTTCAGATGCGAATACTTGCCCGTGAGCAACGTGGCCCGGCTCGGCGTACAGATCGAATTACAGACAAACGCATTCTTGAACCTGACTCCGTCCGCCCCGAGCCGGTCCAGATTGGGAGTCAGGTTGATCCGGGATCCGTACGCGGAAATGGCATGCGAGGCGTGGTCGTCGGTCATGATAAACAGGATATTGGGCCTGTTGATCGGTTTGGGGGTGTCCGCAGCGGACAACAAATGCAGCGGTGCCAGCAGAACAGTGGTCAGGGGAAGTAGCCTCATGGGGTTTTATTCAGGGGGAGATTTTTGTAAGCGGCGCCCAACACGCGTCAGCCCAAGTTCACCCTTCGAGCACTGCCGTGCTGCGGTTTACCGACGCAGACGGCCCGCACGAGGATGGAGCGGACAACATTCCCACAACCTAATGGATCCGTGCGCCAGCATCTTGAAGGAAGCGGACATTCCTTGTTGAAAAACGGATACGCGCCCAGTTCGCGAAGCCAAACAACCCGGCATCGAAAACGCGCGGCGCCCGACGCACCACTTCTGTTGGACGAGAAGCTGCGGGCTGCCGATATACGGCTTGTTTTCATCACCCCGATTTATGCTGCGGCTCACGCGCAGGGTTTCACTCTGATTTGAGCTGTGCTAGTTTCCCAAGACGCCTCCTCAAGCTCATGACACGACCTCCGTTTAATTCTCCGCTGGCAACCACTTTATTTGCCGGGATTGTCGTATTCAGCCCCACTGCTGGGCTTTTTGCCGTTCACGATAAGAACGCCGGGCCGCAAGATTTTGAGATTCGCTTCAAACTGCCGCCTCCCAAACCTCTGACGCCGGAGGAGGAGCTGGCCACCTTCAAGATCGCCCCCGGATACCATGCCGAACTCGTGGCGGCCGAGCCCATGGTGGACACTCCTGTGTCGCTCGCCTGGGATGAAAAAGGCCGGATGTTTGTCTGCGAGATGCGCGGCTACATGCACGACGTGGAAGGCGTGGGCGAAGAACTTCCCATCGGACGGATCGTGCTGCTCGAAGACACGGACGGGGACGGTAAAATGGATAAACGCTCGGTGTACGTAAACGGCTTGGTTATGCCGCGCGCCATCATGTGTATGAATGGCGGACTCTTAATTGCCGCTCCTCCACGTCTGATGTTTGTCAAGGACACCACCGGGGACGGCGTGGCCGATACCGTGCAGCTTCTTGACGAGTCCTATGGGAAAGCCGGGGGCCAACCCGAGCACATGGCCAATTCTCCGACGTGGATGCTAGACAACTGGATCTACTCGGCCAATCACCCCAAGCGGTATCGTTTCAAAGAGGGTAAGTTCATGGAAGAAGCCGCCGACATGCGCGGGCAGTGGGGGCTGGCACAGGACAACTTTGGCCGGATGTTCTACAACTCTAACTCCGACTTTTTGCGCGGAAACCTCGTCCCGGAGACCCTCGGCAAGCGCAATCCCAATTACCCCTCCACCGCCGGCTTGGGAGTCCAGATTTTAAAGGAACAGTTCACCTGGCCCTCGCATCCCACCCCCGGAGTCAACCGCGGCTATGAACCCAAGACCCTGAGTGAAACCGGCGCCCTCACCAACAGCACCGCCACTTGCGGAGCCGTCATCTATCGCGGCAGCCTCTTCCCCACCACCCATCGCGGGAACGCTTTTATTCCTGAACCGGCCGGGAACCTCGTTAAACGGGTCGTGATCACGGAGAAAAACGGCATGCTGACCGGGACCAATGCCGCCCAGGGCGCGGAATTCTGGACGTCCACCGACGAACGCTTCCGGCCAGTCAACGCATACAACGGTCCGGACGGAGCCTTGTACGTCGTGGATATGTACCGGGGCATCATCCAGCATAAGAGTTTTCTCACCCACTACCTGATTGCGAACATCCAAGACCGCCAATTGGCCACCCCGTTTGATTATGGGCGGATCTGGCGTGTGGTTCCCGACAAGTCCAAGCCCGTGGCTGTCAAACTGCCCGAGGAAAACGACAAACTCGTAGCGTTTCTCGGACACGCCGATGGCTGGTCCCGCGATACCGCCCAGCGTTTACTCGTCGAGCGGAACGATCCTTCGGTAAAACCGGCCATTGTCGAGATGGCGCAAAAGGGGAAGTCCCCCCTGGGCCGTATTCACGCTTTCTGGACGTTGGAAGGAATGAGTGCGCTCACCCCCGAGGTGATCACCGCCGGCTTAAAAGATCCGGATCCCAAAGTGCGTGCCACGGCGGTGCGTCTGGCGGGCCGTCCCCAGCTCGCAGAACTCGCTAAACTCATCAACGACGCAACTACCGACGTTCAGGTGGCGCTGGCCTTTCAGCTCAGCGCTTATCCCGAAACCCAGGATGCCGCAGTGAGCTTGGCCATCAAAGCTGGCAGCCAGCCGCTGGTTCGGGACGCCATTCTTTCGGGCCTGCGAGGACGCGAACTTGAGGTGCTCAAAACCTTGCTCGAGACTGCCGAGAAGAAGACCCCGCCAGCCATTTTTGAAGCGCTCGCACAGGCTGTGATCACTGAGCGCCAGAAGGAACGCGTGAAGTCGCTCGTCGCTTTGATCGCAGCACAGCCCGCCAATTCGCCAACTCAAATCGCGCTTCTAAACGGCACCTCGGGCAAAGGTACCGCCACAAAAAATGCGCCCAAACCCAAATTACTCTATCTGGAAAGCGCGCCACCTGAATTGGCCAAACTCCTCAAGGATGCGAGTCCCGCCACTAAACCGCTTGTGGCTGCGTTAGACGCCCGATTGGCCTGGCCCGATAAACCCGGCGTCCCGCCACCCCCAGTCGTAAAGCCGCTCACAGAAGCCGAGTTGGCCTTGGCCGAGATCGGTAAAGGCGTATACAACTCTTTGTGTGCCGGATGCCATCAGCCCACGGGCACAGGGATGGAAGGCCTCGCCCCGGCGCTTGTGGACAGCGAATGGGTATTGGGAAATACAGACGTACTTGCCAAGATTGTACTCCATGGCGTCGCAGGTCCGTTGAAGGTCGGCAACCAGTCCTGGAATCTGGAGATGCCCCCCTTGGGAACCGCCCTCACCGATGAACAAATCGCCGGCACTCTCACCTACATCCGCCGTCAATGGGAGCACACCGCCTCTCCGGTGAGCCCGGCAACCGTCGCAAAGATCCGGACAGAAAACGCCGGCCGAACCAAATCGTGGACCAGTGTGGAACTCAAGCCACCGGCAGTTGCCGCAGCTGCCAAAACCACCGGGACCGCTCCCGGTTCCGCCACAACACCGGCCGCCAAATCGGCCGCACAGTAAGCACTCCGTCAGGTCTGCGCCGTTTCCATGGGACCCGGCGCAGACCGGGGTGCGCTGAGTTGGCCCCCTACGGCCGCTCCAGCACTTCCTTGCCAATCGGGCATAAGGATGCGACGGCCAGTTTGAGGTGCTGTACGGCGAACGGTATTCCGATGATGGTAACGGCACAGGCCAGTGCGCTCACCAGGTGCGACACTGCGAGTGTCCAGCCGATGAGGACAAACCAGAGGATGTTTCCAACCAGGCCAAGAGTGCCGGTACCGAGATCGTCCCGGCCGGTAAGCTGCCGCCTGTCCACCAGCTCCCGCCCAAAAGGCCAAAGAGTAAACCTGCCTAAAAGGAAACAGGCCCGAGCCCAGGGGAGCCCCACGATACTCAGCGCCATGAGGACTCCAGCGAGGTACCACAAAAGCCCGCTCCACAGTCCGCCACACAGAAACCAGAGGATGTTTCCAAGAGTTTTCATAAGTTCCAACCCTCCGCAGCTTAGCACGTCCCCCGGCTAGTGGCTCGGTTTTGTGCATTCGACCGGAACCGAAGGCGCGGCCCGGAAAACAAAACGACGGATTGATGGTGCCTTGAAAAAATCTCGCGCCCCTCTAGCAAAGCAATCTCACTCCCCAAAAAATGAACCGCTTTTTTAATCCCCTCCCTCTGCTCACCTGCCTTGTGGCCACCTCTGCTTTTGCCGCCAACGCGCAAAAAGTGAAGGTTATCGATGCCTTTAACACCATCGACCCAAAAACCGTCACGGCCTCCGAGGTTAAAATGAAGATTATCTCCACTCCGGATCCCGACCATCGCAAGGCACTGGAAATGGTGGCAGACTTCGCCAAGCCCGGCTCCTGGCCTTGGGTGAAGAAGGTGGTCCCACCGGGGATCATGAATCCTAAGAAATACTCCGGGATTCGTTTCTACGC
>CAMCYN010000260.1 GCA_945883955.1 Akkermansia muciniphila
TGCGGGGAATGAGGGCCGCGGCGTGATTGACTTTGCTACGCTGTGCCCTTTTAGTGTTTGTCCGTTTTATTTGCGGCGGGGTCGCCAAGTGGTAAGGCAGAGCTCTGCAAAAGCTCCATCCGCGGGTTCGATTCCCGCCCCCGCCTCCAACTCTGTACCGAACTTCCTACATCGGCTGGAGTGCTGAAAAGCCGCAAAACGTGACCCCTCTTCTCCCCTGCGTCTTTGCAGATCGGGTTACGTGCGCGAGCTGCCTTACGTTTGTTTTCGCGCAACCAATTTCTCGTTTAAAGCTTTGGCTATTGCTCCGCCGCGACTGTGGCCCTGCAGTTTTCCGTAAACGTTCCGGATGTATTCGTCCGCTGTGTAGTAACCGATTCCGAGTTGCGCCTATGCCGCTTTGATAGTGGATCCCTGCACCAAGAGTTGCAGGATCTCCGTTTCCCTTGGAATGAGGCCGTATTCGGCTTTTTGAGTGGGCGATCTGGATAACATCGCCAATACGCGCTTCGCGATATGCGGGTTGCTCGGAGAGCCTCCGCCATGAGCGGTACGGACCGCGTCCGCAATTGCTTGCGAGGTGGAGGTTTTGAGGATGTACCCGGTTGCACCCGCACAAATGGCGCGGAAGATCTTATCGTCGTCTTCGAAAACTGTGAGAATTACGACGCTGGTTTGAGGGGCCTTACTCTGGAAACCGGATAAGGCCTCAATTCCGCTCATCCCAGGTAACTCCACATCGAGGAGAATGACGTTGGGCGCATTCCCCCCGCGAGCGGGATCAAGGCATCTTCAGACGAGGAAAAGCGACGCGCACATTCAATCCCCTCGATTCAATTCAGCGCCTTCATCAATCGTTCAGCGTAACTCTTATGATCCTCAACGAGCCACACCTGGATCGGAACTGGCGAGTCAGTCATGGGAGGGAATCCTGATAGTGATGGTTGTGCCTTTTCCGATCGCGGACGTGATTTGTACCTCGCCGCGATGTTTGGCAGCGCGCCGTTTCAAATTGCCCAGCCCCATTCAGTCGGAGCGCGTGTCGCACGGATCGAAACCGCGACCGTTGTCTTCAATCATGACAGCAAGTGTGGGGCCGGATTGTGAGAGCTCAATAGATGCGGTTGTCGCTTTGGCAGGACGCGGGAGATTGTGGAGGACCTCCTTAAACATGAGCACAACTTCCCACCGTTGCTTTAGTGGAAGCCTGTTTAGCGCAGGGCCTGCCACGCCGCTCATCGTGTACGCGATTCCCCTCAGAATTCGTTCCGCACTTTGAGCAAGATGATCGGTCAAATCCCCGCTCCCGCTCGAGCCTGCGGGCACCAATACGATCACATCCATCGCCTCTGACTGCGGCAAATGGATCTCTAACCATTCGATGCCTTCGGCATTCTAGAGCGTAGCCAGTGTGATAACCGAGACGTTCCGTGAGTTGAGAGGTCTCGACAGCGGGAAGATCCAGAAGCTCCGATTCCAGCGCACCGTTCCGGGCATCCAACTGCCGAATTTCAGCGCTGGCGAAAGAAAACGAAGTCGCCGACGCCTCAAAAGCCAGCCCCAAAAATGCGCAAACGTTCGCGCAGGCAAACACGCTAAAGATTCGGAGGGAGTTGATCTGCACGGGTGAAAGTTAGCGGAGTGGCACGCTCACTCCCAGCAGCAACAAAGGCCTCCCCCACGAGAACTCGGGGGTACACGGCCACTAATCTTTCGCGTAAGTTCGACTCCTCTCAACAAGCCCGGATTCCCCCCAAAAACTCATCTCCCCCAAACCTTCTCCCTATGTCGAATATCCAATCCCAACGCTGGCTTCTATCCCGGCGGCATTTCCTGCGCGGCCTCGGCACCGTCATGGCACTCCCGCTTTTGGATGCCATGAGTCCGCTGCGCGCCGCAGCTGCGCTCGCGAAACCCCGGCGAAGTGTTTTTGTTTATATCCCGAATGGGGTGAATGGAATGGAATGGCAGCCCAAGACCGCCGGAAAGGGATATGAGTTATCGAATTCATTGAGGCCTTTGGAAAAACACCACGAGGACTTCACAGTGTTCAGCGGGCTCCATCATCCGAACGGAATCGGCGCGGCTCACGTTTGTGCTGACACCTGGCTCACGGGCGCGAAAATCGATTCCGGTGGCGGCCGAAAATACGAAAACACGATCTCGTGTGATCAGCTTATGGCAGGAGTTACGGGGTTATATACCCGGTTTCCTTCGCTGGAGCTGTCGATTGGTGCTGGGACAGGATCCCCCCTGAACACAAGTACACTGGCCTTTTCCGGTGATGGCGTGCCGTTGCCTGCGGAGGATAACCCTCGGAACATATTTAAACGTCTCTTTGGAGAAGAGCCCGGCGGCATTGCCGTACAACGTGCGCGTTTGCTGAAGCGTCGAAGTGTCCTCGATGCGGTATGGGATCAGGCCAAGTCACTCCGGTTAGCGCTTGGAACGGACGACCGAACCAAACTGGATGAATACCTCCATGCGGTGCGAGACGTGGAACAACGAACCGAGCGGCTGGATTCCTGGTTGGACGTGCCTAAGCCCGTGATCGACAAAAAGAGTGCGGAGCATTTCACAAAAGACGTCCCCCGTGCCAAAGCGGGTGAGTATTGGCGGACGATGTTTGACATCATCGTCCTTGCGTTGCGGACGGATATGACCCGTGTGGTGACCTACATGAACGGAAGCGAAGGCAACGGCCTCGCGATTCCGGAGATCGGCATTACACAGTCACGGCACAATCTCTCGCATCACAATGGAGATCCACTGATTCTGGAGCGGTTGGCAAAAAGCGACGCGTTTATCATGGAGCAGTTTGCGCATTTCCTGAGTGAACTCCGGAATACGCAGGAGGGGGGCGAACCCATGCTCGATCGCACGATGATTCTGTTTGGAAGCGGGATGAGTTACGGCCACAGCCATTGTAACGCGAATCTGCCGATTTTATTGGCCGGTGGGCGCGGTCTTGGACTCAAGCATGGCCAGCACCTGGATTACAACCGGCCGTTCATGAAGGAGGATTACACCCTCAGTTATGACGAATGGCGCGGCTTGAGCGGCAAACCAAAAGACGAAAAGGCGCGTTTAAGCAACGTGATGCTCACGATGCTTCAGAAGATGGAGGTCCATACCGAGCGCTTCGTGGACAGCCTTGGACCAGTCTCGGAATTGATCTAACCCGGGCCTTTTCCTTGCCCTCCCCTTCCCCCCTTATGACTCAAAGCTTTTCAATATTCCGTGCCGCGGTCTGCTCACTGGCAATCGCGGGGGCTGCTTTGCACGCGCAGGAAGCTGCGCCGAAACTCGAACCGAAGTACCCGTTTCGTGTCGGTTGGGCCAACGAGCATCTTCCCTGGTATCAGGGGAAGGTGGGAGAATTCCCGCCGCATCATTCTGACAAACGAATTGGGGGCGAGTTAGTGCGGGCCGATTTCATACACCGCACCGGCCAGTTCCGGGTGAATAAAACCGGCGAGCTCATGGATTTCATCATGCCGCCTTATGGCACCATCAACTACCTCAATACGGAGGCGGATCTCAGGGACATCCCTCTCGGGACGTTCTTCGTATTCTTCCTAAATCAGGATCCTGACGGTGGATTTACACGTCTTGCGACAATGCAAGACCAGTTCACCATAGACGCAGGACACAGCTTCCACTACCGGATTGAAGAGGTGAAAATTGCGGAAGGGAAGCTCGTGCTCCGGAAACAGTGCCCCAAGAAAAATCAGCAGGATTTAGGGCAAAGCGAGTTGGTGACATCGGCTGAGACGCATTTTTGGAAGGGCGATCGACAAGTCGAACTCAAGGATGTGTCCGTGGGTGATACCGTACTGTTCAACAAGACTGGGGCTTTTGGAGAGAATCCCGCGCGTTGTACGGATCTCTGGATTGGGGAGGAGACCCACCAAAAGGTGAGCGAGGTGCAGCGCGCCAAACACGCAGAGTTCGTCAAGTTTCGCGGGGTTCCCGGCTGGGTCGACAAAACCGAAGGGAACGCGGTCACGGTGACACTCTTCAGCGGGGAGCCGAGCGCATTTAAAAAAGCGTTTCTGAATGGCTTCAAGGAAGGCTCGGACATCCGTGTGACGGTTGCAAACGACGAACTTCGAACGTGGCATGTCGAACGACATATCGAACGAGCGAAAGTGAAGGAGGTCAAAACGAGTCCCGTGTCCGCGTATGGCACCAGTGGAGTGCAAATCACATTCAGTGTGGACAATATGCTTGAGGGCTTTCGAAAGGGGCGAGTCCTTCGATTATTTGGCACGGCGTGGAAGGCAACGAGTCAACCGTACGGAGAGAGCCTCATGGGATACGGATTTGATGGGATGCGCAGAGAAGAACTGGCGGAGAATGTCGCGAAGGAATTTCCGAGCCAGTTTCCGTTTCGGACTGATTACGGAAACCGTGAATTGCCCTGGTACCAACTGAAGCCAGACGTGGCGCCACCTTTGTTTTCAGAACACGTGGTGTTTGGAGAGTTGCTGGAAGTGGATCCGGAGAATGCCACCGGAAAGTTCCGGCTGGATCGCACTGGGGAGACGGTTTCGTTCCAACTCACAAAAGAAAAAGCGAGGTACAAAGTCTGTGTAAATAAGCCGTCCACTCATGCCACCCCTGCCTATTTCAACGAGATTTTATCCTCTGTTCGGTTTCTAAATACGGAGGCTCAACT
>CAMCYN010000261.1 GCA_945883955.1 Akkermansia muciniphila
CCGACCTGCATGAAGAAGGCCATAAAGCCGCGGTAATCATCCATCGTCCAGCGGTCGAAGGGATGGTTATGGCACTGGGCGCATTGCAGACGGATGCCGAGAAAGGCTTGAGCGGCGTCTTCACTGACCCGGATCGGATCGGTTTCGAGGTGATAGAAATTCGCCGCCGGATTCTCGAAAACAGAACCGCTTGCGCTCACCAACTGTGCGGCGAGTTTGTTGAGCGGAACTCCAGCCAAGATCTCATTACGCAGCCAGCTGTGATAGAGATGGATGGGTTTGTAATAGATGTCCTTGAGCGTATCGGAGTGGAGTTGCAGCAGGTCGGACCATTTGAGCGTCCACAGATCCACGAACTCCGGGCGCAGGAGCAGTTCATCGATGAGCTGGTCGCGTTTGGTGGGGGTGGTGTCCGCGGAGAAGGTCTGGATTTTTTCCGCTGGCGGCAACGTTCCGGTCAAATCGAGGTAAACCCGGCGCAAGAAGGTGAGGTCGTCACACCGTTCGCTGGGAGCCACACGCAGGTCGTGCAGCTTTTTGTGAACGAGCGTATCGATTTCATTACGCTCCTCCACTTTGGGCCACTCGAAGTTCAGATCCTTCGGGAGCACCACCACAGGAATCCCCACGGTGTGGGCTCCGTATCGGGCCATGACAAACGCTTCGCCCCGACTGCCCGTAGAGATCACGCCGTCCTGAGCGATTTTGGCGGTGCCTTCGTTACTCGAGAGGAACAAAGCCGTGGAGGTCACGTCCCGCTTGACCCCGTCGGAAAAAGTGGCCCGAACGGTGATATGGAAATTCTGTCCTGGCCCTTCCAGGACGAGGGATTTGGGCATGACTTCGACGCCCGTGAGCTGGACTGTGTCGGCGGAATCGTTGGGGGCGCCGGCTCGAAGCCAGGCGAGCATGGTGTTATAAAGTGGACTGCCTTTTTCAAAACGTTTGCCGCCCGTGTGTGAGGCTTCCCCGTCGGACTTGGTCAGCATCAGGGATTCTTCGGGGACGGCCAGATTGACGCGGCGGCCGGGAAATTCGCGAGTGATGCGGAAATGGTCCCCTTCGGGATCAAATCCCCACAAAGAGAGCCGGAACCCATCCTGACCTCGGGCTGCGCCGTGGCACCGGTTGCATTCGGCCTTCATCAGGATCGGCATGACGTCCATCCGGAAGGAGACCGGCTGCTCCTTCTGCACATTCTCCACGGTGAGCGGGATGGAGGCGGACAGGCCTTTCCATTCAATTTTGAGGTTGGTTAAACCATCGGACTTGGGCCTGACGGTTCCCTTCTGGACCTCGGCACGGGTCTTGTCTTCGAGGGAGAATTGCGATTCGGCGGTGACGTCGCGATGAGTGCCGTCGTCCATGGTGATCCGCACTACCAGGCCCTGGGTATCCTTCTTGTGCCGCAGATGGACCGCTTCCGGGTAAACTTCCAGCGTCGGCGCGGCCAGGCACAGCTCGGGCAGAAGTGCTGCAATCCCGAACGCAAGGTAGGGAAGGGGGTGCGAGGATTTCATGGATTAAGATTTGGGCGCGGGTGTCGGGGCCGTCACGGGAGCGGTAGCAGAAGCTGCGGGCTTCACTGCAGTGGGAGCGGGCGCGGGAGTAGCGGCAGGGGCGGAGGCGGCTGCAGGGGCCGGAGCGGCTGGATTGTCCGCGGGTGCGGCGCTTGGTGCGGCAGAAGCGGCAGTGGGAGCGGGAGGCGCAGTGGGAGCGGGAGGCGCAGTGGGAGCGGGAGCGGTGGTGGCCACTGGGGCTGGAGGCGCGTCGGGTTTGTCTACACGAAGGATGCCGCCCCGGGCACAAGTGGAGACAACGGGAGACCCGTCTTTGAAGAAGGTACATTGAACAACCACCTGCTTGTTTAAGCCGATAGTAGCCGTGGTTGCGGCTGTAAGCTCGAAGGTGGCGAGAGTGTCCTCTTGCGTAATCTCGACGGGTTTGGCGGTGACACCCAGCGGCAGTCCCAGGAGTTCGACTTTGGCTTTCCCTTCAAAACCGGCTTTGGGCTCAATTTTGAGCTTCATCTGGCCGGTTCCGTTCTGGGGAAGTGAGGTCCGCACGATGGTCCCGGCAAATGGAGCGTCGCCGACTTCGAGTTCGAACATTCCGGTGCTGAACCAAACCAGGCCTTTACCAAAATCGGCATTCCCAACGACGCAAAGCTTCCACGGTTTCATAGCCGCATCGGCTGTGGCGGTGATCGGCAAGATGCCTTCGCTGGCTCCAGCGGGAATTTTCACTCCGCCCGCAGTGCCAAGTCCCGGAGGCGTGTGTAACAGAACCAGGTCAATCGGACCGTTAAAGTCTCCGGTGCGGCTGACCTTCACTTTCAGAGGCAACTGGCCTGAGCGGACAACGGACGCCTTGCTGACCTCGACATCGATTTTGACCGGAATCGGATCGGTCACAACGATCGGGAGGCGGTTTTCGAGCACGGAATAAAACGCGCGCCGGTTGGAGTTTTCAGAAACGTCCACCTTGTGCTCGATCAAAACCGTGGGAGTGGGAGCCTCGGGCGCCTCCAGAGAACGGGCGCCGATTTCGATGAGGCGCTGCTCGGTCGGGGCGGCCGTAGACGCCTCAAACACCATAGGCACCGTATCGAACGCCTTTTCGATGTTCCCGGCCGACGCCACCACGTCCGGGGGCAAATCGGGAGTTAGAAGTTCCAGAGCGCCTGTCCAGTCCTCACGTTTCACACGGACCTGAGAAGCGTAGCGGTTGCCTTGGGGAATGACGATGGCACGCCGATCCTGGGACTGGTTGAGGGTCATCTCCGGCAGGGAGATTTTTACCTTTGGGACGACATGAGAAGCCTCCACGCGGTAGGTGAACAGGGCGCCGCCGCGATTCTGTTGATCCTTGATGGCGAGAATAAATTCGCCGTCCGCTGGAGCGCTCCACCGCAAGTAACTGTCGGGGGCGGCAGAATCGTCATTGGTGGCCAGACGGGCGCCTTTGTCGTTGTAGATCTCAATGACCGAATCCAGGGGAGAACGCAGGGTGCGGGCGTAGACGCGGAAATCGCAGGCCTGTCCTTTTTTGGCGCTGAAACGGAAGTAATCTTTCTCGTCCTCCTTCTCGATCAGTCCGTTGAACGCGGCGGGCAGTGCTGTGGCAGGGCCTGCGGATTCTACGGGAGTGGCGACTTGTCCTTTTTCAAGAACGTTGGGCAGGTCGCTGACTCGGACGGTCAGAGGTGTGGGGGCGGGCGGTTCTCCGGGCACCAGTAAAGAGCCGAACCCGTCGTTTTTCTGTCCCGGATTGGCTGTCAGTTGAATGGTTCCGTTGGGATCGCCCAACAACGCAAAATGACTCGGCGCACCGGCTGGCCCGCCCAGAGGCAGGGCGGTCACCGGACGGGCAAACGATCCGATGTGCATCAGGTAATGGCATTCGCCAGCACCGCTCCTGGTGGCGTCACGGAGACTGATCCGGTACCGGCCTTCTTCGGGAGCAAGTCCGCTGAAGACGGGGGCACCCCGGCCAAAAACCGTATTGCCGACCGTGGCGAGGTGCGATCCGTCGGGTTTGGTGATGGTGATCTCCGGATCGTAAGGGTTTTGGGTGTGGAGCTGTAACCCGGCCACCTCAATGCTGAGGCGTTCGCCCTTTTTGAGGTCGACGGCGTAGTGGTCTTCGTCGTCGACGGGGGTTTTACCGTACACCGTGGTGTTGAGCGGCACGACCTGTGGAGCGGTTGCCGTGGCCTTGGGTTTGATGGTTTCCTCGAGCAGCGGAAACGGGGAAACAAAGAATACGCGTAGATCGGCAACCCCCGAACGAGTAATGACCCGGCAGCGGTGTTCTCCCAAAGTGGCGTCGGCTGGGACGCGGACGCGGACTTTGAACTGGGTGTCCTCGGCTTTTACCGAGACGGCTTCAAATCCCGGGGCATCAAAGAGGATGTCGTGAGCGTCGGCCAGTTTCGTGCCCCGGAAGGTGACTTCGGTTTCCGCGCCTCGTTGTCCCGCGGCCGGGTAGGCGAAACTGACGCGGGGAGTCCCGGCGGAAGCTGGGAGGGTTGGCAAGACGAGGGCTGAGATAAACGCTGAAGCTCCTAGGGCACGGTAAAAAGGTGCCTGGCAAGGAGATCCAGACCGTAGGGGGGAGGCCTGGTTCATAAGAAAACAAACGCTATGCGAGAAGCTCGGTGACGGCTTCGCCGCCTTTGATGATCGCTACCGGGCGGTCTCCTGGAGCCATCAGGGCTTTGCTGGGGCGGATGCCGAGTTGGGTGTAGACGGTTGCCGCCATATTTTCGACCGAGAGCGGATTAGATTCGGGCTCGGCCCCGGTGGCGTCGGAGGTTCCGTAAATGAGGCCGCGTTTGAAGCCGCCGCCGGCAAACGCCACCGAAAACACCCGGGGCCAGTGGTCGCGTCCGGCGTCCTTGTTGATCTTGGGAGTGCGGCCAAACTCGGAGCTGACCATGATGAGAGTGCGGTCGAGCATCCCGCGGCGTTCGAGGTCGCGGATGAGGGCGGCCAGAGCCTGATCGAAGGGGACGACGTTCTTTTCAATCTGTTTGGCGATTCCGGCGTGGTGATCCCATCCGCCGTAGGTGACCGAAACCATCCGGACGCCGCTTTCGACCAAACGCCGGGCCATGAGGAGACGCTGGCCGGCTTCATTGCGGCCGTATTCGTCGCGGATTGCGGCCGGTTCAGC
>CAMCYN010000262.1 GCA_945883955.1 Akkermansia muciniphila
AGGAGTCGATTTATTGGAGCCGCCATCAGGTGTGGTTGCCCCGGCAGACGATGGTGAGGTGGGTGGAGTTGGCCGCCGACTGGCTGGAGCCCATTTACAAGGAGATCCGCCGCGAAGTTTTTTCCAACGGGTATGTGAAGGTGGACGAAACGCCGGTGCGGTACTTGGATCCCGGCTATGGCAAGGCGCGGCAGGGTTACTTGTGGACGGCGCACCGTCCGGGCGGAGACACGGTGTATCACTGGGAAACGAGTCGAGCGGCGGAGTGCCTCGGGCGAGTGGTGCCCGTTGACTTTAAGGGGATCATGCAGACGGACGGCTACGAAGCCTATCCCTGCTATGTTCGGAGTCGGGCGGGACAAGTCCGTCTGGCGCGCTGTTGGGCACATGCAAGGCGCGGCTTTTTTGAGGCGCAGGAGGAAAGTCCGAGGTTGGCGGGATTTGTCCTGCTTCAAATCTGACATCTTTACGCGTTGGAGAAGCGGTTGAAGCAGGAGCGGGCGGGTCCGGCCTTAAGGGAGGCACGAAGGTTGGCGGAGAGCATCCCGATTTTAAGGCGGCTGAAAAAGGTGCTATTGCGGCTTCAAATGCGCAGACAAATCCTTCCCAAAAGCAACTTTGGGAAAGCGATAGCGTACGCCCTTGAGCGGTGGGAGGAGCTCGAAACGTATGCTTACGAGGGGCGGGTGGAGATCGACAACAACCCTTGTGAAAGGTCGATCCGGCCGACGGCAGTGGGGAAGAAAAACTGGTTGTTCATTGGAGAGGCGCATGCGGGGAACTGGAGCGCGATCGTGTACACGCTGATAGAGTGCTGCCACCGCCGGGGGATCGATCCTTTCGCGTACTTAAAGGATGTCCTCACACGTCTGCCCGCGGCCACGAACTGGACGATTGGGGAACTGACGCCCGGAGCTTGGGCCGCGGCGCAGGTGCGTCCGATTGCCGCGGCGGCGTAAACGGCGAGAGAAAATCCGCTGACGTCAAGGGGGGCTTGGCGTACCGCTTACGCAAAAAAAAGGCATAAATTATTGCATAGCGTTTTATTTGAGGAGCTTAAGTGCACATCTGTGCTTTTGCCGTGCGGGTTCGCGTCGAAGTTGCATTTCGTCGAGGCAGGGGCCTCTAACCGGACATTTTAGCTGACATTCGTTCAAGAATGCCTGCTTCAACGCATAAAAAGTCTGGGTTTCGTCGAGGATATGAGGGGGGGGCAGATGATTTTGTATCGGCGTCACACGCCCATATGTAGAGGGGAATGATCTGAAACGTTCCTCCGACCGTCAAAAACATCTGAAAATACCTCTATGAGCACTCAATACCAATCAGCTCTCCTGTCCCGGAAACAACTCGCAGCTCGCTGGTCAACCAGCGTGGAGACCATTAAACGCCGCGAACGGGCAGGCATACTGAGCCCCCTCATTCTTGGAGGCTTGGTTCGCTATGCCTTAAACCAAGTTGAGGAAATCGAGCAGCAGGCCCTCGTAACCCGCAGGAGATAACCCCGGACACTTGTGATCACCTGGATCCAAAAGCGGAGGTGTACCCTTGCAGCTGACGATCCTGGAGTCACAGGGACGCCGATCAAAGCGACCTGCATGAGACCAAACGTTATTCGCGGCCACAGAACATTGAGCTTGGAGCAAGTTCTCGAGTTCCTGCGCTACAGCATTCCTCGCAACGGGACGGGCTACTGTCCGATTTGCCGAGGTCCTGAGTTTTCGATTAACCGCAAGACGCAGCGCTGGCAGTGCGCCTCCCAATGCGGCGGGGGTGATGTCATTGACCTCTTAATGAAAAGGATGGGCATCAACGAAGACACTGCGGCCTTGGCGTACTCTGAGATGTCCACCGCCCATGGCCCACTGTGGTGGGATGCTCAGGCGTTTAAGACCCGCGACTCACATCTACCGCCTCGTGCCAAGCTAAGCACTACACTTTCAGAAGGACACTCTGTCCTTGGAAACGCAGACCAAACCCGCCCCCGATCTGCAGGGCACAACAGACCATAAAACGCCATAAACATGCCTCCTAACCCAACAATACAATCACCGTCGGCACATTCATGCTCCACCAACTGCTCTATGCCGGACCAAAGTCAAAAAAACCGTTACTTCTCAATCAAGGAAACATTTAATCAAGAAAGCCTCCATATTGATAACGAAGAACGATATTTCAGCACTGATAAAAACGAAAAAATAAAATATCACATATCCGAACTTTGGAAGTATTTAAATATATCACCCAGAGATTTGGTTTCGGTAATAAAAATGGATCCCAAGTATCAAGAGTCTGAAATATTGTCTAGAATCTTTTCAAAGTGCTTTTGTTTCTTTGATAAAGAAGAGGAGGCGCAATTCATCGTCTGTGGACTGAAACGATGCAAGAGTGCCCTGAGTGAACTTTCGGTGTTTATTCCTCCCAAAGTCGCAGGTTTCTTAATGGAAATTCACATCACAATCATGACCTGGGAGAAATACTTAGATTATCTCTGGTGGCAATCTCAAGGCGGCGCCGAAAGCAGTCCCGAATTCGTCTCACTTGTCGAAAAAATTAAACAGCTAGAGGAGATCGCCTTAACAGCAATCGAAGCGTCAACTTTATCTCAGGAAACCCAAAACTAAAAACCCAGCCTTCAGTCCCGATTGGAACACAAAGACTGGGCTGCTTTCGAGAGCGCAAAATCTTTGACGGTTTTCAAGACGGATGCAAGGCGGAACGGATACACACTCATGAGTATCGACTTTAACAGGATCAATTTAGCTGCGCTTCAGGACATGGAGGGCCTTTGCGGAATTCTTTTCCCGGACGGGAAACGCACTGGGCAAGAATGGTGCGTCGGGAATCTGGACGGAGAACCCGGATCATCCCTCCAAGTCAACTTGAGGTCCGGCATTTGGAGAGATTTCAGCGCCGACGAAGGGGGGGCTGACCCCATATCCTTGGTAGCTGCTCGCTACGGGATTTCTCAAGGAGACGCCGCTAAGAAGTTGGACTCCATGCTTAATGCTGGAGGAGTGCGACTTGCCCCGCTCAAAAAGAAACCGACAGAAAGATACCAGCGCCCCCAGTTTATCTACGCTCCCAAAGAGCCGACAGATAAAGACCTGTTTCATCCTGAACTTGGCACGCCGTCGCAGCACTGGACCTATAGGTCTGCTGATGGGCAAATTATCGGCCTCGTGGTGCGCTTTGACCTGCCCAATGGTGAAAAGACCATTCGGCCCCGAATCTGGAGCGGCAAAAATTGGGAGTGGAAAGGATTTCCCCACCCGCGGCCTCTCTTCGGCTTAGATGAGCTAAAAAAACGCCCAGACGCGACCGTCTTAGTCGTCGAAGGCGAGAAAGCAGCCGAGGCGGGAGCATCAGTATTCCAGGACCTTGTGGTGATCACTTGGCCAGGGGGAAGCAAAGCGGTTTCAAAAGCTGATTGGACTCCATTGAGAGGGCGGAGGGTTATTGTCTGGCCAGATGCAGACGATACCGGCCGAGCCGCGATGAGCGAGATCGCTGAAGTTCTCGGGCAAATTGAGGCCATTGACACGTCTGACTTTCCCAACAAGTGGGACTTGGCAGACCCATTGCCGGAAGGGTGGACGCACGAGAAGTTGCGGCAAAAAATCGAGGGTAGTACCCTGGTTTCCGGAAAGCGTTCAGGAGCAAACCTTGCGCTGCCTGAACGAGGCGAATTTCCGTTTGATGCATTCCCCCCAGTTTTACGTGATTACGCAAGTTCGCTGGCGTCGGTTCGTAAGGTACCGGTCGAATTGCCCCTGCTGTGTTGTTTGGGGGCTGTGGGCGGTGCCATGGGAAAAGGTTGGGAATTGCACGGAGCGGTCAACGGTCAGAAAAATCGAGCAAACATCTACCTCGTATTGGCGCTTCCTCCTGGAGCAGGAAAGGGGATCGCTAACCTGATCATCAAGCCGATCTACGATTGCGAGCAATCTCGGACCGATCAATGGAACTCGGTGGATAAGCCTCGACTGGAGGCTGAGAGACACTTGGCTGACCTCGAGGTCAAGAGACTCTCTCGAACTCGCAAAGATGAGCCTTTTGATAAACAAGCGTTGATCGAAGCGAAGCGGGAGTTGCGTGAAGCGGAGGTCCGTCTGGCATACTCTCCTGCATTGATTGGCGGGAATGCCACCACAAGCGGGCTGGCCAGAGAGCTGACGAGGGTTACAGCGGAAACGCTGTTCATTTGCTCAGCGGAGGGGGGAGAGGTCGTGCGGGTGATGCTGGGTTCCTACCGACAAGACGGCGGAGACTTCGAGCTGTGGCTTAATGGTTATTCCGGAGAGGGATACAAGCAAACCCGCGGAAGCCAAACGTCTGGCGCACCGGACATTGTCTACCTAAAGGATATTTGTTTGAGCTGCTTGCTGATGGTTCAACCGTTCGTAATGGGTGAGGTCCTCACAAGCAAGGAAGCCCGAGAGCGAGGGCTAGTCACAAGAATTCTCCCGGTGCGACTCGACGTTCCTCCAACGCTGGACGACGGCCTTGTGCGTCATTTGGCGGAAGGAGTGGAAGAGTGCTGGAGACACTCAATTCAACTTATCCTGTCTCGCCGATTCAGCAAAGATGCACCCTGCCGGATAGAATGTTCCGAAGAAGCGAGGGATTTGCTGACCAA
>CAMCYN010000263.1 GCA_945883955.1 Akkermansia muciniphila
GGGTGGCCGCGACCGAATTGCCCCAGGCGTAACGCACCGCTTCGGGCGCAGGGACCGAGGTGCAGGAAACCAGCACGCGGTTGTGACCGACGATTTTGGCTTCCGCGGCAACCCAGGAACCGGTCCGGTCGCGCAGCTCAAAACCGCGCAGCTCGCCCCGGGCCTGGAGTCCTTTGCTGACGTGATTGAAAACGACTTCCATCCCACTGCCGTTTTGCGTGGCGGCGTTGAAAAGCGGGCAATAACCCGCCAAGGGTTCCAGGTAAACCAGCGCCCGGGCGGCCAGGCCAAGGCGGCTTCCAATGAAATATTTGTTATAGGGATGAAGGTTTTTGGGATCGCCTTCATCAAAAGATACGACCGTGGCGACCCGCGGTAACTGGGTGGCGCACAGCAACTGGACTTCGCGGATATGGGCCCACGAATCCGGCGGATAACTTTCGTTACGCGGCAGCTGGACCAGTAGCACGGGCAAATCGGATCCCCAGAGCTTGCGCCACATCCCGATCAACGCTGGCAGGCTCCGGTAATAGCCCATGGTTTTGGTGTCGTTATCGGCATTGGATTCGCCCTGGTACCACATGGCGCCTTTTATCTGGAAAGGCGGAATCGGGGCGACCATCCCATTGTACAAGCCGCTGGCCAAACGGTTGGTGCCGCTGGTCTGCTTGAGTTCCTCGGGGGTGAAAATGGATCCGAGCGTTTCCTGATCCAGCCACTGCTCGACCTGCGAACCCGCCTTGATTGTAAACAATAGGCCCACCGGGATCTTCTGGCTGACGTGGATGGCCTGCCCCAAATAATAGCCCACCGCCGACATCGCACGGCTGTTGGCCTGGACGCTGCGCCAGTCGAGGGCATCTTCGGATAGATCATTGGATGCAGGTGTGTCCCGGTGCATTCCAGGCATCGATGCGTAGCGCAGATTGGGATAATCGGTTTCCAGCAACTCTTTGCGGCGCTCCTCAGGCGGAAGGTTTTCCAGCGCGTTACCGCCCATGTTGGATTGGCCGCCGCACAGCCAGACATCCCCGACAAGCACCCCCTTTAACTCTACGCGATGAGCCTCCGTGTCTCCGCTTGCCGTGAGCGGTTGCGGCTGCGCACTCGCTTCCATGGCGTCCAAACGCACCGCCCATTTCCCGAGTCCGTCTGCGGTGCCGGTTTTCTTCTGTCCGGCGAACTCTACGGTGACGGTTTCGCCTGGCTTGGCGCGGCCCCAAACCGGCACCGGTTTGTCGCGCTGAAGCACCATGTTGTGGTTAAAAAGGGCGCTGAACCGGAACTCGCGGACCACCGGTTTTTGTCCGGGCCGAAAAAGCGTGTAGATCATCGGAGTGGAGATCTTTTCTCCAATGAAAGCCTTCACCCTTTCCACGGCCAGTTCCTCTCCGGGCTTGGCCCCCAGGAAGCTGAAGCGCAACGAAGCGACGTTATCCTTCCAGCTCGTCAGGCTTTTTAGGTCCAGCGTGTAATCCTGCATGCCCGAGCCGGGGCGCAGATCAAACTCCACCATTTTCTGCGGGTTGTGCTGGGGCGAGGCCCCCGTGGTAAACCACAACTGGCATTTGGTGGCCGAGGCTCCATCGAGGCGGATCTGGATCACATTGACCCGGTCGGCGGGAAGAATGGCGTCAGCCCGCTGGATAGTCGGGGGAATCTTGGCGTCCGCTGGCACGGGTAAGCGCATCGCCTTATCCCGAATCGGCCAGTCTCCGTGAGGCAACGGACCGCCGCCATTCCATGTCGCGCTCTGGTGTTTGAATTCCCAGACGCGAAATTCGGCTTCATCCGCCGCTTGGGCCAGGCACAGCAACCCAGCCAGACAGGCCAGGATGGTGAGTATGCGGGATGGGAAAAAACGATGCGTCATGGCTTGGGTTCGGTCTTTCTCTCGGTGCCCTGGGCTTCGGGTTGCGGGCGTGGGGCGCCTTTGCCGGCGGCGTCTTTAGCGGCGGCTTGCTTGGCGCTGATTTTAGAAAACCCCGAGCGGATTTGTTCCAGGGAGCCGATAGTCAGCACGGTTTCGTATTCAAAGATCATGCCGGGTTGGAGCGCCCAGGTTTGGAGCGGAGCCACGTAGGAGCAATTGCCAATGCCGGTGTCCGCGACCCGATAGGAAGTGGCCATGTCGGTGTATGGAAAATAAATACCAAGGCCCTGATTGTGTTCGTCGACCCAGGCCGCCCAGCGTTCGCTTGTGTGGAAGATGTTGCCCTTGGTTCCGGGAGGGCCGGGTTGTTTGCGAACGAGCTCAGCGTTTGTCCACGCAGGTTGTGTGGCATCGCAAAAAACCAGGGTGTGACATTTCGGATCCACAAATACGGCGGGCAGCTCCTGGTGCTTACGCGTCTTGTGCTCGGTATTCCCAGTGTAGGTCATGCGATATTTGAGGCGCGCGAAGCGGCCCTCCAGCCGGATCCATTGTTCCAGGATCATGTCGGGAACGTCCTCGCCGCTGGCCCATTGGCGGGGGCGGGTCTGTACATAAAGGGCGTGTTCTTCCTCCTTGGATTCGAGCACGGTGGCCGGCTTGCCTTTCCAGCTCCCTCCCTGCACGGGATTATAACACCACGGTTTGCCGTTCCAGTCGGAGCCATCTTTGTCGCCGTAATAGGATTGCTGCACGTAGCGACCGTGATCAAAGGCGTTGATCAGGTTGTCGGAGGAACGCGACGGGCTCAGCCAGCCGATACTGCCACCGGCATCCATGTTGATGCCTAACCGAAGGTGTTTGTTGTCCAGATAAACCCAGTGTTCGGCGGCGAAACTCGCCCCGCTCACACAGGCGAAGAGGGCGAGTGTGAGGACGGATTGTTTCTGGGCGTAGAGGGGGGAGGCCATGGTGGAGAATGAGAAAGCCGAATGGACCTAGGGCGAGGGGAGGAACCAGATGTTGCGGAAACGAACGGGATTGAGGTGATCCTGGAATTTTAAAGTTCCCGTCTGGACCGAGCTGGGAAATTCCATCCGGTCCTGCACGAGCACATTGTTATGCTTCACTGTGATGATTGCGGGCTGTGTGACCCGGCCATTGTCCACTTTGGCGCGTTGGATGAGGATGTCGTAGGATTGCCAGAGGCCCGGGCCCCGCGAGGCATTCACTAGCGGCGGTTGACGTTTGTAGAAGGCGGCGGCCTGACCGTCGGGGTAGGTCTTGTTATTGTACGAGTCGAGGACTTGCAGTTCCGGAAATCCCTCGATGAAGACGCCGCTGTTTCCCCGGCCTTGACCGTTGCCTTTGACTTCCGCCGGCGTCGCCCACTCGAGATGGAGGTGTCCGCTGGTGAGCGCAGGCTCCCGGGTCGAGATCATGCCCGTGCGCGGTACGACTTCCATAAATCCGTTCTCCACCTTCCAGCGGAACCGATCCGATTTGTCGGTTTCAGCTTTGTCCGGCAGTTGCTTCCAGCCCGAGACATCGTTGCCATCGAATAAAATTAGCGCCCCCTTGGGGGCGGGCACAGGTTGCCCCTCGAACTGGGGTTCCACCACGGCGGGTTCGGGATAGGCCGCTTCGGGCGCCGGGGCCGGGGGCTTCGGGTCTGGTTTCGCCTCGTCTGCCAGAAGGGGCGAGGTGCTCAAAAGGAGGAGTAGGGAGGGGAGAAGGTGTTTCATGAGCGAGGGTGCGGCAGCGATTTGCTGAGTAATAAAGTGGCTGATTGAACTAATGACATTCCGTGCAATGGGTGGCGAGAAGGGGGCGGATCTGGGTTTCAAAACACGCGATTTGCTCGGTGGAGGGAGTGGAGCCACAAGCAAAAGAAAGGTTTCTTATTAGACCGTCGGGGTTCTTAAACATTAGGAGCTTTTCTGCGCCGCCATCCCCCGTCCTCCGCCACGCGCTCACATTATGGGGTGCGGTTGTTGTCGGACTTCGGGGGCTGATTTTGCGTGCCTAAAAAACGTTGGAACAGGAACGAAGCCACAATGGCTATGATGGCGACGATGAAGATCGCGCCGATCCGGTAAAGGCCCGAAAGGCGGGCGAGATCGTGCAGGAAAAGTTTAAGCAACGTGACACTCAGCAGCCCCATGCTGGCATAACGCGCCCCCGGCAACCGCCTGGTGATCCCCACAAGAAGCAGGCCCAGTGAAAAAAGCGCCCACGAGATCGAATAGGTCATGTCGCGTGCCAGATTTCCCGACAGGTCAAATGTCAGCGTCCGGGTGCCAGGGGGGGTGAAGAAGTCGGCGATCTCAATATTCACCAACAAAAAGGCGAGCACGACCCCGAGGGTGTTGAGGAGCGAGTGGACATCCCGGCCGAGCACGCGGTTTCTGGGAGGAGCGAGGAGTCGGGCTCCGACAAACAGGCAGGCCGTCACGACGCCGTACGTGTAAAGGTACCAGTTGAGAATCGGCTGGGTGCTGCGTGGGTAATAATCCAGCACTGCGGCGTTCACGCTGAGCCGCCCAAAACAAAGGCAAAGCAGGGAGGTTCCCACCAGTTGCAATCCCGGATGAGGCAACCGGTGGAAAAGCCACAACAGCGCGGCACCTTCCAGCGCCCAACTCAGCGTCAGCCATTGGCGCTCGAATTGAATGGGGAAAATCAGGGTGATAAAAAACAGGGCTGCGCCTCCAAACCAGGCGAGGATCTT
>CAMCYN010000264.1 GCA_945883955.1 Akkermansia muciniphila
AGAACTGGGGTTTGTGAGCATCATTCTGCCTCAAACCCCGCCTCTTTGCTTGGCAGATACTGGCGACTTTTTGTATTTTCAACGCATCCCGTTAGTTTCAGATTGCGCTTAAAATGCGCAATAAATCCTCCCAGGCCCCTCGTGACGTCGAGGGGAAGAAACTTCAGGAAGCCTTCTTGGCGCGTCTCATTCCCGAAGACTCTTTGGGCCAATTGTTTGATCTGCTTCCGAATGTCTATTTCTTCGTCAAAGACACCGAGGGACGGTTCATGCGGATGAATCAAACATTGCTTCAAGCCATCGGATTGCGCCTGGAGACCGAGGTTCTGGGATTAACGGATGCCGACCTGTTTTCTCCATTTCTCGCCCACGGTTATCGTGAAGAAGACCGGTGGATCGTGAGTAAAAACCGCCCGGTCCGGGACAAGATTTGGTTCGTGCCCAATAACAAAGGTGTCCTGGTCTGTTACCTGTGTACGAAGGTGCCTCTTCACGACGAGGCAGGACGAGTCATCGGTATTGCAGGGGTCATGAGGGATGCTCGCAGCGCGGGCGCAATCATCGGTCCCTACGAGGATCTTGAGACTGCCGTGGATTACCTCAACAGCCATTACAACGAGAGTATTACCCTCGAGAGTGTCGCCGCGATGGTGCATCTCTCGACTAGTCAATTTCAGCGACGGTTCAGGGCCTTGTTTCAGACCTCGCCGATTCAATATCTGCTGCAGCTTCGGATCGACAGTGCCTGCCAACAGTTGCAGCGCACGGATGACTCGCTTGGCTCCATCGCGCTGGAAAACGGCTTTTACGATCAGAGTGTATTCTGTCGCCAATTTCAAAAGCGTATCGGCCTGACGCCCCGCCAATACCGGACACGATTCGGGAAAAGCGCGAAGTGGAAGCCGTCGCAGCAGTAGCGCGTCCACGCTGCTACTGTAGAATTAAATCTTTAGCGGAACAGGGGGCCGTTCTCGCGCAGTACAAGCTGGTTCAGATGTATGGTAAGGGCGAGGACGTGCCGAAGGATTACGTTTTGTGCTATGTGTGGCTGAATCTTGCGGTGGCGAACGGAGACAAGGAGTCGGAGAATGCTCTGGTTGAACTCAGTCCAGGGATGACGCCAGAGTCGGCAAAGAGAAACTTGGATGAACTCAAGACAATGCTGACCCGGGAGCAGATGACAAAAGCGCAGGAGTTGATCCGGATTTACGCTGAGCGAATCAAATCGGCGAAGGGCAAGTCGGTCCGATAAGGCGTCTTTTAACGTTTTGCTCCAGAGTCATCTGAGCGGTTCGGGTGAAGGAGGCGATTATTTAAGTTGTGGCGATAACCGCAGTAGTAATGGAAGCGGTTGTTGTTGCCTGCGTGACCGCGGCAGAGGCTCCCGACGCGCTTGAAGATGCATCTCCATTTGCAAAGGCGAGAGATGCAAAATCGTACCCGAGACCTGGTAATGCGTTGGACCAACGAATTTGCCCTGTTTGTAAGTCGATGCAATGAACCCGTCCTTTTGTATGAGCAAAAACGCTATGATCGTTTGATATTAATGTAACAAAGGTGGTTCCCAGTGCTGAACCGGGTAGTTCTGTGGACCATACAATACCACCGCGGAATTGGTCTATTGCGACAACGTGTCCTCTCGTTCCAAGTAAGAGTAATTCACTGGAATTGATTGCTTTGTTTGCGGTGTTGTTTTGCGGCATATGCGGATGTGGCTTTAGGTGTGAGTTATTCGGTTATGAAAATGGTTTGCGTCTAGCGAAATGGCTGTGTGTCTGTATTTGTCGAAAGGTGCCGGATTAAGGTCCGGATATTATGGCTGCATGAGAGAGTTCAATGCATCAGTGATCGCCTTTGAGTGATTCCAGCTTTTGTTCAATCCCTTCCAGCTTTCGCTTTATTTCTCCAAGACAAGATTGAATGGTTGCGATTGCAAATAAGGCGAATGCTCCCGCAATAGCCGCCGTTCCTGCAGCGAGAGCAGCGTTGCCATATTTGTCGATAGCGAGCGCTAGGAGCTTGTCGGACTTCTTCTGTAAGTCATTCATAATCAACAAATCGAACACTCCGAGCAAAACCTCCGGAGGCTTGATAATGAGACACTTACAAATGGCAGTGAGGTGAAGTCCGACAGACTCCTAGTATGATAAAGCCGCCAACTACGGATCCAGCGCTGAGGATTGTCATTCTATCTATTTTCATAGTTTCTGATGTTTGCTTAAACGTTGTTATTCTAGTGCTGGATTAACTATGTCCTTGTTTATTGTTTCTCTGAATCGGGGTGAACGCGGGTGCAGCGGCAATCCCAGCCTGACTTGGTTCACGCCTTTTCCCACGGTGCGCGGAGCTTGAGGTCATCTTCGGGGGACAGACACTTTTGCCGCTCACGTCATCTATCAGTCATGAGCACCAGAGGAGAAGGACAGGCAACTGAAGCACCGCGTAAAAAGCCCACCGATTTCGGCATGAGGGTGGGACGGCGCAAGTCACTGGTAACTACATTTTACCAGTGTTCGAAACTGGCAGTGTAGCGGGTAACATCCCAGGATCGCCCCCGCCCCGCAACTTATGCGCCCCCACCTAGCCACCCTCCTTATCTGCATTTCCCTCACCCAGCTCCACGCTAAGGACGAAACTGGCCTCGCCACCAAGGCTGCACGGCGCGCCTTTCTGGATGCCCCCGCCGAAAAAAAGGCGCTCTGGCAGACACACCGTGACGCCCTGACGCACATCGACCTTTCCGAGGACACCAGCCGCCAAACCATCATTGCCCGCGGTTCCCCGGCACCAGACGCATACCACGCCCATCCGACCACCGCCCTGCTGGCCGACAACAAAACCCTCTTCTGCGTCTGGAATGTCGGGCATGGCGGGCATGCCGGACCGATGGCGCGCAGCACCGATGCCGGACTCACTTGGACCCGCTTGGATGACCTCCTGCCCGCGAACTACGCCAACTTCAAGAACTGCCCCAGCATCTATCGGCTCAGCGATCCGCAGGGAAAAGAGCGACTCTGGGTGTTTGCGGCACGCACGCTGGTAGACAAGGAAAACCCCAACCCCATTGAGGGCCGCCATCAAGGCTACATGCCCCGCATCGTCAGCGAGGACAACGGCCTGACCTGGCGCGAACTTCCCCCCATCGGCGGCCCCGTCTCGAAAGACGACCCCTTCCGCAATATCATGACCTTCTCCAGCATCGTGAGACTCAAGGACGGCGCCTGCCTCGGCCTGTTCCACCGCGGCGCTGGCATCGGCGAAGGCGGCACCCTCCAGGTCCTCCAGTCCATCACCCAGGACGGCGGGTTCACCTGGTCCGCGCCCACGATTGCTTGCGACGGAACGCAACTCGATGGCAAACACCCTTGCGAACCCTATGCGTTCCGCTCTCCGGACGGCTCCGAGCTCTGCTGTATTCTGCGAGAAAACCGCAGGTCCGGCACCAGCCTGATGATGTTCAGTCGGGACGAAGGGCAGACTTGGAGCGCACCTGTGGACACGCCTTGGGGCCTCACGGGTGACCGGCACCACGGTGTGTTCCTTCCCGATGGCCGGATGGTGGTGGTGTTCCGAAACGCCTCCCCCAACGCAAAAGATAAGGGCGGCTTCATCGCGTGGGTAGGCACCTACGACGATCTCCGCAACGGCCGGCCCGGCCAGTACAGGGTCAGCCTCTTGAAGACATTCGCGGACGGCTTCTACCCCGGCCTCCATCTGCTGCCCGACGGCACCCTGGTAGCCACCACCTATACCACCTACCGCAAGGAAGACGTCGGCTGCTCCATCGTCAGTGTCCGGTTCAAAATGAGCGAGATCGACGCTATGGCGGGTGCCTCGAAGTAAAACCGGATCCCCCCCACCATGAAGCGGCTTTAAAAGTCTCGCATTTGGTGTCACTTAGTCTCCGCGATGGACTCGACGCTCACGTCGTCGAACCACGTCGCGTCTCCCATCCCGACGCCGAGCATCAGTCCACGTTTATCGGCATCGCCGGCCTTGGCATTGGCGGTAATCGTGTGGACGCCTTCCACAGTGAGTCTGGCTAGGTTGCCCCGAGGTCATCTTCCGGGGACAGACCCGAATGGCACTTAGTTAAGGCGCTTTTTCGTGCGATGGCGGTGCCGCACTCCTTTTCGTTTAAGTAAAAGCCCTACGAAAGACGCCCTTAACTAAGTGCCATTCGGGACAGACACTTTTGCCCCTCCTGTCGGGTCGCCCAGCTCACGGAACTGCTCTTGATGTCCGAAGAGCCAGTTTCCACCGCTGTCAGGCTTTCCCTTCGTCGCTGTGCGCGCAGCGCGGCCGAGGGGGTAGTTGGGGATCGGCAGTGGATTGCAGAAGGTGGCCGGAGATTCGGCAGACAGCGGCGCGGCCAGCCGGTCGGCGCGGAGTTCTCCGCGAGTCAGAACGCCTAACGGCAGGGCAATGGATGTTCCGTAGGAAGGGTTCTTGTTGGCCTGCCCATCCCAGCCAATGCACTCCCAAACCTTGCCCTGCTGCGCACGCAGGTGGCCGAGCCAATGCCGCTTAACGGTCTGCGCCAACTCCGGCTGCTCCGGCTGCAAGATGCTCAGGATCCAGCCGACC
>CAMCYN010000265.1 GCA_945883955.1 Akkermansia muciniphila
ACGCCTATCCAGCTGTCCGGAACCGTTAACAATCCCACCGAAGACCTGACCGCCAAATTACTCGGCACAACCAAGGACGCCGTCCTGGACACCCTCAAACGGGTCGTCCCCAACCCCGGCGCCACTCCCCTGCCCGAGGCCGCCAAAGGTGTTCTCGATACGCTCAAATCGATCATTCCGATCCGGTAACCAGGGCCTCCCTCGCCCCGGCCGCGTCTGTTTCTGACACTTTTTGCGAACGACTGGGCTTCCGTCTCCGACGAAGCGACACTTCGCCCTTTTCCCGTCCGGGTTCCCCATCCAACTTGCTCCCCATGCGTTTCCTCCCTGTAGTTGCCGCCCTCGTTATGACTGCCACCTCTGCCCTCTCCGCTGAAGCGCCTGTGCGCCACATTGTTTCCTTCAAATTCAAAGCCGAAGCGACTCCGGCCGATATCCAGAAGATCGAGAGGGGATTCGCGGAACTGAAATCGAAGATCTCCGAGGTTCAGTCCATCGAGTGGGGCACCAACATCAGCCCCGAAGACCGCGCCAAAGGCTTCACCCACATGTGGGTGGTCACTTTCGCCGACATGGCGGCGCTGAAAGCGTATATTGTCCACCCGGATCACGTCGCGTTTGTGACCCTGCTCAAACCGAGCCTGGACGACGTGTTTGTGTTCGATTTCCAGCCCAAGCCCTAGTTTCTCCTACTTCCCGGCAGGCTCGCCCGGTTTTTCACAACCGCGAGTCCGGCAACTGAAGATAACCTCGATTTATCCTTCCCCCCAACACGCGGGGAGGGAAAAGTCAGCGCCCCTTTTCCCCATGGCCCTCATTGTCCAAAAATACGGCGGCACCTCCGTCGGAAACCCCGAACGTATCCTGAACGTAGCCCGCCGCGTGATTGCCACGCAGGCTGAAGGGCATCAGGTGGTTGTCGTCGTTTCGGCCATGAGCGGCGTCACCGACAGTCTCATCAAACTTTCACGCGAAGTTTCCCCCAACCCCAGTGAACGGGAAATGGACGTGTTATTGGCCACAGGCGAACAGACCACCATCGCCCTGACGGCCATGGCCATCCACGGCCTCGGTCACAAGGCGGTTTCGCTCACAGGCGCCCAGGCCGGGATCGTCACGAGTGAAGTCCACACCAAGGCCAAGATCTCCACCATCACTCCCGAGCGGGTCCACGAAGAACTCGCTGGCGGCAATATCGTCATCGTGGCCGGGTTTCAGGGAGAAACGGCCGATGGCTCCATCACCACGCTCGGACGCGGTGGATCGGATTTAACGGCCATCGCGATCGCCTCGGCCATCAAAGCCGATTTGTGCCAGATTTTTACGGATGTAGACGGCGTTTACACCTGCGATCCGCGTCTGGTGCCCAGCGCCAAAAAGATCGGGGAAATCTCCTACGACGAAATGCTCGAGATGGCCTCCAGCGGATCGAAAGTGATGCAAAGCCGCTCGGTAGAGTTTGCCAAAAAATTCGGCGTCATCTTTGAGGTGCGCTCCAGCTTTAACCAGAACCCAGGAACCATTGTGAAAGAAGAAACCGACAGCATGGAGGCCGTGGTGGTCCGTGGCGTGAGTATTGAAAAGAATCAGGCCAAGCTGACCATCGCCAACGTGCCCGACAAACCCGGCACCGCCGCACGGATTTTCACCACCGTCGCCGCCGCCGGACTGATCATCGATATGATCGTTCAAAACGTCAGTGTGGCCGGCACCACCGACATTTCCTTCACCATGTCCAAGGACGAACTGGAGAAGGCCAAAGCGGCCCTGGCACCGATCGTCATTGAAGTCGGTGCCAGCGCCCTACACGCCCAGGACGGCATCGCCAAACTCTCCATCGTCGGGATTGGCATGCGTTCGCATTCGGGTGTGGCCGCGAAGTTGTTTGAGGCGCTTTCCGCCGGAGGAATCAACATCCAGATGATCTCCACGAGTGAGATCAAAACCGCCGTTATTATTGAAGAAGGGCGCATCGGCGAGGCGGCCGTTCTGGTGCATGAAGCCTTCGGTTTGGGCCAGTAAAGGTTGCCGGCCGGCTCAATTCGTCCGGCAATTGCGATCCGGACACGCGACCTCTTGCAGGCGGGGGGCGCTTTGTTAATGTCGCGCTGTGTTTTTTCGCTCCAAGCCCACCGCCTGGCTCATCGCCCTGTCGCTTTTGCAGTCCTTTCAGGGAACGGCGCAACAGGGCGACTCCTCGAGTGAAGAGGAGAAAAAACGCCGCTTTCTCAAGGCGCGGGAAGAAATGCAGCCCGCCCCAGCCACCCCGGCTCGGCCCTCAACGCCCTCCCCAGCCAAACCCAAGCCCAAGGCGTATCCGGGCAACACTCCGCCCAAAAAGCCGACTCCCCCTCCCACTCCCTCTCCCAAACCGGCGCAACCTTCTCCGGCCAAAACCGCTCCCCAGCAACAGCCCCCCGCAGCGACGCCTGTGGTACGGCCTCCCGCAGCGACGCCTGTCGTACGGCCACCGTCCAAACCTGCCCCACCCACGCCTCCACCCGCCGAACCCACGGCGAGCACTCAGGACGCGCCCGTGGTGATCGAAAAATCTAGCGTCGAACAACGCGCTCCGGTCCAGACGGCGCCCCGTTCCTCTTTCTTTGGCTGGTTCAACCGCTGGAAGTATCTCTCCCGGTCCACTCGGGACGAAATCGACCGGGCTCCCGTAGAAAAGGGACGCTGGCGTTACCTTGTGGTTCATAACAGCGGCACCCGTCAGGGGAATGCGAAGGCTTTTGATTATTATCACACCCAGGTCCGCAAGATGCCCAACGGGCTGGCCTACCAGTTTGTGATCGGCAACGGCACCTCCTCTGCCGACGGCCAGATCGAAATCGGCCCCCGCTGGAAACGGCAGATCAACGGCGGCCATGTTCACAGCGATTATCTGAACAACATCGCGCTGGGAATCTGTCTGGTCGGCGATTTCAACCAGGAACAGCCCACCGTCAAACAGCTCGAGGCCCTCGACGAACTCGTCCGCTACTTGCGTCAGCGTGTCGGCAAAACCGAGGGCAAATGGGCCGTGGTCAAAGCCCATCGCGAAATTAACCCGCCGCGCTGGCCCACAGACTGTCCCGGCGACGAATTCCCCTATCGCTGGTTACATAACCGGTTCGATTAACCCGACCCCAACTCCCCCCCGAGGTTCACCCGTCAAGGCCCCTCCGATTCCCTGTCCACACCTCACCGGCTCTCTTGCCCCCAACGCGCCGAGAAGTGTTCCTCCACCCGGCCTTCCGGAGCCCGCACCACGTGCGCCGACGCACCGGGCGTCTCTTCCACCAGCGGCAGGCCTTTCCCAGCTCCGAGCACACTGACGATTTTGGAAAGCGTTTCCGCCTCCATCCCATGTCTGGCCACCACGGTCACCAGACTGTGATCGGTTAATCCGAGCCCAGTCCGCGGATCGACAACGTGCGAATAACGTTTCCCCCCAATCTCGAGCCGCTGATACCGGTCGCCACTCGTGGATACCGCCACTCCCTGCAAACACAGCCGCTGCGCAACCGGCGCCCCTTTCTCGTCCAGGGCTGGCACCTCGATACGCCACCCTTTCTCCCCGGGCGGTGCCTCGCCCAACATCATATCCCCGCCGCCCATCACCATCGCTTTTGCAAACCCGCGGGCCGTCAGGATTTTCAAGGCCTCCTCGACCGCATATCCCTTGGCAATTCCACCGACATCCAGACGCATCCGGACCTTGGCGAGTTCCACCGTCCGGGCTGCCGGATTCAGATGCATCGAGGCGTAGCCGACCCGGCCCAAGCCTTCCGCCAGACGCTCCGGAGACGGCAACACCTGTTTATGGCGCGCCATACGCCACAGATTCACCAGCGGCCCGACGGTCACATCAAAAGCGCCGCCGGAACGTTCCGCCATCCGTTGAGCGGTTTCGAGCACACGCCACAAGTCTTCACTGACAGGTACGGCCTGACCTTTCCCGCTGCTCTCCGAAAGACGGCTCAACTCGGAGTCGCTGTCATAATCGGTCAGGATGGCGTTGACTTGCGCGACTCGGGCAAAGGCAGCCTCGGCGGCGGCCAGTGCCGTGGCTTCATCGGGAGCATAAAGCGTAATCCGGAACGGCACTCCCATCTCGGCCCGTTCGAAGGCAAAACGCTCTTCGGCCGCCCGACCCGGAACGGAGGGGAGCAGCAAAGCGAAGATCAGGGCAAAAAAGCGGCGGCACAGCACAGAACCGGAACAAAATCGGGGAAAAAACGCCATCCCTTCCCCATAGCCCTCAAAGGCGCTCTCATGAAGCCTTCGTTCCAGAAGGCACTCAATCCGGGGAGCAGCATCGAATCCGCAGCACCCGTGGCCGGTCCTCGCAAGCTGTCCCTAGCAAGCAGAAGGATCCTGAGCCTGGCGGTTATCCCGCGAATCTCCTTTATGTTCCTTGTGCTCCGCGAACGCTAATTCTTCAGTACAGTAGGCATTCGCGGGATCCCTGCATTTCCCACTCCGCCCCTTTTCCGAACACAACCCCGTTTTGACGGTCTAACTCCTCCCTATCATGAAATCCGCAGCCCTCCTATCCGCGGCCCTCACTCTGGCCCTAGGCAATTCCCTCCCACT
>CAMCYN010000266.1 GCA_945883955.1 Akkermansia muciniphila
GGAGCTGAACGGTAGGTCCATCGGCGATAGCCCCGGAAAGTACAAAGCTTCCGCTTCCCTGAAGCGTCAGAGAACGCGCAGGAGTATCAGGCGTAATCGAATTTGTAACTGTTAGGGTCCCGGAATTGGATTGCCAGGTGGATCCACCGGCCCCGCCTCTGAGTAGTATGATGCCAGCAATGGTGTTATTTCCCGCTATATTAAAAAGACCAGCCCCCGTCGTGAATACAGCAATCGCAGAAGATAAACTTACGTCTCCAGAGGAGCCATCCAACGCAAATACACCAAGAGCAGAGTTGCCCGAAACTGACTTAAAACCGGTTCCAAGAGCATTACTATGCGCCACAATAAGGGACCCGGAGCTAGCCGAAACACCTCCCGAAAACGTATTACTGCCACTTAGCGTGAGATTCCCCAACCCGGTCTTCGCCAATCCACCTGTATTGGTAGAATTCAGGACACCGGCAAAGGTGACGTTTTGCCCATTGGTATTGATATTCAGAGCGGATGTACTTCCGGCGATTCTCGAAGAATAGTCGATTGTATTACTCGAAGAAAACTGCAGGTTACCGCCCGTAAATTTGATACTTCCTCCGCCAGCAAGTGCATTGAGGGTGCCCAAGGCCAGCGTTCCTGCCGCGATCGTGGTAGTGCCGGTGTAGCCATTACTTCCCGATAAAGTCAGCGTACCCGATCCCACTTTCTCCAGCGCCAGGACATTGGCTCCGGCATTGGGGTTATTGAGATTCGTCGAGTAAGTAAATGATCCGCCACTGGCATTGGTGGTATTGAGTCGGAGCGTCGAACCGCTCAGGAATCCGCCGACGCCAGTTCCCAAGCCGGATAAGAGCGCCACATCGGCGGCCGTAAACTCACCGGTACCGCCCACGTTCAGTCCTAACGTCGCTCCGGAAGCCACCGTGATATTCGTATCCGTCCAACTCGCCGGAGTATTATTATAAAGCGAACCTTGGGTGCCCAGATCCAGTCGCCCGGCGGCAACCACCGTCGGGCCCGTGTAGGTGTTGGTGCCCGAAAGAGTCAATACCCCCGCGCCGGACTTGGTAAGCCCATAACCGGATCCACCGTCTCTAATAGCACCCGACATAACCAGCGAGGTTGTAGGCACGGTCGACCCGATGGCGACATTCAAATTGCGAGTTCCAACCAGGGTTGCACTACCACTGAGAGTCAGCGTGGTTTCCGAAGCGATGGTATTAAAATAACTATCTGCAGTAATAAAGAGGGCATTTCCGAGAGTCCTAGCCCCGCCAGTCGTGGAGCGTATGGTACCGCCGGCGAGGGTTAGCGTTCCGATGCCATACGGGCCCGAAGTTAAACTTCCAGGAGTTCCAACCGAACTTACTGTCGGAACTGAAAAGGAACCAACCCCGAATGTTGTACCGCCGGAATAGGTAGATAAACCTGCGGCCAGATAAAGCGCCGTAGAACTTGTACCAGCAATAGTCAACGCACCCGGACCCGAAAGGTCTGCGATAATACTATTCATAGTAAAATTACCGCCCTTCACCATAATAGTTCCCGTACTCCCCAAGGAAATTCTGCGATTGGAATTCAGAGCAAAGGCAGCCGTCGTTTCGAGCGTGCCGCCATTTAGTACTACATTTCCAGACGATACGGATCCGGGCGCTGCGCCTAATCCTGTATCGGTACTGACACTTAGAGTTCCCCCATTAATTGTAGTCCCCCCAGTATAGGTGTTCGCTGCCGAAAAGGTGACCTTGGCATTGGGAGTATTTATTTTCACCGCCAGGGTGCCGCCGTTAGCTCCATTGCCGATGGCTCCGGCAAAAGTACTCGATCCGCTTCCGGTCCCCGAAATGGTCCAGGTATTCACCTCGCCGGCACCGGCCGTCCCGGTGATGAGGGTGGTGGAGCTCACTGAAAGAGCCCGGCTGCTATTGTTCGTCCAGGACTGGCTCCCGGCCAGAATCACACTGGTGAGAGTGGCTCCGAGGCTCAGAGTCCCATCCAGGGTACTGTTCATGGTAAGTCCACCGGTACCAAGGGTCAGCGACGGAGTGGAAGTTCCCGCTAATGAGACAACGCCATTATTAAATGTGATACTCTGAGCGGACTGGGCCCCGGAAATGGTGATCGTATTCACTCCGGTGGCACTGGTTCCTGCGGAGATAAACAGGTCGTCAGCGCTGGTCGTGGCGATTTGGAAGGAACCGGCGTTTCCTCCTGTGGGATCCGTGTTCCAGAAATTGTCGGTTCCCCAAACCCCCACAATGGAATTCCCGGAGTCAGAGGTGGTCCCGTTCGTGTCCCAATAGAGATTAGCAGCAAGCAGCGGCGAGCCCGTTAATACAAAGGCAGTTAGGATGAGGGCCGAAACCAGTCGAAGGAAAATCGGGCAGGCACGAAACACCGCCAGAGGCCGGGGGCCCTGATGGTGGCGCAGGCCTGCGGAGAGAACGCCATTCGGGCGACGGCAGAGGCGGGGAGGCGAAAACATACCGAAAACAAGCGAGGCTCGAAGCCGGACGCGGCCCCGGTTGGGGGAAGAGAAAGGGTGCGGTCTCATAAGCGCGATACCTTCTCGCTACAGACAGCATTTAGTGTGCCGAAGGGCCACACTGCCGCTCCCTACCGTGACACGCGCTTGAAACGTGAGCACTACTGGTTCCCGCACTTTCCCCAACGGCCCGAGCCGTCTTCGGCCACAAAGCTCAGACCACTTCCATGGGGCATTTCGGCAGCGCGTTTAGAAACGCCTTTCCGTACCCTTTACTCAGCACGCGCGGATCCAAAATCACCACAATCCCCTTATCCGTCTGCGTCCGAATCAGACGCCCCACCCCCTGGCGCAGCTTCAAAACCGCTTCGGGTAGCGAATAACTCGAGAAGGCATCCCCTCCCTCCGCTTCGATGCGCTGCAGCCGGGCTTCAATCAGCGGATGATCGGGTACTGCAAAGGGCAACCGGGTGATGATCACATTACTCAGCGCTTCGCCGGGCACGTCCACTCCACTCCAAAAACTCTCGGTGCCAAACAATACGTGCCGCTCGTCCTTCTTAAACTCCGCCACCAATTGATGGCGCGGCATATCCTCGCCCTGCACCAGAAGGTTGTATTTGAGGTGTTTGAGCCGGTCCCGCATGACGGCTGCAAGCGCGTGCATGGTTTTGTAACTGGTAAACAGCACAAATGCCCGCCCTTGGGATTGTCCCACAAAATGTTCAATCCACTGCGCGAGCGCCTTTTCAAAAGGCGGGCCGTCCTTCGGGTCGGGCATCTTCTTGACCACATACAGCTTCATCTGGCGCTCGTAATCAAACGGGCTCCCGATTTGTAGCGCTTCGACGTCATAGGCTCCGACCCGGTTGCGGAAATAGGCCAGCGCTTCGTTCCCCACAGAAAGCGTGGCGCTGGTCATCACACAAGTGCGGCCCTCCCGGAAAAGCAGCGCCCGCAGATACGGGGCCACATCGACGGGAGCGGCGTTGAGGGAGTGAAACCGCTGGGTCTTGCCGCTCTGTTCGATCCAGTACACGTGATCGTCAGCATCCAGTTTGAGGAAAGTGGCGAGGGCTGCGCGGGCATCGCGCACCCGGCGTCCGAGATCCTGCAGTTCGCCCTTGAGGATTTCGTCTTCCTGTTCGCGCACCAGCGTCACGATCCGAGCCTGCAACGCCATCAACGGCTCGGTAAGTGTGTCCTCGACAAAATCGGGCTGGCGAACCCGGATCTCGCGCTTTTTTTCTGAGAACTCGCCCTTTTCGGCGACCTTCTCAAAGAACGTATCCACGCGTTCGAGCAGTCCCGAGATATCCCGCACGGCATCCGGCTGGCGCAGGGCCTGAAAGAGGCCCTTTTTGGTTTTGGGGTTATAAAGGCGCTGTAGCGACTGGCGGAGACCGTATTGGGAAACCCCGAGACCGATCTGGCGCGCAGCAATGCCCTCGACGGTATGCGCCTCATCAAAGATGACGAAATCGTTCCCAAACAGGTACCCGGAGCTTTCCCCGTCGGGATCGCCCTGCCCGGTGAGATTGAGAAAGAAAAGGGTGTGGTTCATCACCACGACGTCGGCCGAGACGAGCCGTTTCCGGGACTGCTGATAAAAACAGCGCGGGTTGGCGCCGCAGGTTTTGTTGGTGCAAATGTGCGCCTCCGAACAGACCTCGGCCCACACGCGCGGATCGGGTTCCACGCTCAGATCGGAGAGCGAACCGTTGTCGGTGCTTTCGGACCAGAGCCGGAGGCGTTCGAGTTCGGCGCGTTCCGGGGAGGTGAAGAGGCCGTCGGCCTGGGCAATGGCGCGCTGGAGACGCATCGGGCAGAGATAATTCCCGCGGCCCTTCCAGAGCATAACATCAAATTCGATGGGGAGGATCTTTTGAAGGATAGGTAAGTCCTTATAAACCAACTGCTCCTGTAAATTGATGGTGTAGGTGGAGATGATGGCCTTGCGCTTATTTTCGACCGCCCAAAGGATCGCCGGCACCAGATAGGCGAGCGATTTTCCCACACCCGTTCCGGCTTCGACCACCAGGTGGGT
>CAMCYN010000267.1 GCA_945883955.1 Akkermansia muciniphila
TGCTGACGGGAGGCGATCCGTTTGGTTCGGGGAAGAAGGTCCAACCGGGTGTTCTGAGTGTGTTGGGGGCCGCGCAGAAGACGCCGATTCCGGATGAAATCGAAGGTCGCCGGAAAACCTTCGCGGATTGGGTGACTAGTGCCGAGAACCCGCTCACCACACGTGCGATCGTCAATCGACTATGGCTGTGGCATTTCGACCAGCCTATCGCCGGGAATCCAAATAACTTCGGCAGTACGGGCAAGAAACCCACACACCCCGAACTCCTCGACTGGCTCGCCGCCACGTTTGTGGAGAAGGAGTGGAGCTTCAAATCCCTGCATCGGGTGATCATGAACTCAGGGGCTTATCGTCGCAGTTCCACACATCCCGATTTGAAGACGCTTGCGGACAAAGATCCGACCGGCGTGAGCTACGCGGTTTTCAAGCCTCGCCGTCTGACCGCCGAGGAGTTACGCGACGCCATGCTGACCGATACAGGCGAACTTAATCCCGGACTTGGCGGCATCCCCAATCGGCCCGAGATCAATCTCGAAGCCGCGATGCAGCCACGGCAGGTCATGGGAACTTTCGCCTCCGCGTGGATACCCAATCCGCTGCCCCAGCAACGTCATCGTCGTTCGCTCTACGCGCTAAAGATTCGCGGTCTTCCAGATCCTTTACAGGAGGTATTCAACGCACCCGCGCCGGATTTTTCCTGCGAGCGCCGCGAGGCCTCCACGGTGACCCCGCAGGTGTTCAGCCTGTTCAACGGACAGAGTACCCAATCGCGAGCCCTTGCTCTCGCAAATCGCGCGATTAAGGAGACGCAGACTGATGAACAAGCGCTTAGGCGAATCTTCGTGCTCGCCTTATCGAGGCCGCCAGACGCCGAAGAGCTGACGAACTGCCTGGCGCACTGGCGCGGCATCGAAGCGCTTCTGGGTAACGAAACGCCAGCGGTGCAGAAACCGCCGCTCGAAGTCCGCCGCGATGCCATTGAGGAGAACACGGGCGAAAGGTTTTCCTTTAACGAGAAGCTCTATGCTAACGCCGAGTTTGTACCAGACCTTCAACCGTCCGACGTCCCACCACACACACGGGCACTAGCGGATGTGTGCCTCGCCCTCCTGAACTCCAACGAATTTGCGTATGTCTACTAAGTCAATCTTCCCCTGTGCAGGCGCCCGCGCATTACACGCCCCAACGCGCCGCGATTTCCTTTACAGCCTGGGCGCCAGCCTTGGCAGTGTGGCCTTTAGTTCCTTGCTCGCCGAGGAACCCAAGAAGAGCCCACTTGCACCGAAAGTGGGACATTTCCCGAATGCGAAGGCCAAGAACGTCATCTTTCTGATGATGGAGGGCGGACCTTCTCACATCGATACCTTCGATCCGAAGCCGATGCTCACGAAGATGCACCTTCAGGAGTTTGTGCGTAAGGGAAACCAGGTCTCCGCCATGCAAGGCGGAAAGCGCTACTACGTACAAAGCCCGTTCAAGTTCATCAAAGCTGGCCAGAGTGGCGCGGACATGGCGGAGAACTGGACTCATCTTGCTAATGTCGCCGATGACATTTGCTTCTACCGGGGGTGCACCGTGGACAGCGTCAACCACCCGACTGCCATGTATCAGATGAACTGTGGAAACCGCTTCGGTGGGGATCCCGGCATCGGATCCTGGGTGAACTATGGCCTCGGCTCCATCAATCAAGACTTACCCGGATTCGTCGTTTTACCCGAAGTCAGCTACCCGCAGGGAGGCGCCGCAAACTGGAGTAACGGTTACTTGCCCGCTAGTTTCCAGGGCACTCCGTTGCGTGCCAAAGGCTCACCTATCCTGGACCTCACACCGCCCATCGGAGTGAGCGAGGCAAGGCAGCGCCAAAATCTTGACCTAATCGCAAAACTCAATCGCACACACGCAGCTCAACATCCCGGCCACGATGAACTCAGCGCGCGCATGGACAACTACGAGCTGGCCTTTCGGATGCAAATGCAGGTTCCGGAAACCCTCGACCTCTCGAAAGAAGACGCAAAAACGAAAGAGCTCTACGGCATCGGTAACGACGCTACTGATTCCTTTGGCCGCAAATGTCTCCTCGCACGGAAGCTGATCGAAAAAGGCGTGCGTTTCGTGCAGCTCTACAACGGTTCCTGGGACAGTCATGACTACATTGAGCGCGCCCACGGTAATCTGGTGCGCGGCGTGGACCAGCCTATCGCCGCTCTTATCACGGATCTAAAACAGCGCGGTCTCTTGGATAGCACACTCATTGTTTGGTGCGGCGAATTTGGACGCACCCCTGACAACGGTGTACGCGGCGGGACGGCCTACGGGCGTGACCATAATCCCAACGCCATGACCGTCTGGCTTGCTGGCGGCGGCTGCAATGCAGGTCACACCATCGGGGCCACCGACGAGCTCGGTATGGCCGCCGTGGAAGGGAAAGCGCACGTCCGCGATTTCCATGTCACGCTCCTGCGTCTCCTGGGTCTCGACGACAACAAACTCACTTACTACCACGCCGGCCGCTTCAAACAGCTCAGCCAGTTCGGAGGCACCGTCATCAAAGATCTCATTGCGTAGCGGGTTGTCCGCATTCCCTGGAGGAGACGCGTGTTCAGCAACTCGAATACGCGTCGCTAACAATTCATGTGAACGAGCGATCCGGACAACCGCAGTCGGGGAAACGGAATTGGTCGCTTCTTGGTAAACCCGAAGCAGGGAATGGATTGCCGCTCTTGCAAAGAGCGAATGCCTCGCCAGCGACTAGGAACGGTCAATCCAGCTGGTGCTCTAGTCGAATCTGCGCGCACGTTCTAACTTTCAAGCATCAACTCATTATTCCAGTTTGAGAATGTAATCCACCATGGCTTCGGCTTGTTGCGGAGTGAGGCCGAGTGGCGGCATCGCGACATCCTTGAACGGCAGGCTCTTTTCGGAGTCAGGGTTCAATACTGCGTTCACAAGATACGCTCGATCTACGGTCACCTCGAGTTCCTGACCGTTACGAAGGACCTTTTGTTTACGACCTAAGATTCCTTTGAGATTGGGCGCTCCCCATCCGTTGTCGCGTTGGACGTGGCAGGACAAACAGAGGCTTTGGTAATTCTGATGGGCGCGTTCCTCGGCGGTCAGTTCGACGAGATCGCTCGGTGTTGCCTCCTGCCCCCCGATCTTTTTGTGCAACGTGTACCAGAACTCATTGGCACGGAGCTCAGGCGAAACGCCCGCCTTGGCGCTGATTTTGACGTGTGTAACCCAACCGGTGTTGTGATTCGATTTTTGCCCGGTGGCATCCACGAGCAAATATTGGGCGCTGTCGTCTTTAAGCCCGTTGATGGTGAGCTTCGCCTTTTTCCCAGTGGAGTCGAATGTGAGGCCTTTGGGTTTGATACGCATTTTACCCTCGTCCGTGCCTCCGTAGGCTTGGGTTGGAAAATAGGTCCACTGCGCGACTTCGATATCGTCGAGTTGGATGCTGTTTTCTGGGATCGGGTTGAGAAATTCGATTTCGAAGCCGCCTTCGACGGCACGAGCAGCCAGGATTTCGTTGAATCCTCCGGGGGTTTCGCCGGGGGATTTGACGCGTAGCCGTTGGAGCCCCTGAACGTTGTTGTTGAACATCCAAAGCCCGCCGTGGCCGATTTCGCCGATGTAAAAGTGACCGTCGGGACCCCGCACAATCCGATTGGGACCCGCAACAAAGCCGTTGTTGCCCTCGGCGTCGGCGGGGCCGCCAGAATGTTGGAAGACAGCACCTTGCCAGACACCGTCTATTTCTTCAGTGAAAATCCGGAGAATCCGCCCCGTGGTAAATTCAACCAGAAGGATCTGCCCATTATAAGGCTTCAGAAGCCCTGTCTCCCCAGTAATGACAACGGGTTGTGCGGGAGATCTGGAAACGGTTCCTTGCGGGAGATGGACGGTCGCCGCGGTTTGGAACGCAGGGCTCCCGGCGACGGAATCGACCTCGCGTGCTTGGAACGCTGAAGCGCGGCCGTTCTCTTGCAGGAGGTAGTGGCCGTAAAATGCGCCCTTTTGAATGCGGATCAACTCGTTGGAGGGATTGAAGACACCTTGATTATCGGTAACCCAAATGGCGTTGTCCGCACCGATCCCAAGGCCGTTCGGAGTCCGAAAGCCGCCTGCCAGGAATTCGAGTTTAAGAGACTCCGCTGTTTCATCGCCGGTCACCGGACCGAGGGTAAACGTGGAACCGCGATGCACGTTTGGATTCGGAGGGGCCATGACGGCACGTTTCCCACCGGGGAGAACCGCGGTTGTTAGATTACCGCAGAGATAGGTCTTGCCGTCTTTTTGGAGATGCTCGAAACCGATTGTGAAAGTGTGGAAGTTCGGACTGGAGAGTCCGTCTAAAAGAACAGTTTCCTCGCCCTTCTTGAACTGGGTCTTTTCGGTTCCCTGATCGAGTCGGATGATTCTGTCCTTTTCTCCGACGTAAATGCTCTTCCCTACCACCGTGATGGCACCGGGTTCATAGAGCCAGTC
>CAMCYN010000268.1 GCA_945883955.1 Akkermansia muciniphila
ATGCGGCAGTTACCCCAATTCCGCCAGTTACTACGGTACTTTTGATCAGGGTGGCAATCTGTGGGAATGGAATGCAGGAATTGTTTTTGAAAGCAAACGCGCGATGCGAGGCGGCAGCGGCGCGCACTCTGTGGAGAAACTGCGATCAACCGTTCGATCGAACGCATCCCCGCAAAAACGTTATCCCGATACCGGGTTTCGACTCGCAAGACTGGTACCGGTGAATGTCCCAGAAGTGTCCGGAACGGAGGTAACCAAATGAAAATCGCGCTCTCTTTTTTAACCCTGGTCTCGGTTTCGGCTGCGGCGAACTCGGCGGAGTTGGTGAAGAAGCTGGAACCCCTGATTGAGAAACACTGTGTGAACTGCCACGACACTGAGGAGAAGAAAGGCGGCCTGGATTTATCCAGTCTCACCTGGGCTCCGGGCGACACGGAAAACCTCCAGCAATGGATCAAGGTTTTCGACAAGGTGCATCAGGGGGAAATGCCTCCCAAAAAACGCGATCAACCCGCCGCCGAGCTCAAGGGGGCATTTCTGAACACACTCGAGCGGGAATTATACAAAGTCAGTTCGGACAAACAGACCCGGGAAGGCCGGGTGGTCCTTCGGCGCCTGAATCGGAATGAGTATGTCCATACCATCCAGGATTTACTTGGCGTCGACACAGCTCTGCACGAACTCCTGCCTGAAGACACCACGGCCGGTGGTTTCGACAACATTGGGGCGGCCCTCAATGTCTCGCAGGTCCACATGGAGCGTTACCTGCAGGCAGCCGATCTGGCCCTTAAAGAGGCGACGCTGACGACGCCGCGTCCCGAGACGACGCGTATTCGGACGGACTACGAAGAAACCTGGCACGACTGGAATGCGCCTGGATTTCAGAATGGAACCTGGACTCACTCGCCCGAGGGAGTTCTTGGAATCCGCTGGAACGGGCACAATGGGCCCCATGGCGAGTTAGGGTCGTGGAAACCGCAGCTTCCGGACGCGCACTATCGCTTCCGGATTCGAGCAAAAGGCATGATCGACAAGGTGGGCCCGAACGCGTCTGCCGCCGACAAGGCCAGACCAGACCGCGCAATCCTGCTTAAAATGGCTTTGGCGGACTGGCCTCGCACTGGGCTCACCTTTGGGAACACCTATGGTGAGATGAGCGCCACGGAGTTTCGTGAATTTGAGTACGTGGCTCGTGTTCCAGCGGGAAAAACACTTTGGTTATCGCCCTACCGGACAGTTCCGGAACAGCCCGACGAACGCGCCATGGTAGGCGGAATTTGCGCGATGATTGAATGGGTCGACATCGAAGGGCCGCTTTTCGAACAGTGGCCGCCTTTAGGCCATCAGCGACTCTATGGGGATCTCCCCATGCAACCGGCCAATCCCAAGACTCCCGCCCGGGATCTGCGGGTCGTCTCCAGCGAGCCTGAAGCGGATGGCAGAAGGCTGTTGGCAGGATTTCTTCCGCGCTGCTTTCGGCGGCCTGTTTCAGAGGCGGAGGTGGAGGAATATGTGGAGCTGTTCAAGCAGCAGCTTCAGATGGGCAAACCCTTTGATCAGGCACTTCGGGTTGCCTATAAGATGGCGCTTTGTTCCCCGGACTTCTTGTTCCTTCACGAAACCGTGGGAGCCTTGGACGAGTACGCACTAGCCAATCGCCTGAGCTACGGTCTTTGGAGCTCTGCTCCGGACGAGGCTCTTATGGCCCTGGCCGCGCAAAAGAAATTGAGCGATCCGGCTGTGCTTCGTGCGGAGACAGAACGACTTTTGGCTTCTCCAAAAGCCCGGAGATTTACCGAAGGATTACTCGGAAGCTGGCTCAATCTGCGCGACATCGAATTCACCCAGCCGGACACCAAGCTGTATCCCGAATTCGAACAGTACCTTCAGCAATCGATGGTGAGTGAGACGGGGTTGTTCTTCGAAGAGCTGCTCAAAAACAATCTCAGCGCCCGAAACATCGTACACAGCGATTTCAGCTTTCTGAACGAGCGATTGGCTGAGCACTACGGCATTGCCGGGGTGAAAGGGGACAGGTTGCGCAAAGTTGCGTTGCCTGCGGATTCCCATCGCGGCGGGTTCATGACTCAAGGCGCCGTGCTAAAGGTTTCGGCCAATGGCACCTCCACGTCTCCCGTCGTGCGTGGGGCTTACGTGCTGGATCGTATATTAGGGACGCCGCCCGATTTGCCTCCCAAAGACGTTCCGGCCATTGAGCCTGATATTCGCGGCGCCACAACCATTCGGGAACAGTTGGAGAAACACCGCAGCCAGGAGATTTGTGCGGGGTGTCACGCGAAGCTGGATCCGCCGGGATTCGCGTTGGAGAACTTTGATGTCACCGGCCGTTGGCGGCAGAATTACCGGGCGATTCCGGAAAGCGCCAAGGACAAGGTGGTCAACATCCCGGGAAGCGATATTCGCCACTACACAAAAGGCCCGCTCGTGAACGCGGCCTACAACCTTGCGGATGGTCGGGTCTTTAAGGATGTCGATGATTTCAAGCAGTTGTTGCTCACCCATCCCGAGCAGTTGGCGAGCTGTGTGACCGAGAAGTTGCTCACGTATCTGACCGGCGCCACGCCCCAGTTCGCGGATCGGGACGTCATCGAAGCCATCGTCGCCAAATCCAAAGAGCACGATTTTGGAATACGAACAATTTTGCACGAAGTCATTCAGAGTCGGTGTTTTACCCACAAGTAAGGATATGAAAAACGTCACATTCACTTCTCAGCTCGCTTTGTCGCGACGCGCATTTCTGCGGGGGGCAGGTGTCACTCTCTCGCTCCCTTTTTTGGATGCGATGGTGCCCGCTTTTGCGGCCGATCCGACTCCCCCGATGCGTTTTATAGGCATCCTCAATTACTTCAGTTTCCATGCGCCCTATTTTTTCCCAACCGATTCGGGCTCTGACTATACCCCTTCGCGTTATCTGGCAGGCCTCCAGGCGCACCGGGAGGAGTTTACCGTTATCTCGGGGTTAAATCATCCGGAGGTGCGCGACGGACACTCCTCCGATAAGTCGTTCTTCACGGGAGCGCCCCACCCTGGGTCGCCGTCCTTTCGAAATACCATTTCACTCGATCAGTATGCTGCGGAAAGAATCGGTCGGGAAACTCGGTACCCGTCACTGATTTTTTCCAATAGTGGGGCGTATACCCCGAGTTATACCGGAGCGGGAGTCGCCATTCCGCCTGAAGCGAGTCCAGCCCGTGCGTTTGCGAAGTTGTTCATAGACGGGACACCTGCGGAAATCGCGGCGGAGGTCGGCCGGATCCAGGAGGGCCAATCGATCCTCGATCGTATTGGGGATAAAGCGAAACGGCTGCAGAGCACGGTGGGCGCGGAGGACCGGGAAAAGCTCGACCAGTATTTTACGAGCGTGCGGGAGCTGGAACAGCGCATGGCGCGCTCTGTGAACTTCGCCAAACAACCCAAGCCCAAACCGGGAGTGCCCAACGTGAAAGATCCGGGACCGGGCGAAGACACCACGCGATTTGCACTCATGCTCGAGGTCTCCAGACTGGCATTAGTGGCCGATCTTACACGCGTGGCTGCGATCTATTATGTCGGCACCAGTAAAACGCCATCCGCACCGGGGACTACGTTTGCTTACCATGATTTGAGTCATCACGGTCAGGACGATGGCAAGATCGACAAGCTCGCCGTACTCGAACAGGACATGCTTCTGGAGTGGGGGAATTTCCTTGGCCGGATGAAGGAAACAAAAGACGCGGACCGGCGTTTGATTGATAATACGATCAGCGTGATGGGAGCCGGGATGGGAAATGCTTCGAGCCACGACTCGTTAAACTTGCCCATTTTAGTCGCAGGCGGACGTTTCAAACACGGGCAACACATTGCGTTCGACCCGAAGAATCCCCCACCACTTTGCAACCTGTGGGTACAGACGCTGCAACAGATGGGACTCGACGTGGAGAAGTTCGGCAGCAGCCGAAGCAGTTCCTTGCCGGGACTGGGAACTTAGTACGGCACTCTCCGCGAAGTCCTTCGCTTGAAACCGAACAAGCGCCGGGCATCGATCTGGGTTATTCGCCCATAAACCGATATCCGATTCCCTGCTCGGTTTTTATCAGGCTGGGTTGAGCGGGATCCTCTTCGATCTTTTTGCGAAGGTGGGTGATATAAACCCGCAGATACTCCCGCCGTTCGGAGGCTTGCGGTCCCCATACCTCTCGTAAAATTTGGCCGTGCGTCAGTACCCGGCCGGGATGTTGGACAAACATCCGCAGTAATCCGTACTCGATGGCGCTGAGGTGAATCTCGTTGCCGGCCCGTCGTACGGTCCGGGTGGTGAGATCCACTTCGAGGGTTCCGGCGGAATACACCGGTTCACCGTGGGAGACCTGGCGGCGGCGCTGGACGACCCGGACGCGGGCCAGCAGTTCCGGAGTGCTAAACGGCTTGGTGACATAATCATCGGCCCCGGCGTCGAGGGCGGCGACATATACCCCGCCTT
>CAMCYN010000269.1 GCA_945883955.1 Akkermansia muciniphila
GAGACAATGCAGACTTTGCCGCCGTTATAGTCGCAGCACAAAAAGCGCTTCGCTCCGACGCTGCTGACACTCGCCGCTTCCGACACTAACCCGACGCTATTGATGGACCTAATCCGGTAGACGGCTTTGGCGTCCGCTTTTTTGGTGTCCAGATAACGCATCACCGGCAGCGCTCCGTCTTTGGGTTTGTCGGGAGTATCGCCGTGGGACATGCCCTGGAATAGAGGACGGCCAAAACGGCCCACGGGTTTTTCGGGGAGCCGGGCAATTTCGACACCGTCCCGCTCGATAATAAAACCGGCCAGACCGCTTTCGAAATCAGCTTCCGCGTTCCACGTCAGTTCGTTGCCGTTGGGGGTGTCTCGTATCTGAATGGTGAAGGGGCGGGGCGGTGGAGTGGTGTCGGAAGTGGCCCCGGTCTGGACATATTCCACCCAGGCTTTGGCGAAGGCTTCATTGGGCAGCCAGCTGGCTTCGCCGGAAGCGGGGGCTTGTTTGGTGAAGGAATCCCCTAGTAGCGGAGCGTAGCAGGCCTTCTTAAAGTCAACGGGTTTCAGCTTTTGCTCCACGGCAGTTTTGGCCGGCAGACGTTGCGTGAGACAGGCGTCAAAAAACGGAATGGCCAGATAACGCTGGTCTCCACACTCATGTCCGGTGCGCGGATCCGGTGCAAATCCGATGGTTGCCGCTTTGGCGCGGTAAGCTTTGAACATTTCCAGAGAGCCGCCCCACGCTTTGTTCTCTTTGGTTCCGGGGTTGAGCATCATTGGAATGCCGTAGGCCGCTTCGGGAATTTCGGGTTTGGGAATGTCGCCCTTTTCCCAAGTGCTAAAGGCTGTCCCGGAGCGGAACCAGATGGCCACGATACGTTCGGGATGCAGGGTTTGCATGAGGCTGGACCAGAAAGCTCCACCGCTGTGTCCCCACAAACACCACGGCACTTTGGCTAATTCGGGATGGTTTGATTGGGCCGCCAGATCCTGGAGCGCCTTCAGAAAGGTCGCGTCTGATCCATTTCTGGGATCGCACCACAGACGGCAGTTCTCCTTTTCGGGCTGGTGATAGGAGGGGCCGAGAAGGGCGCAATCCCACTTCTTGGCGAGAGCCTGCCAGTGGAGATCTTCCGCGGCTGTTTCTCCTCCGCGGCAAGCCCCCTCGCCGCAGCCGTGCTGGTGCACGATGACACCCCGGAGCGTTGTGGCGGTGTCGGGAATCCAGAGGCGGTACGTGACCCCGAACACAAGTTCACCGGGACCCGTGGAGGGGGGGTATTCGATGGTATAAGAGGCTGCGCGTGCGAGGGGCGCGAAGCCCAGCACCGAAACGAGAGCGAGGAGGGGGAAAAACTTCTTCGGCATCCTTCGAGTGAAGGACAAATTCCAGACAGGTCGAGCGGATACCCGGTGTTAGCGGATCTCCATGGAAAAATCGACGGCCCGGGCCGAATGCGTGAGCGCTCCGATAGAAATTCGGTCGACTCCGGTGGCGGCTATGGCTGCGACTGTCTCGAGGTTCACTCCCCCGGAGGCTTCGAGAAGGACACGGCCTGCGGTCAGTTCGACGGCGCTGCGCATAGAATGTAAGTCCATGTTGTCCAGTAGGATGATGTCCACGCCTGTTAGCTCGAGAAAGATCCGGACCTGCTCCAGGGTGTCGGCCTCAAGTTCGACGCGAACTTTGGGGTGTTCCTTCCGACAACGACGGATGGCGATCTGGAGCTGCTCGGGCGTGGTGCCTGAGGCGAGGTGATTGTCTTTGACCATGACCATGTCGTAGAGACCCAGACGATGGTTTGTGCCGCCGCCCGCAACTACGGCTGCTTTTTCCAGAAGCCGAAGGCCGGGCACCGTTTTGCGCGTATCGAGGATCTGCGCATGAGTGCCGGCGATGGCCTGGACGAAACGATCCGTGAGAGTGGCAATACCGGAGAGGTGCTGGAGAAAATTGAGCGCTACGCGTTCGGCTGTCAGGAGGGAGGGAAGGGGGCCGAAGACTTCGAGTACGCTCTCGCCGGGATTTAACCGGGTACCGCTGGGGCGAATGATTCGGATCGAAAGGGTGGAGTCTACGCGGCTAAACACTTCGGCTGCGGTTTCGACGCCTGCGGCAATCGCTGGTTCTTTTGCGAAGAGGCGCGCAAAGCCGTTTCTGCATTCGACGAAATACTGGGAGGTAAGATCACCTGCACCAATGTCTTCGGAAAGTGCGGCGGCGATGGGGTCGTAGGTTGGGAGAGCGTCCATGAGGCGGTATGGGAATACTGGAGTGGTCTGGCTTTTGCGTTACGGTTGGGTGGGCCAGGAGAGCAGCGCTCCGGGCGCCTTTATTAATTTGCGGATAACGGAGTCTTTGGAAGCGAGCAGAGGTCGTAGCCCGACTGGAATCTGGGTCAAGTGGAGTGCTTTGAGGGCGGTGGGTCTTTCGGTGCCGCTGAACTGGCCCAGGAGACCGCGGAGTAGCGCAAGGCGCATCCAGCGGGGACGGGATGTTTCGTCGTCTGAAATCAATTCGAGCAGCGAGGTAAAAGAGTCACCGGCTCCGGTCTCTCTCAAAGCGTTGGCGGCGAACTCGAGGAAGCCTTGGCGGCCGGGGGTCTGCTTTTTCCAAAAAGGATCGGAACTCAGGGCCTGGATATGAGGTCCGAGCCTGCCATTGAGTGCGACGATGGCGAGGGGCCAAGCTTTGGGGTTTTCTATCTCGGCAGAAATAACATACAATAGAACCTCTTGCGCGTGCGGGTGCCGCAAAGTGGGCAGGGTGCGGAGCATCTGAAGGCGGACCAGTGAGGATTTGTCGTATGCAAGTGCCAGCAGGCGCAACTCGAGTTCGGGATCCGTGGCGGCCAGGGGTTCGCCCACGCGGACGGCTTGCGCGCGGACGGCGGCGGAGGTGTCCGTGATGGAGCGGCAGACCTGCCGGGCATCGATGGCGGAAAGCGCCTCTAATTTTTTAAATGCTTCGAGGCGTTTTCCTTCTTCATGGTCTTTGTTCAAAACGCTCAGAAGCTCCGCCGTGTTCGCGCCGGTGGGGGGGACTGCCAACGTATGGGGGGGCGTTAGTAGAGCGAGGGCGACTACGATTTGAGGAAGCACGGGACGCACGTCGCAAGGCTATGCCAGACTCTGCGGATTGGAAAACGACCGATTACCGCGCGCTGGCTCATCGAGAGCGAGACGGTTGATTTCGTGCGGGCTTCTTCTACTCTTAAATCCTTATGGCCTGTTCGAAGATCGATCCCGCCTTGCACCAAGCCAAGAAACCCGACTGGATCCGGGTTCGCCTTCCATCCAACCCAGTGTTCTTTTCGACAAAAGCACTGGTCTCCGATTTGAAGCTACACACGGTTTGTGAAGAAGCGCAGTGCCCCAACCGCTGGGAGTGCTGGAGCCAGGGGACGGCCACCTTCATGATCGCCGGGGATCGCTGTACTCGTGCGTGCGGATTTTGCGCAGTCACCACCGCCAAACCTTTTGCCCTCGAGGCCGATGAACCTGAGCGTGTGGCTGAAGCTGTACGGCGTATGAAACTCAAACATGTCGTCGTCACTGCGGTGGCCCGGGATGATCTTAAAGACGGCGGTGCGGAACATTTTGCCCAAACGATTCGAGCGATCCGGGCCGTGGATCCGGCGATTGCCGTGGAGGTTTTGACGCCCGATTTTCATGCCAAGGAAGAGTGCCTCCAGGCGGTCTTGGGTGCGGGGCCCGATATTTTTAACCACAATCTGGAAACCGTCGAACGTCTGACGCCAATGGTGCGTTCGCGCGCAAAGTATCGGCTTTCCTTGCAGGTGCTCGCACGGGTCAAGGCGATGGCACCGCTCATTGTTACCAAAAGCGGAATGATGCTGGGATTAGGCGAAACCGAGGAGGAGATCTTACAGGCGATGGATGACCTGCGGCAGGCCGGGGTTCAGAACCTGACACTGGGACAGTATCTCCGTCCAAGTCCGCAACATCTGCCGGTGCTGGAGTATATTCGTCCCGAAGTGTTTGAGCGGTACAAGGAGATCGCCTACGCCAAGGGTTTCGAGCATGTCGCGTCCGGTCCGCTGGTGCGGAGTTCGTATCATGCGGCCGACTATAAACCGGCGCGTGTCACGGCACTGACGGCCTGACTCACGTCAACGACACCCTCCCCCGGACGAACTTGGCGTCGTCCAGGGAGGGACTTGGCGATTAATGTGAGATACCATTTGAGATACCATTTGAGATACCATTTGAGATACTTCTTCCGTCCAGATCGCGGATACGCTGGACGGCGGCTTTGTAGGGACTGGTAAGCGGTTTCAAAGAGTTGATGCTGATCTCGAGGTCGCGGATGAGACCATCCTCCAGCGAGTAAACGAGACCGTGAACAGTGAGATCCTGCCCCCGCAGCCAGGCATCCTGAACAATGGTGGTCTCGCAAACGTGCATGACCTGTTCGATGACGTTGAGTTCGCAAAGATGGTGGATCTGGGTTTGTTCGTCGGG
>CAMCYN010000270.1 GCA_945883955.1 Akkermansia muciniphila
GGCGCGGTGGAGCTCGGCGGTGCGTTTGCCCAAAGTCTGTACCAGTGCCAGATGCTGAGTGTGGGGTTGGGCCAGCGGATTTTCCGTCTCCAGAACGGTCTCATCCAGAAAGCGACCCAGATAACTCAGCATATAATTCCAGCTGTCGCCCTGGTTGACCACATACCCCTGCAGGATGGCCAGAGACATTCGGGTCTCGCCTTCGACATATTCGAGCGCTCCGGCCAGGGGTACGATCCTGGGGAATGGGGAAACGTCCGTCAGGAAACAACCCATCTCGATCTCCGGATTCACCCCCTCCTGCAATTGCCGATAAGCCTTCAGAAACAGGCGCTCCCCGATAGACACGGCCGTGTTGCTCCCGAGACTTGCAGGCGACCGGACTTCTCCCGGATCACCTTGTCCGCGCAGTTTGGCGTAAGCGGCAGTGGGCGCGAACTTGAGCTTTCCGGAGCCAAAGGTCGATTGTCGGCTTTGGCTCATCCCAACCAGTAGCCCTCGGATAAAAGCGGGATCAGACAGAGCATCGAAGAGGATGCCTACTCGCGATTGTTGACGCACCCAAGCCACGGCCACTGGCAGGAGCGGCCGGATGGTGTCGTCGGTGACCTCTCCCCAACGCACCGCCAGAGGCAAAGCGTAAAGGTGCGTGCCCCCAGAGAGGAAAGACACACGCACAAAACAGAACAGAACCGCTTCGGCTCCGGCCCCGGATGCCAGGGAGAGGGCTCGTTCAATTTTCACACTGCCAATGGGCTCGCCCTTTGCGGCAAACCAACGCTGAGTGCGCAGATAATCCGGCAAGACGGCCTTTTCCAGGTGCTCCCGGGTTTGACGAGCCAAAGGGAGGAGGGACGGCGGAACGTGATCCGAAAAAGAGTCATGCCAGTCGGCAAAAATTACCAGCGTCGGGAGTTCCAGAGAAGGCATACGAAGCTGATGCCATTGAGGTTCAGCGGCATCAAGCGCAAGCCGAAACCACTAAAAGTCACGTCCGGCAGCGGACTAAACCCTGGAAATGAGTAGATCGATAGCCGGCCTTACGGCAATCCTCCAATCGGCTTCTAAATTCGCATCGAACTTATCATCGAAAGCTTTTACGGCATCAATAAGAGCCTGCACCCACAAGGGGTAAAGAGTGGGCTCCACATTAGCCATCGTCCGGGAATGGATTTCTCCCACGCGCTGGAGTTTTTGTGCGGCACTGGATCCGTCGCCATATTTGGCGTACATGAGCACAAAGCTGACACTATCCTTTAGTAACTCCTGACGCCTGGCCACGCTGGTGCCCGTAAAAGCCTGGGCGACCAAAGGAGACGCATTAAATAGATTATCGTAAAACGCTACAAGGAACCGCTCCTCCACAATACAACGGCCATAACTTCTACCTACAGAAGGCAAATCACAATTAACCATAAAACTCGACATCAAGGAATGCCGCACATTATACGTACCAATTACACACAACCAGACGCCCCACTATCCGATAATTTCACACCCTTTATACAAAGCAAGAACCGAAAAGCACCACACAACGTTAAAGAGACCTCCAGAACAACACGGTTTAGCGAGTGAACACAAACGATTTACAATGTCCACGAGACCACCTGTTCGCTTGGCGACATTGGAACTCACACGCCCCGTGAACCGCACCAAAGTGGCAACGTGTCCAGGAAGGAAAATACCTTAGGCGGGAGAAGCCAGATGGGGTCCCGCCTGCCATAACAACTCCCACGGTGGACGGTCAAATGGCAAAGAGCAGCGATTCAGGCCGGTGTGTGCAAGCAAGCCGAGCGCTGCCCGGTAGCCACTATACGGAGAGGGCGGAGATTTACTTTATTTTATTCCGCCGGCCTATTTTTACTTAAAACCACGCCACTATTCTCTAACCAGAGAACATCGAACCGCTCCCATTTTCGCGCGTAATCCAGCTGGGGGCCTTTTTTTCCCGAGCATACCCTTCCGCGCACTTTGATGTTTTATCTATGGGGCAGAATTATCTTGTGGAGGGTTATCGAGTTTGGCGATTTCTCTCCCAATATGTTCAGGGGTTGGATTGAGATAGATTCCATACTTCTCCATATAACATTTTAAGGATTCCTCGATGAGCCGGGAGGAACTCATCCCCAAAATTTTAGCGAGTACAGCCGCCCTCTCCTTGATGACTGGAGAAATGGTGATGTAGAGCTTTTCCCGATTACGCGAATTTGCCTTATTCACTGTGAATGCCGTTATTCTTATTAATCTGAGCTTTATACATAATTACTTTCATCCTTTCGGATGGTTTTCTGGCACTGTCCGAAGCTTTAAAGAACCGCGGCAAGCACCCCCAAATAAATGTACGTACAAGATGCACCAACAATACGTATCATTAACGCTTACTGATTGTTAGCATGGTCTGAGCTGGGGAAAAATCAAGGCCTGAACCACACACATCGCAGTGGTTCGAGAACTTTCCGTGACCTTTTTTAACGTTGTTTAAACCGGATCCGGCGTTGCCCACCCTTTGCGAAGGCTCATAACTCTCCCCATGCCTTCGATCGACTCGATCCTCACCCATCCCGGCGGCGCCCATAAGGACGAGTTCCTGGCCTGCTGCGTTCTGCTCGCCTTCCATCCCGTGCCCGTCCTCCGGCGGGAGCCCACCGCCGAGGATCTCGCCTCACAGAGGACTTGTGTGGTGGATGTCGGCCACGTGCATCAGCCCGAACTACACAACTTCGACCACCACCAGCTCCCTCGGGAACACGCCCCCACCTGTTCCCTGTCGCTGGTTCTCCAGCATGTGGGCCTTTATGAGGATGCCCGACAGTTTTGCGACTGGCTCGAAACCGCCGAATGGTTTGACTGCCGGGGTCCGTTCAGCACGGCGAAATGGCTCGGGATCAGTTCGGAAAGTCTCTCCAGGCTGGTTTCTCCCGTGGATATCACGCTGTTGAGGCGTTTTGCCCTGGCCTCCCGTCTCGAACCCGGCCAGCCGCTCTGGGAGGTGATGCGAATGATCGGCGAAGACCTCCTCGAGTACCTCCACTCCTTGCGCAGCCGGCTCGATTTTATCGCCCACCACGTCCAGATCTGGCCCCTCGAACTGGCGGGCACTCCGGCCACCGTCCTTTTTCTGCCCCGCACCACTCCCTTGCCAGACGACCCGTCCCAGGGCATGGACCGCTACATCGAGGCCAGCGGCCTCAGCGCAAAGGTCGTCGCCACCGTGACTCCCGACCGGCGGAGCACGGGCTACGGCCTGGCCCGATACCGCGATAATATGCGGCTCGATTTCACACGCCTGGCAAACCAGCCCGATGTGCACTTCGCGCACGCCCGGGGATTTGTCGCAAAAACCTCCGCCACCGACCTCGAACGACTCCAGAACCTGCTGCGTCTTTCCGCGGTCACCCCCGCCTGAGCCGCCGGGGCTGAGGCAAATTCGATCTACGGGCCCGGGAGCGGTTAATTCGCCGCTCCATTCCCCCCCCGGCGATTTCAAGGGACTCAGAGAAAGAAAAGAGCCGCTATCGGAGTCAAAAGAGTCACATCCACGAGGGCACGCGCCGCTTCCCGACCGATTCGCGGCTCCAACCAGTCCAGGGCCCCCATCAGGCTGGCACTGAGAACCACACAGCTCCCGGCCAGACGGCCCATTTCCCCTGAGCCGCCAAGAGCGGCCCAGAAGCCGAGGGGCACGAGCAACCAGGGAAAGGCGCGGATCAGCCTCACTTTACCGGAAAGCTGCAAAGCGATGGAGGTTTGACCATGCTGCGTGTCCACGTCGGATTCCCACACGGCGATCAACCCGACGTTGGCCAGACAGAGAAGGGCGAACAATCCGAGTGGCACCCACAAGGCATCGAGCTGATGCGAACTCAAGGCCGCCAGGAAGCCGGACCGGTCCCATACCGGCCGCAGCTTCACAAGAGCCGGCTCCAGGGCCGTGCCGAGCGCAAAAAGCACGGCGATACAAAGTTCCTTGGGCACCCGGGAGGGATGCGAGCGGTGCACAAACTGGTGCGAGAGCAGGTAGGTCAGAGTGGGCACGGCCAGGACGGCGTGCGCAGCCCATTCGCGGCCCGACAACTTTGCCACCGCGACCCAGGCAGCCACGAGCGCCGCCACCAGGCCCGTCCAAAACACCGGCCAGCGCCAGCGGATGGGAAAGAAGTGGCGCTGGGTGAGGACCGTTTCGTAGGACAGCCGCCAGCCTTCAATCCAGCGGTCGGCCATATAAATGACCCATACCGCCAGCCCAAGGCTCGCTGACTGGTACCAGAACAGCTCCACATCCAGTAGCCGAGCAAACAGCGCCTGCCAGACCAGGGCCACCAGCGGCGCATCCACAGAAAGCACCGTCAGCCATTGCCACCAATGGGGGCGGCCGGGAATAAACGGCTTCAACATGCGTGCGGAAGTAAAAATCGGGCCCCTCTAAAAAGCCAGCATGCCCGGGGGGAGGGATCCGGCAACCGACCG
>CAMCYN010000271.1 GCA_945883955.1 Akkermansia muciniphila
CGCTCGAGCGCGTATTTCACGTCACTCAGAATAGGCAGCTTAACCACCTTGTTCTTGTTGATCTCAGACTCATCGATGTCGATGTGAACGATCGTGCCGTGTTTGGCGAACTCCGAAAGTTTGCCGGTCACCCGGTCGTCAAAACGCACACCCACAGCCAGAAGCAGGTCGGCTTCGTTGACGGCATTGTTGGCATAAACGGTTCCGTGCATCCCGAGCCAGCGCAGTGAAAGCGGGTGGGTTTCCGGGAAACATCCGATCCCCATGAGCGTTGTGGCCACCGGAATCTGGGTCCGCTGGACAAACTCCATGAGCGCGGCGGACGCTTCGCTCGAAATAATCCCGCCCCCCACGTAGAGCATCGGTCTGCGAGCCTGCCCGATCAGACCCACCAACTCGTTCAGAGCGAGATCGTCAGCGTGACGAACGCAATTGTATCCGCGCAGCTTTACTTCCGTTGGGAAAATCGGACGAGTGGAGGCCTGCTGGATGTTTTTGGGAATATCGATCAGCACCGGCCCTGGCCGACCCGACTGGGCGATGTGGAACGCTTCCTTCACCACCCGGGGAATGTCGTTCACATCCAGAATGAGATAGTTGTGCTTAACCACCTGGGCCGTTACGGAAAACACGTCCGTTTCCTGAAACGCTCCCTTTCCGATCATGTGCTGAGGCACCTGGCCGGTAATCGCAACCAGAGGAATAGAATCGAGATAGGCATCCGCAATACAGGTCACCAGATTGGTCGCCCCTGGCCCGGAGGTGGCCATCACCACACCGGCTTTTCCGGTCACACGAGCATAACCTTCCGCCGAAAATCCGCCGCCCTGTTCATGACGCGGCAGGAAGGTCCGGATCTTGGAAGAACGCGTGAGCGCTTGATGCATATGCATCGAGGCACCACCGGGATAAGCAAAAATGGTATCAACCCCTTCCCGTTCCAGACAGGCTACGAGAATATCCGCGCCGCACATCAGTTCGCCGCGTTCGACGGGCGTCTGCACCTTGGCTGCGGAGTTGTCAGGAGAGGATGTGGTATTACTCATAAGAAAAAGATGCCGAAAAAGAGGCGAATAGGCAGAATAACAACTATACGCCACTCCGGCAAGCACCCGCCTCCTCGATCCCCCCAACCCCGAACGGCAAATTTTCAAGCCCACCCCTCAAAATGAGCCAACCCCGTATCTCCGCTCTGGAAGGCGCTTTAGTCGCCGACGCCCTGGCGATGCCAGTCCACTGGTATTACGATCGTCTCGCCCTGCGACGGGACTACGGGCTCGTAGACCAGTTTCGCGCTCCAAAAAACCCCCACCCCGACAGCATCTTGTGGCGCTCCAAGTACGACCCGATCAATCCCGAGGCCGACATCCTGCACGACCAGGCCGGGTTCTGGGGAATGCCCGGAGTTCATTACCACCAGAATCTCGCCGCCGGCGAAAACACCCTCAACTTCAAGCTGGCCCGGACCCTATACACACAGGTTCATTCCGCCGGGTTTTACGATCCACAAGCCTGGCTCGAACTCTATGTCGACTTGATGCGGATGCGTGGGTGGCATCGCGACACTTACGTGGAAGAGTATCATCGCGTCTTTTTCACCAACCGCGCCCGGGGCCGTAAACTGCTCGCCTGCGGCGGAGAAGACATCCATATCGGCGGATTAACCGCAGTGCCCGCTCTGTTTGCGGCACTCGCTCAAACCGGTGACGCCCTCGTCGAAACCATCCAGAAGCACGTTGCGCTGACTCATCGCTCCTCCGATGTGCTCGATGCCGCCACGGCGTTCACCTGGATGCTCCTGGATCTAGAAGCTGGCGTTTCATTGAAGGAGAGTATTCTGCGACGCGGGCACCAGTGGATTTCGGAAAAGAAGGCGGTCCGCTGGTCCAGTGAACCCGACACGGTGGTGGTTGGAAAGCACCTCAGTACGGCGTGTTATATCCAGGATGCATTTCCTGCGGCTCTGTTCTTGGCGTGGAAATATGCCGATGACTTTAAAACCGGCATCATCTCCAACACCCACGTTGGAGGAGACAACTGCCACCGCGGCGCCGTCGTGGGCGGCTTGCTCGGACTGAAAAACGGCGTGCCGCAGTCCCTCTTGCGCAACCTCCAGATCCGGCCCCAGGAAAACCACGTGTCCCACCATCCGGTGCCGAGCCGAACCAACGCCGAGGCTTCGTAAAAAGTTCGGCTCCCTTCCGAGCGGAGCCAGCCCACCCAAATGCCGCTTCACCCCCAGATTACGGCAGCCATCGAGGGTTTCCGCCGCCGTCGCAGAAACCTGCTGCTCCTGCGTATTGCTCTTACCGGTAGCAGCATCCTCCTTAGCGGCACTCTGCTTATCGCGGGACTGGATCGCCTTTTCTTTTTGCCCGACGAGTTGCGCAACATCGTTGCGGCACTACTTTACGCCTCACTCGCTGGCGGCATTTGGTTGCGCGGCGGCCGCCAACTCCGCGCCCCATCGGATCCTAAAACGCTCGCGCGCCAAATGGAGACCGCCGCGCCTTCGCCTCACGGTCAGTTTCTCGCGGCCGTTGAGCTGGGGTTGGCCCCAGGGGGTGCCGCAGGCGATTCCGCCGAATTTCGCACGCTGCTTCACGAACAGTCCGCCGCACATGCAGCCAAAAGCGACCCTCGTATCCTCGTCCCCATCCGGATTCTGCGTCGGGAAATCGCGATAACCCTCGGCTTCAGTATCATTGTGGGAGCCTGCTTTTTGATCAGAGGCCACGAATTCGGGGTGTTATGTCTGCGGGCGCTCGCCCCCACCGCCAACCTCGCCCGGGTTTCCAATTTCCAGATCCGCATCCTCGAACCCGCTCCGGTAGAGGGAGAATTTCCCGAAGGTGAAAAACTCGCGGTCCAGGTCGCCATTACGGGGCCAGCCACCGTTGCGCCCTCGCTCGAGACGTTCGGGGGAACTTCAACCGGTCGGACTCCAATGCGAGCCGATGGCCGGGGCCATTTCGTGGCCGGGATTGATCTGGGTAAATCACCTCTCCAATTCCGCATCCAGGCCGGGGACGCTCTGACGCGCAAATTTTCGGCGCGGCCCGTGGCTCGCCCCCACGCCGTGGCCTTCCAAAAGAATTATCTACCACCGGCATACTCAGGCCTGTCGTCCCGGAACGTACGGGAGGAAGATGGTCACCTGACCGCACTGGAAGGCACTCAGGTTGAACTGGAAATCCAGCTAGACCAGGCGGTCCGTTCCGCGTCCATCAACCTCGAACGGGAAGGCCGCTCCCAATCCCTCCCGCTGGTTCCCACAAAACGCGCCGACGTTTTTACCTGCACCTTGCCCGTCCAGGGACACGCCACCTACCACCTTGAACTCGTCGGAGCGGCCACGGGATTCCCGTCTCGCACCACCCCGCAGTTTGAAATCCGGGCCGAGAGCGATCTGGCTCCTAAGGTCTCACTGGAAACACCCGTGCAGGATTTCGCCCTTCCGCTGGGTGAGAAAATCCAGATTCGGGGCCATGCCGAGGACGACCTGGGACTGGTATCGTTCACCCAGGCTATCAGGATCAATCAGGGCGCTTGGACAGAAGTGCCACTGCTGAGCCAGCCCGGAAAGGTTTGCGAGGCGCAACGAACCTGGGACGCGCTCGTGGACCGGGCCAAGCCGGGCGACCTGATCACCACCAAACTTGTGGCCACCGATTCGAAGGGGCAACGCAGTGAATCGCGAAGTATCCAGATTGCCGTCGCGCTTTCGGGAACCATTTCGTCTGCCTCCAAAACCCTTGCACTCCACCGCGAAATCCACCAAGGGCTCAAGGGTTTACAACGCGAAACCCAAGAGGCTGCCAGAGCATTGGGTGAGGTCAAAACGCAAAACGAAAGCCGCAGCCCCGACTCGCTCAAACGCGATCAGGCCATGCTTTCGGCCCAACGCGCCCTGGAAAATGCCGTGCAGAAAGCCGCTGCCATACGCGCCCTGCTTGCCGGCGCACTCGCCACTCCCGGCGACGCCCAATCGGAAAAGGATCTGCGTCAAACCGTCCAACTCCTAAACCGGATCCAGTCCGGATACCTCGAAGCCGCCCGCGACAGCCTGCAGGAAAGCAACGACGGAGCCTCCCTCCGTGCCGAGGACAAAAAGGAAGCCTTACGCACCGCCGCTGACGCCGCCGCACAGGCCTCCAATAAAACCAACGTAACCACGGAGGCTTTCCGATCCCAACTAGCGGTCGAGGAAGCCATTTCGCTGAAAGAGAGCGCACGCGCCCTGGCCGAGGAACAACTGGCTCTGAGTACAAAATCGGGCGAACCTGAAAGGACCTCGCAGGCCGACGGCCCGAGTCCCTCCCAGCAACGTCAGCAGGTCAACGAAGCGGCAGTTCGCACTTTTCAACAGGATCTGGCGATGCTCGCGGATCACAGCAATGCGGCTCGGGACAATCTGCGACCCGTGCGCGAAGACTTGCAGAAGACGCGGACGGCTTT
>CAMCYN010000272.1 GCA_945883955.1 Akkermansia muciniphila
CTGGGTTAATCCGCTGGCGCGGTATCGGGAGATTAATTGGCGGATTTCCGAAGGAGTACGGCGTCGCTTGCGTTGGATAATGGCGTGCATTGCGCAAACCCTGACGAGATCACGGGGCTAGCGGTAGATGCAGTTGGCTGGGCGGATACGGTAGAATACCAGATCGACTCGAAACGGCGTGTTGTTGATTGGGACTCGATATTGTCGTCCCACAAAGGTGAACCCTTTCCCTAATTCCAGGAGGAAGGGTTGGAGATGGTCACAGAGCCGGGTCTCCAGATCGGTTTCGCTAACAGAGTGCGGTTCGGGAATCTTGAGAAACTCAAAGACAAACGGGTCCCGCAGCAGATCGGACGGTTGCGCCACGAGCTGCCCCTGCTGGGAGAGTTGGAGAATGGCGTCTTTGTCTTTCCCTGCCGCCAGTCGCAGGAAAAGGGAGCTGCGCTTCTGTCGCTGGAGTTCTTTGACACTCCATTTCTCTGCTATCGCCTGCTTTTCGTAAAATCCACGCTCAAGGAGGTCATCTATCGCCAGCAATTCGACATAATGCGACCAGCTTAATTGTCCAGACGACGTCTGGACTTTTGGGTGGGCCAGATAAAATGCCCTCATCATCATTACATTACTCCGACTAAACCCCTTGCCATGCCGCAGCCTCAGATCGCGGCTGAGGTTTTTGATGAGGTTCTTACCGTACTCGGCCCGAGCTTTTCCGCCCTGTTCAAACTCCACAATGTCGTGTCCGATTTGCCAGTACGTTTCGGTGAGGTGGACGTTGATCGCTTGAGTCGCCCGCACCTGCCCCGCGACGTAGACCTCGGAGATGCGTCCAAGGAGAGCGTTATATGCGGGTTCAGCAGTGATTTCGTGACTCATAAACCTGGATTGTCAAAACGTGGCAGATTGGTCCGACAGTGTCGGACGAATTCAGCAGACACTGCCTGCCAAATCTTCTGATTATCAACCGACAGTGTCGGTCGAATTCGGGCGGTCAGGGTCTTCGTCTCCAACAGGTTCACTTCTATCTGCCCCAGCTGCTCGAAATTCATCGGTACGCTCATAACCGCGCCCCCATTTTCCTGAGATGTTCGTCCACCCGTGCCGAGAGGGCGGCTACTTCATCCACGATTTGAGGAAGCGGTGACGCATACCGCTCGGCCAATAACCGGATCCGGCCCGTGAGCGTCTGGGACACCCGGTCGAGCTCGCCTTGTACCGCCGCCGAAAGACGCGCCAGCCATTTGTGCTCCACCACAAGGGAGAGGATATCGGCTTCGGTGAGTCTGGGGTAATGTTCGTACGCCAGCAAATCGAGCGCGGCTTCGGCGTCTTTGAGGAGACGCTTGAGAGCGGATTCTTTGTCACTCAACACCAGCCATTGCTTGAGAACAGCGACTTCCTCCTGCGCGTCTTTGTCCCCTCGGAGCTCCTTGAGACGTGTATTGATCTCGCCCTTAGCAATTTTATCGAGAGCCGCAAAGACACCTTCTTCACCTCCGTGTTCTTCTTCGAGCTCGGTGATACTGGCAGTTGTCGCCTCCAGCTCCGCCTGCAACGCCTCAATGTCGGCCTGTTCCTTTGCAAAGAACCGCGAGACGAGCAGCGATTTTGGAACAAGATCACAGGTCCAGCCTTTGTCCTTCGTTTTGCCCTTCTTGTCGGTCTCCAGAATACGAGCCGTCTTTGCCACCCAGCCATCCGCCGCGATCAGGTAACAATCGTCCTGCATCGTCTCGGCCCAATAATCCATGAGGTGCTGATAGATGTCGTAAGCATCCACCAACTGTGCTTCCCGGAAGGTGATGAGCAGATCTTCAGCGATGGTTTCGATCAGGGCTTTGGGATGGCTCTCCTTCGTGAACTCAAGAAGACGCGGTTTGTTCACATTCACCCACTTCGCAAAGAGCTCCGTAAAAGTGGCGTTGAACGACGTAAACTCAGCGTGCCCCAGGATGGCTGCCTTCACTTCACCCAACGGGATCTTCATCCGTGCATAACCCGGACGATCCGCCGCCTCAAACAATGCAGCCCGGACACTGGGAAGGATCTGCCAATAGGCGTCCAGGGCGTCGATGTCCCGAGTGGGGATCCCGCCAAACAAGTGCCCATCGATGTCCTGAAGGTCTTCCGGTTCCGTGCTGTCGATGTAACGGGGCAGGTTCAGGTTGTAGTCGTTCTTCGGGTCGGCGTTCTCCTTATCCAACACCAGAATGCAGGCTGGGATACCGGTTCCGTAAAAGAGGTTGGCCGGGAGTCCAATGATTCCCTTGAGGTAACCGGATTTTACCAATTGCTGACGGATCACCCCTTCGGCCCCGCCCCTGAAGAGAACCCCGTGCGGCAGAATACACGCAGCTTTCCCCGCGCTCTTCATCGAACGGATGATGTGCAGCAAATAAGCGTAATCCCCCTGTTTGGCGGGTGGCTCACCCCAACCGAAGCGTTGGTAACGATCCTGACTCGGGTTGATGCCGGTGGACCACGCCTTGTCCGAGAAGGGAGGGTTGGCGACGACGTAATCGTAAGTCCGGAGCTGTTCGGCGTCCTTGAACTTGGGGTCTGAGAGTGTGTTCCCCGAAAGGATGTTCGCCGTCGGGAAGTCGTGGAGGATCATGTTCATCCGGGCGAGCCCGGCGGTGGTGACGTCCTTTTCCTGACCTTCCAGCGTGATGTGTTTCCCTGCCTCCGCCGCGATCTTCAGGAGAAGAGAGCCCGAGCCACAGGTGGGATCGTAAGCGGTGGTCGAAGCTTTGGCGGACTCCGGCGAGATCCCAATGACCTTGGAGATGACCCGACTGACTTCAGACGGGGTGTAAAACTGGCCCTTACTCTTACCGCTCTCTGTGGCGAAGTGCCGCATGAGATATTCGTAAGCGTCGCCCAGAATGTCGTCGTGTTCGGCGCGGTTCTGGGAGAAGTCGAGTTCGGGCTTCTGAAAGATGGCGACCAGGTTGGTGAGGCGCGCCACCATGGCATCGCCTTCCCCGAGTTTGTTGGGGTCATTGAAGTCAGGAAAATCACTGCGAGCCAGGCGCGTATTGGAGTCGATGAGCGGCTGGATGATCTGGGTGTTAATTTTATCACCGATGTCGCTCTTACCTTTGAGCGCGACCATATCCTTGAAGCTGGCCCCGGCCGGGATGGTCACTGGTGGAGCAAAGTCATCAGAGTCGCCGTATTTATCGGAGACGTATTTGATGAAGAGCATGAACAGGACGTAATCCTTGTACTGGCTAGCATCCATGCCGCCGCGCAATTCGTCGCAGGAGGCCCAGAGTGAGGAATATAGAGCGGATTTCTTAAGAGCCATGGGTGGTGATCAACGGTAGAGCAAAGGGGGCGTGGTCGGTAAGTCAAACCACGTTTCCCGGTAAACTAACACAGGGGGTAGGCCGGATACGGGGGCACCCTCGGGATTTGTTTCAGCTTCTGGTCAGCTGATCGCAACGGGTCACCTTACCTGTACGCAGGAACCAAAGTCGTGGCTCCGGGGCAGGATGTCGGCGTGGATTTCTCTAGGGAATACGCGCGGCTAAAAGATGAGCGGGCTCGGGTTGTAGAGCCAAGGATGGGAGCCCAAGTGCAACGGACCGGGGCTTTATAAAAATCGAAGAACTGCCTGACGAGCCTGCGTGAATTCAGGCGCTAACGTCAGGAAACAACCAGAAACATCGGGGTGCGCGTTAGCATTTTTGTTAGCATTTCACCCCATTTCGACCCATCCAAGCCCGCAACTCCCTGTAAACAAGCAGTGGCGGAGGGGGCGGGATTCGAACCCGCGAGACCTTGCGGTCCTCCGGTTTTCAAGACCGGTGCAATCAACCACTCTACCACCCCTCCAACTGTCTGACGCTCAGGGCCTTATGGCCTATTTCTGAAATCCAATTTTGACCGTTTGTAACCCGTTTAAGTAACCCTATGGTATTTGGCATGAGGAAAATGCCAAAAAACTCACAGGAGTTCAAAAAGGTCGCAGAGTGCCTCTATCGGAACGCCAACAAGGATTATTACGGTTTGGTCAAGGTCCACGGCAAGCAGATTAGGCGTTCCCTCAAAACTTCAGATCTTGCGATCGCAAAACGCCGGTTGATCGACTTTCGTGCCAAAGCGGAACGATTGGAGGGACAGGAAAATCGGAATATCCGTTTTGAAGAACTTGCCGTTGCCTGGCTGGCATCGATTCAATCCGCGCTTAAGCCAAAGTCCTACGATCGCCGCCGCGTGGCCCTGATCGGTCTGAATCCCTATTTCAAGGGCATGCCGGTAAAGTCGATTGGGTTTTCCGAAATCGATGAGTGGAAACGCAAGCGAGGCGCAGCGATTTCTGCGAGAAGTGCGCGACGACAGTTAGAAGTACCCGCTGACGACAGTTAAAAGTACCCGCGAGTGCGGGTCGGGTTTTCGGGGCTTTATGCACGATTTGCGGGATTTTATC
>CAMCYN010000273.1 GCA_945883955.1 Akkermansia muciniphila
CTCGAGCGCAAGCGCCACTAGCCGCCTTGTCGAGTATTCCTGAAGAAGCGGTACGGCGGTTGTCTTAAACAATTCCAGCGCTCGGGCTGGGACTTCGGCTATGCAGGATTCGGCGGCATACCAATACAGAAGCGGCAGATTGGCGTCGGAGGCATCGGGGTGTTTTGCCAGAGCCGTGACCAGCGACCAACTGTGCTCGGGAGTCAGGCGTTGCGCGGCGGAAGCCAGGCGACGCCGTACCAGCGGCGAGGGCTCGTTTTTTCCAAGAGCCAATAGTGTTTGAAGCACAGGTGCCGACGGGGTTCCGTTTTCCACAGCTAGCGTGGCCGCCCAGCCACGGACGTGTTCATTCCCGGCGGCGAGGGTTTTGAGCAGGGTGTTTTCCGACAGTGCCTTCTGGCCGTGTAAGGCCCAGAGCGCGCGGAGTTGCCGGGTCGGATCGGTATTTTCAAACAGGACAGCTTCCAGCGCAGAGGTGGTCCCGGCCGAGGCGCCGCGTTCCTGCAACAACCGCCGGGCATGCCGGACATACCAGTCGTTGGGATTTAACTGCATGGCGACCAGTTCGGCGTCGCTGGATCGGGCCAAATCCACTTTGACGGGTTTAACGGCGTCGGTGACGATCTTGTACATCCGCCCGTTGGTGCGGTCGGTGTAGGCTTTTTGCTGATGGCAAGGCACTTTGTCGTACCAGTCGTTGAGGAAAACGCCGCCATCGGGCCCGTATTGGGCCGACAATCCGCGGTACCAGGCGTCCTGGCTGAACACGAATTCGGGTTGGCGTACACTGCGGTAACCGCTGCCGGTGCGCTCGAGCGATTCGCAGCGCATCCGGTTCATGTGAATGTCGTTAAAAAAGACGCGGTCGCGCCATACCGGCGGGAAAACGCCGCCCAGATAAATCATCGAACCGGCGTATCCGGCCTTTTCATAACGGCCCCAGGCGATGGTCTGGATATCGCCGTAGGTGTAAGGATTGTCGTGGGTACCGGCCTGGCGCTGATACCGGGCGCCTTCCATGGCGTGCCACATGTGGGGAATCACGCAGGCTTCAAAGAAGGCTTCCCCATGGTCGTTCCAGTCAATGCCCCATTGGTTGCTGCCGCCTTCCGCCCAGCGTTCGAAGGTGCCTTGTTGGGGGTGAAAACGCCAAACACCCGCATTGATCGAGACACGTTCGGATTTGGAGGCCCCGGGGCGGCCTACGAGGGAATGGGTGAAAACTCCCTGGGTTCCGTATAACCACCCATCCGGACCCCAGATCATCCCGTTGACGGTTTCGTGGGTGTCCTGATTTCCCCAGCCGTCCAGTACGATCTCGGGCGGGCCTGCCGGTTTGGGCGTTTCCCCATCGGCTATCGGAATATAGAGCAGGTTGGGTGGGGCTCCGAGCCAGACGCCGCCAAAACCCACGGCGATGCCCGAGGTGAAGGTGGCTTTGTCCCAAAAGACGGTCCGGCGGTCAAAAGTCCCGTTCCCCTGCGTGTCTTCGAACACCAGGACCCGGTCCTTGGGCGTGCCGGGGCATTCGGGGTAATTGGTGTTTTCGATCACCCAGAGCCGGCCCCGGTCGTCGATGGTGTAGGCGATGGGTTGGATGACTTGGGGTTCTCCGGCTACGAGCTCGGTGCGGAACCCTTCGGGAAGTGTAAGTTGAGCGGCGGTTTGCGCCGGCGAGAGTGCGGCGGATTTGGCCATGGGCCGGTTGGGATCATCCTGGGCCGAACAAAGCAGGGGCAAGAGGCTCAGAGTCAGAGCGGAAAGAGTCGACTTGGACAAAGCCGACCGGGCGGGGTGCGGCGCGGAAGAGCGGGTGAAAACGAACGGGAGGGCGGGCTGCCCAGGGACGAGACGTTTCATGGGAGGGGGGTGTTTGGGGAGTGCCTGGAAAGTGCACTGACTAAACTTAACCCGGCCCGAGTAGAATTCCGGCGGACAAGTTTTGTTGAAGATCGGACGGATTTGCCCGGGGACTGTTATTTTTGAAAGCGCATCCGGTAATCCCGTGGGGTCATCCCGGTGGATTTATGAAAACAGCGCGTGAAATGGCTTTGGTCGGTGAAGCCGGTGTCGAGGGCGATCTGGATCAGGGCGGTTTGGGTGGTGCTGAGAGCCTGGCGGGCGGCCTGGATCCGGACGGTGCGGAGGTATTCGGTGGGGGTGGTGCGCAGGAGTTGCTGAAACCGGCGGTTAAAATGAGTGGAGGAAAGGCCGGTGCGTTCGGCCATGGCCGCCATCGAAATCGGCTCGCCGTAATGTTTTTCCATGTAAGCGGTAGCGGGCAGGAGTTCGCCGAAATAACGCGCCTGTTCTTCGGACTGTTCGATGGCGTACATAGCCCCGGCGATACCTATGACCTCGCCGAGGGGATCAAAAAGCGGGACCTTGGTGGAAATATACCATTCGGGCTGTTTTTTATGGTTAAACACCAGCCACAACTGCCCGGGGATCGGTTTGCGCCCGGCCATCACGCGCTGATCCTCAGCGATGTAGGCCTCGGCTAAAAGGGGGGGGTGAAAATCCCGGTCGTTCCGGCCGAGAATACCCTCTTCAGAGAGAACGCCGTGACTTGTCAGAAAGGCTTGGTTGACACGTACGAACCGGCTTTGGGTGTCCTTGGCGTAAAAACAGGTGTTGGGCAGCGCATCAAACAGATCCAGAACTGAGAACGCCCCGGGATGCTGTTTAAAGAAATTGCTCTGGAGTTGTCGGGGAGTCATCGGGAGGTGGTCAATCTGTACCAAAATTGGCCGCTTCCTCAAGGGCATGTCTGCGAATGCAGGCCGCCCCTCGAAATTCTCGTGTCCGGAATGAACCCGGGCTTTTCCACCAATGCCCCCTCAAGCACCCAGTCCGGGCCGAAGCCGCAGTGGAGCAGGGGCCACCTTCGACTTCCTGCCGCCAAACCCTGGCTGAGGAACTGCTCGCCTGATTTCATTTACCCGGGAGGACTTCTCTCAAGGCTGGCGGTGCTGGAATGGGTGAATTTATCCCGTCCCTCAACCTACTTCCTAAGCCGCCGCCGTAGTCCGGGATGGAATACAATGCGCTCGACGAGCGTCGCTCTATTTCTCCCCAACGTATGAACTTTCGTTTTCTCTCCCTGCACGCCCTCCTGTTGGGCTCTCTGAGCTGTGGCGGCGCGTATGCGGCGACGCTCACTCTGACGGCGCCGCTGGATTACCAGGTCGTCCAGCGGTTCTCGGCCGACAAGGGGCGGATCCCCATCTCTGGAGTTCTGGGGGCCTTGGGCGCTTTAGGCGAGAGGCGTGAGGGCGAGGGGGCTTTGGAGGTGCGTGTGAACGAGTACGGCAAGCAGGCGACGTGGCAAAAATTGTCGGTCGAACCCAGAGACGGCGCTTTTCAAACCGGGCTCGAAGCGCCCGCTGGTGGCTGGTATCGGCTCGAGTTTCGGGTGGTCGTCGAGGGTAAGGCTGTGGCGGAAACCTCGGTAGAACATGTCGGGGTGGGGGAGGTTTTTGTGGTGGCCGGACAGTCTAATTCGGCCAATTACGGGGCGGAAAAAACTGCCACCCTGACCGGGAGAGTCTCGGCGTTTGACGGAAAAACGTGGCGGATTTCTCAGGATCCGCAGCCGGGGGCGGGAGGAAACGGGGGAAGTTTTATGCCGGGATTGGGAGACACCCTGGCGGATGCATTTCATGTGCCGGTCGGATTTGTGGCCTGTGGTGCCGGTGGAACCAGTGTGCGGGCCTGGCTGCCCAAAGGGGTGCGATCGCCGGTTTTACCCACTGGAGCGACCAGCTCGTTAAAAAGTGGCGAGTATGAGAGTCCCGGAACCCTTTATGGACGGCTCACGGCGCTGATGAAGACGCTTGGGCCGCAGGGGTTCCGCGCAGTTTTGTGGCATCAGGGCGAAAGTGACGCCAACCAGAAGGATCCGACCCGGACATTGCCCGGGGAACTCTACCAGGAATATCTCCAACAGATTATCCGCGATTCCCGTACGGCGGCGGGTTGGGAGGTGCCGTGGTTTGTGGCGCAGGTCAGTTACCACGTTCCCGGCGACGAGGCGTCCCCGGACATCCGCGGGGCCCAGGCCGCCCTGTGGAGCAGTGGTGTGGCGCTTCAAGGGCCAGACACCGACACGCTCAAAGGGGAGCTGCGCGAAAGGCAGGGGCAGGGCGTTCATTTCAGCGGGGACGGTCTGCGCGCGCACGCCGGTCTGTGGGCGCAACGCCTGACCCCCTGGCTCAAAACACGCCTGGCCGAACCCGCCCAGCCCTAGGAGCTTGTCGGACTTCCCCAAGTGCGATACTGCGGATTTAGCTAAAGTTTGCCCTTAAAACTGCCGATAAACATCTATGGCAAAACGTTTTGTGAACATAGATCGGTCCACGCCCATTCTCCTGCCTCAGGACATGCGCGACTGGTTGCCGCAAGATCACATTGCCCGTTTCATCAT
>CAMCYN010000274.1 GCA_945883955.1 Akkermansia muciniphila
GTTCATATGAACTCTTTTGTTGTCTTTTTCTCCTTTCTGGCCGCCTGGCTGTTGGTTTCCTCTTTCTTCGAGTGGACCTTACATCGCTACGTGATGCATCGGCCGGTGGGGCCGTTTGTGTATCCGTTCCGGGCGCATGCGTTAGTTCACCACCGCATTTTCCGGGCGGATCACACCTACCATCTGGTGAATCCTGCGGACCGTACGACTATTCCCATGGCCTGGTGGAACGGTCCGGTTCTGGCCCTGATTGCGGCCATTCCGGCGATTCCCTTGGCGTTGGCCTTCGAGGACTGGACGATTTACTGGGGAGCGGCCTGTGGGACCGGTGTGTATTATTGCGTCTACGAGTATATCCACTGGTGTATGCATCTTCCAAAGGCCCGCCGCGTCGAACAGTCGGGCCTTTTCCGTCGGCTCAACGGGCATCACTTGTTGCATCACCGTTACATGCACAAAAATTTTAACGTCGTTCTGCCCCTGGCGGATGTTTTGCTTGGAACCTTTTTAGGACGCGCCAAAACCCACTTCGCGCAGCCTAAGAACCCGGCGGTTCCCAACGTTCAGCCCACGGAATCCCTGCCGCTCTAGGGTGCCAGATAGTTTTACCCGTCGGCTCGGCGAGCGAGCCCCTCGTTCTGGGTCTCACCGCCCGGATTACCGACGCCTGTGCCTGTGGGGGAAGAGGCACTTATGGAAGCCGCTTGGCGGAGAAGGGCTCGAAGCTTTAGTCTGCGCGATTGCCAATGAAGACATCTAAACTTTCTCCGCTGCGACAGGGAATCTGTTACCTCGCCGGAGCGGGTCCTGGCGACCTTGGACTGGTTACTATTCGTGTTAAAGAGCTGTTGGAGACCGCTGATGTTGTGGTGTTTGATTATCTGTGCAACCCGGACCTGCTCCGCTGGGTTCAGACGTGCGCGGAGATTATTTATGCCGGGAAGAAAGCGGGCCAGCACACCATGCGTCAGGAGGAAATTAATCAACTCCTGGTGGAAAAGACGGCTGCGGGAAACCGCGTGTTGCGTCTCAAGGGCGGGGATCCCTTTTTGTTTGGTCGTGGTGGCGAAGAGGCCGAAGCCCTGGTGGATGCCGGTTTGGCTTTTGAAATCGTTCCCGGAGTCAGCTCGGCCATCGCAGCTCCGGCTTATGCGGGGATTCCGGTAACTCACCGCGATTTCACTTCCTCGCTTACCATTTTTACCGGTCATGAAGATCCCAACAAGCCGGACAATTCGCTGGATTATGCCCGGATTGCGGCGTTGCCCGGAACCAAGGTGATGCTGATGGGCATGGAGCGGATCGGCGCGATTACCGCAGCCTTCCAGGCGCATGGTATGGCGCCGGAGACTCCTGTCGCGTTGGTGCGTTGGGGCACTACCGGTAAACAGGAGACCCTGAGCGGTTCGGTGGCCGATATAGCGCAAAAGGTGGACGATGCTTCCTTTAAAGCGCCTGCAGTGGCGGTTTTTGGGGAAGTGGTTAAACTGCGTGAAAAGTTAAACTGGTTCGAGAATCGGCCGCTTTCGGGCAAACGAATCGTGGTGACCCGTGCGCGCCAACAGGCCGGTTTACTCAGTTCCGGGTTGCGAGAACTGGGGGCTGATGTGCTGGAGCTCCCCACGATTCGCATCGAGCCTCCAACGGATCTTAAGGGTTTTGGGCAACTCGTTCAGGACGTCCACATGTACGACTGGCTGATTTTCACGAGCCCCAATGGCGTCACTGCGTTCTTCGAAATGTTTTATAAGTTGTTTGCCGATGCTCGTGAGATTGGCGGTATCCGAATCGCCGCGATCGGGTCTGCTACAGCTCAACGGGTTCGCGAATACCGCTTTGCCGTGGATCTGCAGCCTGCCGAATATGTGGCGGAAGCGATCCTGGAAGAGTTCCAGAAAAACTTCGGGTCGGTGGAAAATCAGCGCATCCTGTTGGCTCGCGCCGAGCGTGCCAGAGATGTTCTCCCCAAGGAATTAACGGCGTTAGGCGCAATTGTGGACGAGGCCATTGCCTACCGCACTGTTCCCGAAACCGATGATGCCGCGGGTGGAATTGCCCAGTTTGAAGCCGAAGGTGCCGATATGATCACCTTTACGAGCAGTTCGACGGTGGAGAATTTTATGGCCCTCAAGCTGCGTCTTCCCGAAGGACTCAAGACGGCGTCCATCGGGCCAATTACCTCTCAAACGATGCGCGATTTGGGATTACGCGTCGATGTGGAGGCCAAGCAATCCGATATCCCGAGTTTAAAGGCCGCTATCCGGTCGTATTACGGAGTCTGAGAGGGCGGGGGAGCGAAAGCTTGAGTCTTGTCCGGTCGGGGCCCGAACCATTCGTCGGCCTTTTCCCGAGCTTTATCCCGGTGTTCCTTCTTAATATGAATGGCCACTGCGGCGACGGCCGCCGCAATCGCAGTTAGGTCGTCGGAGTATCCGGCGCCTGGCAGAAAGTCAGGAATGATATCCAGCGGCGAGATGAAGTAGCCCAACGCGGATACGATGGTGCCTCGTGCCCACAAAGGGGTGTCCGAGTCTTTTAAGGTATGAACCAGAACTAGCACCTGTTCGACCAAGGTGCGCCCGGCGATTTGGGCATACTTCGAGAGTTTCTTCCAAAGGGAGGATTCGCTGAGGGATGGCGGGATGTCAGGCATGGACTCTGTTTCGCTTCCCTAATTCTAACACGCCTGAGGCGTCCGGATGAAAAGAAGTTTCCCGGGAGCTACAACATTTGCTCCACAAATCGTCGGGAATCGAAAAAGTCGAAATCTTCGAGCTTTTCACCCGTGCCTGTAAACCGCGGAGCAATTCCCAGCTCGTGTTGGATGGAAATCACGCATCCTCCTTTGCCGGATCCATCCAGTTTGGTCGCAATTAACCCGGTAAGCCCCGTGACCTCTTTAAATTCGCGCGCCTGATTGAGCGCATTACCTCCAGTGGTCGCATCAACCACGAGGAATACTTCATGCGGAGCGGTCACGTCGGTGCGCGAGAGGGAGCGGCGAACCTTGGCCAGTTCCTGCATGAGGTTGGCTTTGTTGTGCAAGCGGCCCGCTGTGTCACAAATCAAAAATTCCGCATTACGCGCCTCTGCCGCACGATAGGCGTCGTGGCAAATCGCCGCCGGGTCAGCGTTGTATTGCCCTTTGATCAGTTCGCAGTCGATGCGTTGAGCCCAGATTTCAAGTTGTTCAATGGCACCCGCCCGAAAAGTGTCCGCTGCGGCAAGTAGAACGCTGTGCCCTTTCTTTTTGAGAAGATAAGCAAGCTTTGCTGTGGAGGTGGTCTTCCCGGTTCCGTTCACTCCCACGACCAGAATGACTTTTGGCTTTGAGGGGAAGGGACGCAACATAGACACGTCCCTGGGCAATACTTTGATAATCTCCTCACTAGCCACCTCCACGATGCGCTCGGCCGTTAATTTGTCCGGGCGTTCCTGAAGCAATTTCAGGATGCGCATCGTCATGGGAACCCCCAAATCCGACCGGATCAGGGTTTCTTCCAGTTCATCCCAGTCCACGGCTCGGCCAGTGAACTTTTGGATTATATTTTTAAAGAAGCCAAAAGCCATGGATTCAATTTCAGGCTGATTTCGGAACCATGGGTGGGGACTTCCGCGGCGGCAACGGCACTTCCTTGCGGATGCGATCGAGCACCCCGTTCACGAAGCGGCCGGACTCCTCTGAGCCGAACTTTTTTGCGATCTCAATCGCTTCATTTATGATAACGGCCGGAGGTACTTCAGCATTGAATGCGAGCTCATAGATAGCTAGCCGCAGGATGTTGCGATCCACCGCCGCAATACGTTGCAACTCGTAATTGCGCGCAAACTTCACGATCAACCCGTCAATCTCGGCCCGATGGGAAAGCGTGCCGTGAACCAGAAGCTCGGCGAAAGTTTTTGCTTTTGGTGGAATGGGTGGAAGTGCCCCTCCCGCATCCGGCTCTTCGGGATCAACGGTCCCCGCGCGGAGCCTCCAGAAGTCAGCATCCGGAACCGATTCCTCCGGCCCTTGGGAATCGAGCTGATACAGAAACTGGATGGCCGCTTCGCGTCCTTCACGACGCAGTCCGGATTTAGCGCGGGCGGCAGCAGGGCGTGGGTCACTCATTCGACGGATGGATGCTTTGGGAAGGGCGTAACGATTCAACGGTGCGCAACATGCGGACGGTGGCGCGAGCGGCTTCGATACCGCGGTTTAGGTCGGAGCCTAGGCAGCGGGCCTGGGCTTGCTCGGCATTTTTGACTAAAAGTACCTCGTGCAAAACCGGAATGCCGTGCTTGAGAGAACTGGCTAGTAAAGCCTGGGTGATTGCCTGTGCCACCAGGGTGGCATGGGCGGTTTCTCCGTCCAGGAGCACTCCAAATGCGGCGACTGCATCCACCCGTCCCGATGCGGCCAACAG
>CAMCYN010000275.1 GCA_945883955.1 Akkermansia muciniphila
GGTCGAAGGCGGCGAACATCTCGTCACCCTCGAGACCCTGGTCGGCGGAATCGAAGGCAAAGGCCGCCGTAGACCCGAGCCCGGCGAAACCGTGGCCGCCATTTCACCCGAAGGCAGTTTCGACTGGGAAATCCTCAATCCCGGCGCCGGTCGGATCCCATACACGGACACCGGTTGGGAAGGTTATCACGCCAAGGTCGCGGCGGAACTCGACGCTCAAAACGCGCTCAACCGTTCCAAGGCCCGTCTGGCACAAGCCCCTTATTGGAAGCAACGCCGGGAAGCCGCCCAAAAGTGGCTGGCGGAAACCCGCGAAGAACCCGTTCCCGCACTGCCGCCCAACGCACCGGCTCACAACCCCATCGATCACTTTATCGCATCCAGAATCGCCGCAGTTTCCAGCCAGCTCAACGAAGCCCGGAGCGGTTCGGTCGACTTCTTCGCTCAGATTCAGCCCATCCTCGAAGCGAAGTGTCTGGACTGTCATCAGGGTGGAAAATCCAAAGGCGGTCTGCATCTCAACCAGAGAGCGTCGACGCTCAAAGGCGGAAAATCGGGCGATGCCGGGATCGTCCCCGGCCATCCCGAAACGAGCTCGATCATCGAACGCATCAAGTCAAAGGACACAGACGAGGTGATGCCCCCGAAAGGCGACCGTCTCACCGCCAAGGAAACGGCTTTGCTGGAAACCTGGATCAAAGAAGGCGCCCACTGGCCGGAATTCCCACCGCTCCCAACCGACTTCACGCCCCTGGCCACCGACCTCGCCTTTCTGCGGCGCGTCACATTGGACACCGTGGGAGTCGTGCCGAGCCCGAAGGAAATTGAGGCTTTCCAGAACGACTCCTCAGCCAACCGGCGCTCCCTTGTCATCGACCGGCTCCTGGCCGACCCACGCAGCGCCGACCACTGGATGGGTTACTGGCAGGATGTACTGGCCGAAAACCCGAACATCCTCAACCCCACCCTCAACAACACGGGCCCGTTCCGCTGGTGGATCCACGAGTCTTTGGTCGACCAAAAACCGCTGGATCTCATGGTCACAGAATTGATCCGGATGAAGGGCAGCGAACGTTTCGGCGGCCCGGCCGGCTTCGGCGTGGCTTCGCAGAACGATGTCCCCATGGCTGCCAAAGGCACCATTGTCAGCGCGGCTTTTCTGGGGGTCGAAATGAAATGCGCCCGCTGTCACGACGCTCCGGCTCATTCGTATAAGCAGGAACAGCTCTTCCAACTGGCCGCGCAGCTCGGAGCCGGCGCAATCAAAGTACCGGCCACAAGCAGCGTGCCGATGGATCGTATCCATGGGGGCGGCCGCAAACCGCTTATCGAAGTCACCCTCCAGCCCAACACCCTCGTCCAGCCCGTGTGGCCTTTCCCGGACTTCGTCAGTCCGAGTGTTGCCGATACCCTCGCCCAACATCCTGACGATGCCCGCGACAGGCTCGCCGCGCTCATTACCGCGCCCCAGAACGAACGGTTCGCGCAGGTGATGGCCAACCGGATCTGGGCCCGCCTCATGGGCCGTGGCATCGTCGAACCCGTGGCCGACTGGGAACGCGGCCAACCCACCCATCCCGAACTCATACGCTGGCTGGGACGGGAACTGGTCCGGGGCGGCTTCCAGACGGCGCACCTGGCGCGTTTGATCCTCAATTCACACGCCTACCAGCGCGCCGCGATCACCTCGCAGCGCGACATTAACCCGCTCTACACAACTCCGACTCCCCGGAGACTCACAGCCGAACAGCTCGTGGATTCGCTTTTTATGGCCACCGGAAAACCGTTCCGCACCGAGGAAGCCAGTCTCGATATCGACGGCGTGCGCGAACAGGGCACTTCCATTTCGCTCGGCCAGCCCCGCCGCGCCTGGATGCTCACCTCCACCTCGAACGAACGAGATCGCCCCAGCCTCTCGCTCCCCCGAATCCAGGCCGTCACCGACGTGCTAGCGGCCTTCGGTTGGCGCGCCAGTCGGCAGGATCCGGCCTCCAGCCGCGATCACGCGCCGAACACACTTCAACCCGCCATTCTAAGCAACGGCACCATGGGCCTCTGGCTGACCACCCTCAGCGACGATCACGGACTCACCGCTCTGGCACTCAAAAAGCAGCCCCTCGACGCCTTACTTGACGCGCTGTTTCTTAAAATCCTGACCCGCCATCCGACTCCCGAGGAACTACAGGTCTACACGGACGCCCTCGCTCCCGGATACCCCACCCGGTTCAGCGTCCCCAAGAAACCCGCAGCGATGCCCAGCGAACCCCGGCGACCCGCGTATTATGTGTCCTGGTCGAACCATCTCGATCCGGACGCCACCATCGTACGTCAAAAGCAGGAAGCCGATGCGCAGAAAGGCGACCCGCGTACGGGTTGGCTCGAAGCGGGATGGCGCAGTCGTTTCGAAGACGTCATCTGGACCCTCTTAAACACTCCTGAATTCCTGTTCACCCCCTGATCCCCATTACGTTATGAACCGTCGTTCCTTTCTCACATCCGCCATCATGGCACCTCTGGCCTGGAGGATGGGCGTTGCCGCTCAATCCGAAATTCCGAAGGGTAAAGCCGAACACTGCATTTTCATCTGGCTCGGGGGTGGCATGAGCCACATCGACACCTTCGATCCCAAGGTTGTTGGCGACAACCATTCGGGAGCCAAGAAACCCGGCTCGCTTTATCCCTCCATCGAAACGGCCGTTCCTGGCGTGCGGGTGTGTGAACATCTGCCGAGGACCGCCCGACTCATGGACCGCGTCACCGCCGTGCGTACCGTCAACCACAAGGTCATCGACGAACACGCTTTCGCCACCAACATCGTGCACACCGGCAGGATGGTCAGCGGCAACGCCGTTTATCCGTCGCTGGGTTCGATCATCGCCCATGAACGCGGCGCGGCCGATCCTTCGGTGCCGGCCTACATTCTGGTGGGTTATCCCAATGTCAGCCGCGGGCCGGGATTTCTCGGTTCCAAAGACGGCTTTGTTTATCTGGTGGATACCAAAACTGGTCCCGCCGGATTCACCCGCCCGGCCGACTTGAGCGAGGATCGACTGGCTTTGAGAGAGCGGCTGCTGGCGCCGTTGCGGGCCGGGATTTCGCCCAAATCGCCCCTCGCCGATTACGAGGAGTCGCAGAAAGAAGCGCTGCGTTTGGCCGGCCCGAAGTTCATGCGGCATTTCAATCTGGAGGAAGAAACCGCCACCACCCGCGAATCGTACGGTGGCGAGTTTGGGCAGCGCTGCCTGCTTGCGCGGCGTCTGGTCCAGTCCGGGGTGCGTTTTGTGGAGGTCTCCCACAACCTCAACTTCCTCAACGGCAGCGGCTGGGACGTTCACAACGAAGGCATCCGCAACCAGCACCTGCTCATCCAGGAACTCGATAACGCGCTCGCCGGCCTCGTGACCGATCTCGAACGGACCGGCATGCTCGATAAGACCCTGGTCGTTGTGGCCACGGAGTTTGGGCGGCCGCCGGAATTTGACGGCAAAGGCGGTCGCGGTCATCAGGGAACGGCCTTTTCGATGGTGCTGGCCGGAGGCGGACTCCGCCACTGCGGCGCCTACGGGACGACGGATGAGTTGGCCAAAAAGCCGGTCGACAAACCCGTGAGTGTCCCCGATTTCCACGCCACGGTGCTCGCGGCTCTCGGTGTGGATCCCAAAAAGGATCTCATGGACGGCTCGCGTCCGGTGCCCATCACCGACCAGGGGACGCCCATCGCCGAGCTTTAATCAGAATACTTCGGCTGAATTGAGCAGGAGGGGCAGTTCCGAGTTACCTCCCTCCTTCCCCCCAAACCATCCGTGTCCCGGAAGCGGCCGCAGAATTGCGCCGCGCAACCAGTTGATGCATTTGAAAATTACACTCGAAATCGATGATTCCTTACTCGCCCTTGCCGGCGAGTATACGGGCGAGACGGAAAAAACGGCCCTTGTTCGAATGGGACTCGAGGCACTCGTCGAACGGGAAGCAGCTCGTCGACTCGCCGCATTGGGAGCCCAGATGCCTTCTCTGGAAATCCCGAAACGCACTCGGTCCGAGAGGGCTCACCAAGCCTGATCCCCGCCGTCACTTCGGTTTGGATTTACCATTTCCGTCACGGGTCGCCTTCTTTTGCGCAAGCCCTTCACAAAGGGCTCATCGCAATACATCCCGTGGTTCTGGGCGAGTTGGCCACGGGAAACCTCCTGAATCGCCCCAAGACTCTGGCCGCCTTACGCTGTTTACCAAAGATACAAACAGGCACAGCGGACGAGTGTATGCAGTTTATTGAGATCCATCATCTCTATGGACGCGGTATTGGATGGAACGATATCCAACTTCTGGTCGCAGCACGTCTTTCCGGAAACCTCTTATGGTCTATGGATCGTCGACTGGACGAAGCCGCCAAAGAATTGGGCAGC
>CAMCYN010000276.1 GCA_945883955.1 Akkermansia muciniphila
GGACCGGGGCCAACGATGCGGAGTGGCTTTCGCGCGGGGTGTACGACTGTTATACGCAGGAGAATCTGCGCTACTCCCAGACCGCTCCGTTGGATATGTTTACGGAGGTGAATACGGGCACGAATTTGCCCGCCCAGATTGACCTCTATGCGACGGAAGGGGCCGAATACAAATTTCTGTTTGTGGCCAAGGGCGGCGGTTCGGCCAACAAGACCTATCTGTTTCAGGAAACCAAGGCGCTCCTGAATCCAAAGGGGTTGGAGAAGTTTTTCCTCGAAAAGATGAGCTCGCTGGGGACGGCGGCCTGTCCGCCTTACCACCTCGTTTTTGTGATTGGCGGCACCAGTGCGGAAGCCTGTTTGAAGACCGTCAAAATGGCGTCCACCAAGTATCTGGATGCGTTGCCCACGACCGGCAACAAGGAGGGGCGTGCTTTTCGGGATCTGGAGGCGGAAAAATTGGCGTTGAAGCTGGCGCAGACGACGGGGATCGGAGCGCAGTTTGGGGGTAAATATTTCGCACTGGATGTACGCGTGGTCCGGCTGCCACGGCATGGGGCGAGTTGTCCGGTGGGGATGGGTGTGTCGTGTTCGGCGGACCGGAACATCAAGGCCAAGATCGATAAAGACGGCATCTGGCTCGAACAGATGGAGGTTAATCCGGGCCGGTTCATTCCCGAGGAACTCCGGTTGCTCAAGGATGACAACGCTGTGCGGATCGACCTGAACCAGCCGATGTCGGAGATTCTGGCCGAGTTGGGCAAGTATCCGGTCACGACCCGGGTGTTATTAAACGGGCCGCTGGTTGTGGCGCGCGACATCGCGCATGCAAAACTGAAGGAACGCGTCGATGCCGGGCAGGGGTTGCCGGATTACTTCAAACAGCATCCGGTGTATTACGCCGGGCCGGCCAAGACACCGAAGGGTTATGCGTCGGGCAGTTTTGGTCCGACGACGGCGGGGCGGATGGACAGTTACGTGGATTTGTTCCAGTCGCTGGGCGGCTCGATGGTGATGCTGGCCAAGGGGAACCGGAGCGGGCAGGTGACTCAGGCGTGCCGGGAACATGGCGGGTTTTATCTTGGGAGTATTGGCGGACCGGCGGCGATTTTGGCCAAGGAGAACATTAAGAAGGTCGAGGTGCTCGAATATCCGGAGCTCGGTATGGAGGCGGTCTGGAAGATCGAGGTGGAGGATTTCCCGGCGTTTATTCTCGTCGATAACAAGGGCAACGATTTCTTCGTGAACGGGTGCGGGGCCTGTTTGCCGGGAGCGAAAACGAGCTAACGCGCGGTCCGCCACTGCGGATATTTGGCGGATTCTCACATTCGAGAAGGGTTGAAAGCGATTGGAATTCAGCCTTTTGCGCTCTGGGTGGGCCTGATCCATCGGGCTCCGTTCGGGTTCGGCCACCCTCTATGAAGCGTCTTTTGCTGGTTTTGCTGTGGTTGTGGCAACCCGTTGTGTTTGGCGCGTCCCTGCCACGGCCGAATATCGTGGTGATTGTCGCCCCGGATCTGGGGTGCCGCCACCTGGGGAGTTATTGAGCGCCGGAGATGCGGACGCCGAATTTGGACCGGCTGGCGGCGGAAGGAGCACGGCTGACGGATTTTTACACCCCCCAACCCGCCGGGGCGCTTGCCCAGGCCGGGCTGCTTAGCGGGTGTTATCCGAACCGGCTCGGGCTGGGGGCCGTCCAGACGGGCACCACGGGGATTCATCCCGGGGAGCGTCTGTTGAGCAACCTGTTCCAGGAGGCGGGATACGACACCGCTCTTTTCGGCGTTTGGCAGCTCGGACAACACGCGACCTATTGGCCGACCAACCGTGGATTCAACCAATTCTTTGGGTTGGACTGCCAGCCTTCGGACCGGTTGTCCCGGCTGTGTTTGTATGACGGGGAGGAGGTTGTGGAGGTCGATTCCGATCCGGGGTTGTGGACCCGGAAGATCACCAGCCGTGCGGTGGGTTTCGTGGAGGAGCCCCGGCAGAAGCCATTTTTTGTGGTTGTGTCGCATTTACCGGTCACCGTTTCCGAAGACGGAAAGGAAAGGAGCCGGGCGCAGAGCCACGCGGAGACTGTTCGGGAAGTGGACGGGGCGGTGGGCGAGATATTGGCCGCACTGGAGCGAGCCGGTGTGGCGGGGAACACCATTGTGGTATTCGGTTCGGCCGGGGAGGCGGGGGCTTCGAGTCGGACGGAGGATCCAGCGGCAGCCAGCGTTCGCGAGCGGCGACCGGCGCCGTTTGAGGACAGCGTGCGAATGCCGTGTCTGGTTCGCTGGCCGGAGCGGGTTCCAGCTGGAAAAGAGGCGCGAGGTATTTTCACGATGATGGACTGGTTCAGCACGCTGGCCGGGTGGAGCGGCGTGGGGCTTCCGGACGCCAGGATTGATGGAATCGATCTCGGGACGTTTCTGGTGGGGGAACCTGGCGCGTCCGGGCGCGGGGAGTTCTGGTATTATTCAGGCGAGGCGTTACGGGCGGTGCGTGCGGGCCGCTGGAAGCTGCATCTCGAACCCGATGGATTCACGGCGGCAGGACTCTTCGATTTGGAGAGCGATCCTGACGAGAGCCGGGATGGTGCGTCCGATCATCCGGGGGTGGTGGCGCAGTTAAAGGAGATCGCGGCGGCGGCCCGGGGGGAGCTGGGTGACGGTGGGAGCGGGGTTCAGGGCCGAGGAGTTCGGGAGGTGGGTGAGGTGCTGCCGAAATTGGAACCGGGGGTGCGGCGTGTGGCGGATTTGGAATACAGCAGCCCGGCTACGGGGCCGCTCCTGCTGGATTTGTATTTGCCCGAAGAGATGCCGGCGACGCCGTGTCCGGTGGTGTTATGGATTCATGGGGGCGGTTGGAGGAACGGCAGTAAGGAGGAGTATTGCGTGCTGCATTGGCTGGCAGCGGAGGGGATTGTGGTTGCGAGCCTGAATTATCGTCTGGTGCACGAGGCGCTCTGGCCCGCCCAGCTTGACGATTGCCGTGCAGCGCTCAGGTGGGTGCGGGCGCATGCCGCCCAATACGGTCTCGACCCGGAACGGATTGCTGTTGGCGGAGGCTCGGCGGGGGGGCATCTGGCGGCATTGCTTGGCACGCTAAAGGCACCGGAGTCCGAACGGGTGTCGGCGGTGATCGATTTCTTTGGTCCGACCGATTTGCTGACCATGCCCCGGAACGTTCCCGGGCCTGGGGTGAGTCAGGCCGATTTGGCGGGGAGCATCGGGGCCCGGTTACTGGGTGGGGTGGTGCGGGATCGGCCCGAAACCGCCCGGGGCGCGAGTGCGCTCGCGCAGGTCACCCCCGGGGCGGTGTCGTTTTTGATTTTTCACGGGGAGAAGGATCGGTTGGTGCCGGTGGATCAAAGCCGCCGGCTTCATGAGGCGCTTGTCGCGGCAGGGGTTGCCTCCAAATTGGTGGTGTTGCCGGGAGTCGGGCACGGTGGGTGGCAGTTCGATACGGCGGAGGCGCGCCGGACGATGCGGGAGTTTCTTCACGAGTATCTCGTGCGCTGAATTGGGCGGGAAAGAGCCGCTTTCGTGGAGCTTTTTTCGAGCGCCTCAAACACCGCGAATCAGCCGGGGCTGCCGCTCAATAATCTCTAAGTTTTCCCCAATTGAGGGGCTTGTTTCTGTGTGTCCTCTTCATTTGCCATCACTCCCCGTGTGCGTTTTAGCCTGTTGGCGGTCCCGTCCCTGATGCTCTCGGGATGGACGGCGTACGCGACAGACGACGCTGCGGGTATTGAGTTCTTTGAGAACAAGATCCGTCCGATTTTAGCGGAGAAATGTTACGGCTGTCATTCCAGCGAGGCTGAGGGGCGTAAGAAACTCAAGGGCGATCTCTATCTGGACAGCAAAGCCGGGATGCTCAAGGGGGGGAAAGACGGCCCGATTTTGGTGCCGGGCGACCTGGAGAAGAGCAAGTTTATCGAGTCCATTCGCTATGCGAATGAAGACACGGCCATGCCGCCCAAGGAAAAGCTCCCGGCCGCCGCGATTGCCGACCTGGAAGCCTGGGTCAAGATGGGCGCGCCGGATCCGCGCGTGGGCGACAAGGCGCCCAAGCGCGGGGCTGCACTTGCCGAACAGGCTCGCAAACATTGGTCGTTCCAGCCGGTGACGGCGGTGGAACCACCAGCGGTGAAGGCCACAGACTGGCCCAGGACGGAGGTGGACCGTTTTATTTTGGCGAAATTGGAACAGGCGGATCTCCAGCCTGCGGCTGCCGCCGACAAACGCACGCTGCTGCGTCGCGCCACGTTTGATCTCACCGGGTTACCGCCGACCAGTGAAGAGATTGCCGCGTTTGAGGGGGATACAACACCGGATGCGTTCGCCAAAGTGGTGGACCGACTGATGGCCTCGCCTGCTTACGGCGAG
>CAMCYN010000277.1 GCA_945883955.1 Akkermansia muciniphila
TACGAGCTGGCCTTTCGCATGCAACTGCAGGTTCCCGAAACGCTCGACCTCTCCAAAGAAGACGCGAAAACCAAAGAACTCTACGGGATTGGCAACGACGCCACCGATTCCTTTGGCCGCAAGTGCCTGCTCGCCCGCAAGCTCATCGAGAAGGGCGTGCGGTTCGTTCAACTCTACAACGGTTCTTGGGACAGCCACGACTACATCGCGCGCGCCCATGGCAATCTCGTGCGGGGAGTGGACCAACCCATCGCCGCTCTCATCACCGACCTCAAGCAGCGCGGTCTGCTCGAAAGCACGCTGATCGTGTGGTGTGGCGAGTTTGGCCGCACACCTGACAACGGTGTACGCGGTGGCACTGCCTACGGCCGCGACCACAATGCCAACGCCATGACCATCTGGCTCGCCGGCGGCGGTTGCAACGCCGGTCACACCATCGGCGCCACCGACGAGCTCGGTATGGCCGCTGTCGAAGGCAAAGCCCATCTCCGCGATTTTCACGTCACCCTCCTGCGTCTCCTCGGGTTGGACGACAACAAGCTGACGTATTACCACGCCGGTCGCTTCAAGCAGCTCAGCCAGTTTGGTGGCTCCGTCATCAAAAGTCTCATCGGATGATATTGCCCTCCGCTTACCCTCCATTGCGCGCATCTGATTTCCCCAACAAGGGGTCTTCTCCTCTACACGCCCCTGTGCCGAATTTCACTCTGGGAGCCGGCCCCGATTTTGCGACCGCTCTCTAGAAACTTTTTGTCAACCGCTCCAAACTGGGGAACTCGGGTTAGCCGGTGGCGGAACACGGCCAATCTAAGAGAGTCGACTCGTGCGGGGCATAGTGGTGTGACCTCCAGCCTCGAGGCCACCTTACGAATCAAGCTGCCCCCCGCTCGAGAACTGTTCTCCAGCACCATCCCCTCATTGGTAGGATGCACACCCGTGCTCGCATCCCAGCAGCCGTGTTCCCATTCAGGCTGTAGCTCTGCTCTCGCTTTCAGCGGGGTTACTTCTCCCAGAGCCGGCGCAGATCTTCTCCGATGATTTCAACCGCGAAGGGGACTCGTCAGAAAGGCGGGAGGTGGGCAACGGGTGCACGACTAACACGCTAAGAAGATCGCCGGGAAAACGGCACGTAGGGTTAAGGCAGGGCGCCTTGCACTGGCCACAGATTCAGCAGCCAAGCACGCGGTGTTAGTATTTCATGGTTCTTCAGAATCCTTGTTAACCTTATGGCAGTGTCCGGCATTTATAGGTGAGCATGAATGACGGCCCCCAGATAACCGAGTTCGTCACGCAGTTGACCGAGATTCAACTGTCGCTGCGGCTTTATGTGCAGGCGCTGATGCCGGGCGATGCAGCGGCGCATGATGTGATGCAGCAGGCGAACGCGACGCTTTGGCGGAAGCGCGATGAGTTTGCTCCGGGCACGCACTTCAAGGCTTGGGCGTTCAGCGTGGCCCGGTATGAGGTCCTGAACCATCGCAAGCAACAGGCGCGGGATTCGCGGCTGGTGTTCGGCGAGGAGTTGGAGAAGGTCCTGGCCGATGATCTGCTCGAACGTCGGGACGACACTGAGCGTCGACATGAGGCGCTGCGAGGGTGTCTGGAAAAGCTCCGCCCGCAGGATCGCGAGCTGTTGCTGCATCGCTACACCGCGACGGCAGGGACTCTGGACGATTTCGCGCAGCGCATGGGCCGCAGCGTCGGTGGGCTGAAGGTGACGCTTCATCGCCTCCGCAATGCGCTGCTGGGTTGCATCGAGAAACAGTTGGCCATCACAGAGGCCGAATCATGAATTCGAAAGAACGAAACGAACTCATTGACGCCCTGCTCGCAGGCGACATTTCCGAGCCGGACCTGCTGCGACTGGAGGCGGAGTTGTCCATCGATCCCGCGGCACGGAAGGCATACTTTGATCGCGTTTCGCTGTCGCAGGCACTTGCGGAAGAGGCGAAGTCTTTTCATGCAAAACAAGCTCCCGCAGTGACGACGCACCGGAGCTTCTGGATGCAGTGGCGTCCGCTCGCTGCTGCTGCAGCCGTGCTCCTCGGCTTGGCGATTTGGTGGCTGCCCTCGCCCGGCATCCGCAAGGCCGGAATTGTCGCGCACTTCGGGGCTTTGCAAGAGTGCCGGTGGGTGGACGTGAAAACGGTGAATGCGCAGGGTGATGGCGTCCACCGTGGGCAGCGGGTGGAGTTGTCCTCGGGGCGCGCTGATCTCGTTTTTGCAAGTGGCGCGGTGGTGACGCTGCTGGGGCCGTGCATCTTTGAAGTGGAGTCGGCGAATGGCGGCTTCCTCCTGCTGGGCCAGATAAAGACGGTGGCGGCCACGCCTGATTCGAAGGGCTTCACGGTGCGCACTCGCACTGCGCGCGTCGTGGATTTGGGCACCGAATTTGTGACCTCGGCCTCGGCGGATGGGCAGAGCCGCGTGGAGGTGACCTCGGGGGAGGTGAACGTGCATCTTGCCGGGGTGAGCGAACCGCAGCGCCTGCGAAAAGGCGACACACTCTCAGTCGAAGCCGGCAGTGCGCAGGTGATGGCGCGCATCGAAAGCGGGGATGAAACCCCGGCGTTTCGTTTTCCGACCCTTGAGCCGCCGTCGGACCGCGATGCCGCCGACCAATCGCAAGGCAGGGCGAGCATCCGCGTGGTGAAGGGTACACTTGCAGTGACCCATTCGGATGGAAGCGCTCCGCCGCAAGCGCTGCTCGACGGCCACGCGCAGACCCGACCAGACTCGCCCAAAGAATCTGTCTATTTTGCCAACAACGTGGACGGGATGCTGCTCCTCGATTTGGGACGCACTATTTCCATCGGCCGCGTCAACAGCTACTCGTGGCATCAAAACGGAACCTTTGCCGACCAGCGCGTGCGAGCGGTGCAGAAGTTTAGACTGTACGGATTCGCGGGCGACCAGCCGCCGCCCACGGATGGACGACTGACGGAGTCGGGCTGGACGCTCATCGCGCGGGTAAATTCGGACGAGTTCTTCCGCGTTGCCGCCCCCAGCGATCGACCCGCGCAACAGGCCTGCTCGATTACCGGAGCGCATGGGCCCGTTGGCCGCTACCGCTTCCTGCTTTGGGAGCTTCAAGGAACCCAGGGCCCCAACACCACAGACACAAACCCGACTTTCTACGGAGAGATCGATGTTCATGAGCAAAAGTAGCGGCAGCCCCCAAGATGCGACGCATCCCCCGCTGCCACGGCTGGCTGTCACGGAGCGTTCACACAAAAAGAAACAATACAAAATGAAAGCATCCCGCTCAATAATGAAATCGGCCATCACCGGCGTGTTCGCACTCCTCATGACAACCTGCGGCCTTCTGGCCGACCCCGCGTCCGATGGGGCGCTATGGAAGGACAAGATTGAGAAGGCGTCGCCGGGGAGCAAGGTCGTGCTACCGGCGGGCCGGTTTGAAATGGCGGATGTCAAAGTGCCGGAGGGTATCAAGCTCAGCGGCGCGGGCTATTTGCAGACCGTCATAGATTCCGCGAAGGGAACTGACGGCCTTGTGGCTGCGAAAGGTTGCGAAATCCGCGGGCTTACGGTGCGTCAGTCGCCCGGTGCCGGGTTGCTCGTCAAGGAGGCGGCCGACGTGTTGGTCTCGAGTGTCCGCATTGAGAAGTGCATGACCGGCGCGGTCGTGCTCGGCTCGGCTGGGTTTCGCATGGAGAACAGCATCGTCTTCGCCAACCGCACGGGGTTGGCCGGCTCCGCCACCACAGGGGCCTGCGTGGTCAATAACACATTCTACAATAACAACACGCTCGGCCTAAGTCTCATTGGCTCGAAGGATGCGGCGGTGTTCAATAACATCGTCGCCAATAGCGCGACTGGCATTTATCTGTCGAACAACGCCGGCCTGCAACTGGACTACAATCTCTATCTGGCGAATTACATCGGCAAAATTCCGGGGCATCCAGGCTCGATCTCGGTTCAGGGCTGGCGCGATCTTGCCGTGCAGGACGCGCACTCGCTGCAGGAGGTCATTGCTTTCACCAAGCCGGAGGAGGGCCTGTTCGCGCCAGCCACCCGGCTTGTCTGGTCGCCCGACCGCTCTCCGGCGATGGGTTTCGGCACGGCCTCGCTCGGCACCGCCCAAGCGCCTGATACCGACCTTTCCGGCAAAGCCCGTCGCGGAGGGATTGACCTCGGCGCGACTCAGGAGCCTGTCGCCGCCTCCGGCCTGCCCGCCAGCGGCTCGTTCTCCGTCGTGCAGGAAGATGCGGTGGTGAGCGCGGGCCTCTACACGCCAGAGGGCGTGCTGGCCAATTACCTCTTCCAGAACCTTCCGATGCGCAAAGGTAACTATCCGTTCTGGCTACCCTCCCGTGACTGGCAGGGCAGGGAAATCCCAGC
>CAMCYN010000278.1 GCA_945883955.1 Akkermansia muciniphila
GTCATACGGTGAGTCCTTTTTTGATGGCTTTGAGTTTTTCGAATTCGGGTTTGGATTTGTAATATTCGTCGAGCGGATAACACCCGCTGATCAGGCCGTTGCGCGGTGCGGTGGTGCATTCGCTAAACGCCCGGCAGATGAACTTGGTCTGCACGGTGCCCGTGGCCGCGGCGTCCTGCAGAAACGCCGGATAGGACAGCACCATCCGGCCCATGCCAATGATATCGGCCCATCCCTGGTGGAGGATCCCCTGGGCCACGTTGGGCATATAATCCTGCAAATAACTGTATCCCGACCCGACCAGGAGCATCGTTTTGGGCGCATGCGCCCGAACAGTGCGCACGGCCTGGATCTGGCGCACCACATCAATAAGCGGGTCGTGGGCAAGCTGGTAACCGTCGCTGGGCGGATAAGCGGCCGGTCTCTGAATGTGCGGGGTGTAATAAGGCGACCCGGCCGAGGTGTTCAGGATCTTGACGCCGAGTTCGCCCAGCAACGTGACGAACTGGAGCGTTTCGGTGAGGTCCATCTCGAGCGGATTCTCCGGGTTGAGCCCGAATCCGTACCGGTACGGCATACAGTGCGCGTAGTCTTCAGGGATGCCCGGGCCGAGTTTGCCGGGTTGAGAAAGGGCCGGATCGGGTTTGTGCGGGACGGTGTCGTACAGACTCAGACGGACCCCGATTTCGATCGGATTACCGTCCGCCCGGATCCCGCTGATGATTTCGCGAATAATCCGGGTGCGGTTTTCGAAACTGCCGCCGTATTTGCCGGGCCGGGTGTGGGCGCCCAGGAACTCGTGCAGCAGATAGCCGTGGCAATGTTTGATATCCACGAAATCCGCGCCCGCTTCCAAAGCGATCCGGGCCGCCCGCACATAACAGCGGATGAGTTCTTCGACCTCTTCATCCGTCAGCACCTGTTCGTCACTGGTGACCTGGAACTTGGCGTCCAGAATCGGGTGCCGGAATGCGATCCGCGATTCCCAGCGTTTTTTGTCGTTGGGCCGACAGAACCGGCCGCTGTGGGTGAGCTGAAATCCGATCACGAGATCGTCCACCGAACCGTAACGCTCGAGGTGCGCCGCTTTGAGGATATCCACGAGCTCGGTGATTTCGGCCCGGTTGGTTTCGTTGATAATGATCTGGTTGGGGTTGGCGCGGCCGTCGGGACGGATGGCCATGGCTTCGGCGCCGCAGATGAGTTTTGCGCCGCTTTCCCCGAAACGTTTCCAGCGCCGGCGCATATCGTCGGAGATGCCGCCGGTGGTGGTGCCGTCCCAGCCTTCCATGGGATGGATGGCGATGCGGTTGCCGGGGGTTTTGCCGTTGATGGTGATGGCGGTGGCGGGCTGGAGAAGGGGGGAGGCTGAGCCGGTGATGAGTTCGTCTTCACAGGGAAGCTCCAGGTCGAGCGAGGCGAGATGGGCCCTGAAATCGGAGGTCGTTTTGAGCGAAGCGACACGAGTGATTTTATAAGGGGTAGACATAGGAGTGAGCGCATTGTGCCAGAGGGATTCGATTTGTAAAAAAGGGGTTTCTGATGCTTATGATCAAAAAATCCGATGGAACTCTACCAACTGCACTCCTTCCTCGAGGTCGCCCGAACCCGCAATTTTACGCGTGCGGCCGAACGTCTCCATATCGCTCAACCTGCTTTGAGCGAACAGATTCGCCGGCTTGAGGAGGAACTCGGGGCGCGACTTTTTGACCGGGGTCGCCGGGAGAGTCCGCTCACGGCGGCGGGCAAAGTCCTGGCCGAACGCGCGGAAGGGCTGCTCGAAGGCGTGGAATCGGCGCGGCGGGCGGTGTTGGACGTGGTGGGGCTGAGGTCGGGACGGGTGGTGGTGGGGGCGATTCCGTCGGTGAGTGCGTGTTTATTGCCGCCGGTGGTGGCGGGGTTTCGGGCGAAATATCCGCAGGTGGAACTGGTGCTGGTGGAGGGGACTTCGGAGCTGGTGGCGGAATGGGTGGAAAATGGGCGGGCGGATCTCGGGGTGGTGCAATTACCGATAGCCACCCAACGGCTTGCCAGTGCGGACCTGTTGTGTGAGCCGTTTGTGGTGCTGGTGGGTGCCGGACATGGGCTGGCGGGCGGCGGCCCGATTGCGCTGGCGGATTTGGCGGGGGAACCGTTTGTGGTTTATAAAGGGAGGGCGCGGGAAGTGGCTTTGGCGGCCTGTCTGGCGGCTGGGTTTGCGCCCAAGATTGCGTGTGAAACGGGGGAGCTTGAGACGGTGCGTTCGCTGGTGGGTGCGGGGTTGGGTGTGGCGCTGTTGCCACAACTGGCGGCCCGGCGGAGTGGCGGCGAGTGTGTCTGCCTGCCGTTGAAACCACCGGGGTTGACGCGCCAGCTTGCGCTGGTGACACCCCGGGGGCGCGAGCTCACCGGTGCTACGGAGGTGTTCGCACAACGGCTGGTGGAAACGACACGGCGGGCCGCAAAAGGGGCTCCTCTTTTGCCGGCTGCGTCAGATTCGTCTTACCCGAGGGGTCCTCAATAAGGCGCGAGCCCTCTGGTGGATTGTCTCTCATCAGCCCTATGGGAAGGCTGGGATAATCTTTATCTCCTACTTGCCGTCCCACTTCGCATCTTGAATGGCCATAAGACGTTTCACGACCTCGGGTTGTTGTCCGGCGAGGTTGGTCTTTTCAAGAGGATCGGCTTTCAGGTCGTAGAGTTCGATCTCCGTGGGGATGGTGTGAAACGGGGCGGTGGGTTTCGCTGGGCCTGGGATAATGAGTTTTGAAAACCCATCGATTACCACACGTGCGTACAAACTTTTACCGGGTTGCTTGAGGTCGGCGATGTCGTGGCCGTAGGACTCGACAAAAATGGATTTACGCTTGGTCATCGCTTCGCGATCCAACAGATCCAGTCCGGGGATATCACCAGGCGCTTTGACGCTGGCGAGTTTGAGGATCGTGGTCGGGATATCGGTGACGTGAGCGAGTGTGGCTTCGTCACGCAGTGGGTTCACTTTCCCCGTCCAGCGCACAAACATGGGCGTACGGATCCCGATTTCGTAGGGGGTCATTTTTGCACGTCCGCCCTGGTAGCCTTGCTCGGCATTCCATCCATTGTCGGCGAGGTAAAGAATGACGGTGTTTTTCTTCAGGTCATTTTTGGTGAGATAAGCATCGAGCTCGCCACAGGTTTGATCAAACCAGTCCACCATCGCGTAATATTTCTCCGCGGCGGGCGTGAGGCCTTTGCCGGTGTATTTGGCTAAAATCTCCTTCGGTGGGGTGTGCGGATCATGCGGCATGAGGGGGGCGTGCCAGATGAAGAAGGGCTTTTTCTCTTTGGCAGAGGTTTCAATGAAATCGTAGATCGGCTGCATCCCCTGACGTCCGATGGTGAGGCCATCCCCCCCATGGCGCCCTTGTTTGCCAGTCATGCCGTGTGTGAATCCAACGTCTTTGAACGTGGCGTTCCAGAGTTTGCCAGTTTGAAAGGTGAGGTAGCCGGCATCGCTCAGGGCTTTTGGGAGCATGAGCGAGTTATTCAGCAACTGCTCCATGAGGGGTTTGCGGTTTAGTTTTCCCTCCGAAAACTGCGGTGCACTTTCCGCTAAATCATTTCCTGTGATGCCGTGGTTCCTTGGCATTTTGCCAGTGAGCAAACTCGCAAGAGAGGGCGAGCAAACCGGCATCACATACCCTCGGGTGTAAACGAGGCTCTCGGAAGCGATACGATCGAGGTGCGGAGTTTTTACGATCGCACTGCCCATAAAGCCGTAGTCGTTGAACGCATGGTCATCGGAAATGATCAGAATCACGTTGGGCGGTTGCGCGGCGGAAACCACTCCACAGAGGAGAACCGAGAGAGTCAGAAGGAGAGAGAGGCGTTTCATGATTTATGGGGGGGAATGAACAGGGATCGTTTCATACAACCCCGACGACACCGCTTTGTTGCGGGTTTTTAAAAATGGCAGGAAACCGCTTTTGCGTACGCGGTGGGGGGTAGGGGGCTTGGGACAGTTCGGGAGTTAGTGCGGTGCTCCGTTGAGATTGTGCCCGCAGGCGAGTTTCACCGGAGATGTTCTCGCAGAAATGCGCGACTTAGCTCCGACGGGGTACTCTTCTACTGCGCCCGCAAAATAGACGGCCAGCGCGGAATCGTGCAGAACACTCTTGCCGATAGACTAAGGCATTCCGCGCTGAATCTGCCTCAGGATTGGCACCTGACACCCCGGTAATCATAACCCGTAATTCATCCCCTGCTATCGCCGCACGCGGACGGGAAAAGACGGGCGTTCCTTTTCTTTGGGCGGATTCTCCGGGAGATCCTTCATGACGATCTCGATCGCTTTCTCGAGCTGCGGATCACGCCCGGCGATCACATC
>CAMCYN010000279.1 GCA_945883955.1 Akkermansia muciniphila
CTGGCTGTGGCTGTCTGGTCCGGGGACGTCGGGCTCAGTGGGTTTGACGTAATAACATTTGTGGGTACAGTGAGGCATGGCGCTTGAACTCAAAATCCGCAAAATTGGGAATTCCCTTGGTGTTGTGCTCCCGAAAGAAGCCTTGGCGCATCTGAAGGTAGAGGAGGGGGACACTATTATAATGACGGAAGCACAGGACGGAGTCCGGCTTTCTGCGGCGAACCCTGAGTTTGCAAAGACGATGGCGGTGTTTGAATCCATCAGCCGTCGTTACCGCGACACATTAAGGGAACTGGCCAAATGATCTCACCCTACTGGCTCACCCGCGAGGAGTGCCTGGCGCTTCATGATTTGATGATGTCTCAATACGGCGGCAGCGTTGGTGTTCGTGACGAAGGCCTTTTGGAATCCGCACTAGCCCGGCCCCAGCAGCTTTTGGCTTACGGAAATCCTACGATGTCGGATCTGGCGACCGCCTATGCGTCGGGAATTATCAAAAACCCCCCATTTCTGGATGGCAACAAACGCACTGGTTTCGTGATGGGCGTCGGTTTTCTGGAACGAAACGGCTGGGAGTTCTCAGCGGCGCAAGCCGACGCGGCTCTCCGCACTTTGGCTCTCGCGGCCGGCGACATGACCGAGGCCGCCTTCGCCGCCTGGATGGAGTCCAACTCGAAGTCGCCTTCCCTTTGACGGCCTGGGGCGGGAACCGCTCCCCACCCCTCTTGCCATTGGTGTCCACTGTGGCTCAACCGCCCAAGCCAGCGCCAGAGTTCTGCGAGGGGCCTGTCGGGCGAGCGGCAGTTTTACCTCAATAAGAGGTTACACCGTCGGTGGTGTTGTCTGGCGGTGCCCCCAACGCTCCAGAATGGTCTGCAAGTCGGTTTTGCGAAGAGGCTTGGTTAAAAAGCCGTCCATGCCCGAAGCCATACACCGGTCGTGATCTTCCTGCATCACGCTGGCCGTCAGCGCAACGATCGGAATGCGTCCTGCGCCAATCCTTGTTTCCGCTTCCAACCGGCGGATCTCGAGGGTTGCGCCGTAGCCGTCCATTTCCGGCATGTGGCAATCCATGAGGATCAGGTCGTAGGATTCAGCCTGAAACCGCTCCAAGGTTTCGAGGCCGTTGACTGCGACCTGCACCTGACATCCGAACTGCTTGAGTAACGCCATCACGAACATTTGGTTGGTGGCGTTATCCTCGGCCACCAGCACCCGGAGTTCTCGTGGAGAGGAATTGCCCTGAGCAGGAGCAGGAGCAGGAGCAGGAGCAGGAGCAGGAGCAGGAGCTTCGCTTACGGGGAGCGTAAACCAGAAGGTGGATCCTTTGCCCGCCTCACTCTCTAGGCCAATCTCGCCGCCCATCAGTTCTACGAGCCGTTTAGTGATGACCAGTCCAAGCCCCGTGCCTCCGAACCGGCGGGTGGTGGAGGAATCGGCTTGGGTGAAGCTCTGGAAAAGACGGGCCTGCTGTTCTGCCGTCAGGCCGATCCCAGTATCGGCTACTGCCACTCGCAGAAAGCGTCGGGCGTCCATTGTTTCCTCTGAGACGCACAGGCGCACACTGCCAGTTTCTGTGAATTTGAGGGCATTTCCGGCCAAATTCAGCAGCACTTGTCGGAGCCGGGTCACATCGCCCAGAAGATGGCTTGAGAGATTTTCGGGGTAGTTCACCCGAAGCTCGAGTCCGCGCTCCTGGGCCGGGAGAGCCAGAAGCGTGGAGATCTCCCGAATGGTTTGCCTCAAATCAAAAGGCAATGTCTCCAGGGTGAGTTTGCCTGCCTCAATTTTGGATAAATCCAGAATGTCGTTGATGATAATGAGCAGGCTCTCGCCGGACCCCTTGATCGTCGAAAGGTAAGCGCGTTGCTGTTCGTCCAGGGAGGTCTCCATCAAGAGATCCGTAAACCCGAGCACCCCGTTCATCGGTGTCCGAATCTCATGACTCATTGTCGCCAGAAACTCGCTCTTGGCTCGATTCGCTGCCTCCGCCACTTCCTTGGCCGCAAGCATCGCCGCCTTGACCGCATGCCGCTCAGTGATGTCTCGAATGAATGCGAAGTTGTACTCCTGTCCGGCGAACTCAATCCAATTGAAGTCCACCTCAATTGGAATAATCCGGCCGTTCTTGTGCCTTTGGCTCGTCTCAAAACACATCCGCTGCCGCTCGCGCAACTCCTTCCAATGCAACTGCCAGCGCTCCACCGTGAAATTCGGATCCAGATCCGTAATCGCCATCTCCAACAATTCCGGGGTCGTATACCCGAGTAATTCGCACGCCGCCCGGTTCACTCGCAGAATCCGGGCGTCCTGCGCGATCCAGAAGGTCGCCACGGAGGCCTGTTGTACCGACATCTCTGTTAACTCGAGCTCCTCCTTTGCCTTCTTGTTCGAGGTAATATCTGTCCGAATCGCCACGTACGCTGTGGGTTTCTTGTTCGCTCCGAGCATCGGCACAAGCGTCGAGTCCATCCAATACAGGGATCCATCCTTGGCCCGGTTACACAACTCCCCGTGCCACACTTCCCCCCGGGCAATCGTCTGCCACAACTCGGTAAAATACCTCCTCGAGTGGAAGCCAGAATTTAAGATCCTGTGGTTTTGTCCCACCAGTTCCTCCCGGGAATATCTGCTAATCGCGCAAAACCGATCATTGACGTAAGTGATCGTTCCTCGCAGATCGGTGACCGCCACAATCGCGTGCTGGTTGACTGCAAACCGGTGATTCTCCAGATCGCGAAGGGCCTGTTCGTTCTCATGAAGCGAGTGGCTCAACTTTCGGGCGAGCAGGCCAATCTCATCGGCGGTGGTTACTGCCTCCCACTGCTCGATGGAGGCCGAGCGGCCTTTTTCCAGTGTCCCAGCCACCGCGCTGATAGGCGCCAGTACCGTGCGATTCAGCAGGACGTATCCCAAGAGCGCGAGGCCCCCCAGGCTCCCTGTAGAAATGGACAAAAGCTTCAGAATCGACGACCGCATCGCATTCTCCAGGGGCCGTGCATCCAAATGCACCATCACCGCCCCTTCGGCCACCGATCCAATGGCCAATTCAGGCTGACTCAGCAACAGGGGGGACGTGAAATCAAACAGATGCTCTACCGGATTGTAATGGTGATCGGTGGCATTGGTTCGAATGGCTTTTTCCAGGTCCTTCGCCACCTCTTCGTAGGGAAGTTCGGACACAAGCTTCCCTGTCCAAATGGTTTTGGTACTCGCCAGAACCCGGGCGGGATTGCCTCCGGCTACCACAATGTCCAGAACCTCCGCCTCTGCACCCATAGCAGAAACAATCCGCTGTAGTTCCCCCGGGCGTGAAACAGTCTCAGCGACATGATTCAACATATGCGAAAGCAACGTAGCCCGTACTTTCAAACTCTCTTCAAATTGCCCCTTCTCTCGTTGCTGAAGAACCACGCCCAGCACCAGTATGGCCGAACTAAGGAGTAGCAGCATCGGCCACAGAACTTTACGTCGAAGGGACCGAAACCCGGGCAAATTATTGGGGAGATTCACGACTAGGGTTTCCTTGGGACAAAACCTGCGTTCACAGCCCCGGCTCGGCGATCCGCGCCCTTGATTTGGCCATCCAGGCGCAAAATCCGATCCGACGTGTCCACCACCGACTTCAGTTTGCCGTCCGCCTGAAAATAAGCGGCCTGTTCCGCCTCTGAAACCATACGTACGCCGTCACTCAAGGCTTCGGCAAATTCAGCGGGCGTAATCCCTTCCCTCGCTGCCATAATGGCATACGCCTCTACGGGATGCTCTTTTGCATAAGCCACCGCCCGATCAAATGCGGACAGCATTTTGCTCACTTGCTCAGGATTTTGAGTGTTCAGGGTCTCCTCGACAGCAATGACATCGATGACTTCACCCGGTATCTCGCTGGTCGAAAAAAGTGGCTTCACCTTGTTGTCGCGCAGCAGTTTGACCGAGGTTGGGGGATAGGTCACCACGGCGTCCAACTCCCCCTTGCGAAAGGCGTCCTCCATGGAAGTCTGATCCACGGAGACTGTTCTTATGTCACTCAAGGCGAGCCCGTTCTTTTCCAGACCGCGACTTAGCACGTAAACCCCCAACGAGGCCAACTCCACCCCGACCCGGGCTCCTCGCAAGCTGGCAGCATTCGGGAACGAGGGCTGAGCGAGGATTACATCGGCCCCGTTGGAGTAATCAATCACACGTACAATTTGAGGTGAGCGACGGGAATGGTCGCGGATCTGAAGCACCTCGATCACGGTCGCTCCCAGGGCGTCAATCTGACCGTGTTCGTAGGCGCGACGACAATCCGGGAGAGA
>CAMCYN010000280.1 GCA_945883955.1 Akkermansia muciniphila
TCGAGCGTTTCGGGAACCTGCAGTTGCATGCGAAAGGCCAGCTCGTAGTTGTCCATGCGCGCGGCGAGTTCGTCGTGGCCGGGATGCTGCGCGGCGTGCGCGGTATTGAGCTTCGCGATGAGGTCGAGGTTTTTGCGCTGACGTGCCTCGCTGACGCCCGGCGGCGGGGTCAGGTCCAGAATCGGTGAGCCCTTGGCACGCAACGGAGTTCCTTGGAAGCTGGCGGGCAGGTAGCCGTTGCTCCAGTTTGCAGCGCCTCCCTGCGGATAGCTCACCTCCGGCAGCACGATGAAGCCGGGCAGGTCTTGGTTCAGCGTGCCGAGGCCGTAGTTCACCCACGAGCCAATGCCGGGGTCGCCGCCGAAACGGTTGCCGCAATTCATCTGATACATCGCGGTCGGGTGGTTCACGCTTTCCACTGTGCAGCCGCGGAAGAAGCAAAGGTCATCGGCAACCTTGGCGAGATGCGTCCAGTTCTCGGCCATGTCCGCGCCACTCTGTCCATGTTTGGAAAACTGGAACGGACTCTGCACATAGTAGCGCTTGCCGCCCTGCATCGCGGAGGCCTGCTTGTCCTCGCGGACGAACTCCTTGAGATGCATCTTCGCCAGCGCGGGCTTGGGGTCGAAGGTGTCGATGTGCGACGGTCCGCCCTCCATCATCAGGAAGATGACGTTCTTCGCCTTCGCGGGCAGATGGCCATCCTTGGGCGCGAGCGGATTTTTCTTCGTCTCTTCGCCCAGCAAGGAGGTGAATGCAACGCTGCCGAGGCTCGCGCCTAGGCCGTAGAGGAAGCCGCGACGGGTTGGAGCGTGTAAAGCGCGGGCTTCGGCGCAGGGGAAGAAAGGTGAATGCTTCATAGCGAGAATTGACAAACGCCCCGGTAATACATAGTTTTACTCATGGTCAAGACCATCTCAAAAATCGGTAACTCTCAGGGAATCATCTTCGATTCCGCACTTCTGCAACTGGCCCATCTCAAAGTTGGCGATGAAGTGAATGTCCAAGTCCATGCAGGCGGGACTATTACGATTGCACCCCTGAATCCTTCAGTGATTGAGGCCTCCACGGCAGCAGAGACGGCGCGGCAACTCATCCAGAAGAACAGTGAACTCTTCCGCCGACTGTCATGAGTGCTGTCATCAAGCATCCCACAGTCGAGGCTGTGATCGCCATTCACAGCGAGGTTCTGGCTGCTCATGGAGGCAGTCCGGGGATGCGCTCTCGTGAGCTGCTGGAGTCTGCCGTCGCTGCACCGCAGGCTACGATCATGGGCTCGCCATTGATCTCCGACCCGATCGAAATCGCTGCCGCCTACTTCTTCTACCTGTGCAGCAATCATGCCTTTGTCGATGGCAACAAACGTGTCGCACTCGCGACGTGCCTTGTGTTTCTCAGTGAAAACGGGTTGTTGAAAAACGAGACCCTCGACACTGACGAATGGGAAAACCTCACTCTCGCTGTCGCCGCAGGTGTCCTCAGCCGTGACGATGTCACGTCCAGGCTGCGCACGCTGGTAAGCTGAGGTTTCAATAAACATAAGCGAACTCGTTGGAGTTGAGCAGGACGAGGCAGACATCCGCTAGGGCGCGGGTGCGGGCATTCACATCGAAGGGCTGAAGATCGGGAACAAAATCCGCGTAGGCGTGTAACGTTTCGTTGAAGGAAAACTTCTCGCCTGTGTTTTCCTCAATGGCGTCTCGGCGCACTTCGAGCGGCGGTTTTAGCCTTGCGGTTGCGGTTTGGACGAGCGGAGTGGTTTCCCGCCAGTGGGCGAGGCAGTCACGTTTTTCCTCCGTGCTCGGTGCACGGGAAAAGACGAGGCCAAAGAGCCGCTCGATGGCCTTTTCATCCCCGGACGCTTCCCTGAGCACACGATGCGCAAGCGCTAGGGCGCGGGACTGGGTGGCCTGGCTGTTGAAGAGGCTGAAGACCTGCGGCGTGACGGTGCTGGCCTCGCGCCGCTCGCAGGAGAAGTCCGGCGCGGGTGCATTGAAGACCTCGAGCATTGGGTCCGTAAGGCCCCGCAGTTTCAGGGCGTAGAGTGAGCGGCGGTGGCGCTGCTCAGGCCTTGGATTGGGCACCCAGGCGGAGGCAAACGTGCCCATGACCTGGCGCGGTTGCAGGGCGGCTTCCAAGTTGATCTCAGGCCGGTTCGGGATGCCGCCGAGGGCGCGGTTCAGCTCGCCCGTGGCCGCGAGCATGGCGTCCCGTAACTCTTCCGCGCTGAGACGGCGCGGCTGAAAGACGGCGTAGCTGGTGCCAAGAGGGTCTTTCTCCCGCAGGGACTTCAAATCTGGATACGTGGCGCTGCGGCGATAGGCCTCCGAAGTCATGATGAGGCGGTGCAGTGCCTTGAAGCTCCAGCCGCTATCCACGAACTTCGCCGCGAGCCAGTCCAGCAGTTCGGGGTGGGTCGGCTTTTTGCCGGTGCTGCCGAAGTTGTTCGGATTCCCCGCGAGCGGTTGGCCGAAATGCCACATCCACACTCGATTCACAATTGCCCTAGACGTCAGCGGATTGTCTCCGCTGGCGACCCATTCTGCGAAGGCTTTGCGACGGCCCTCGATGGCGTCCGGGATAGGCGTCTTTTGCAAGGAGCCAAGTAGACTGAGGACGCCGGGTTTCACCTTGGTGCCGGAGGCAAAGGGATCGCCACCAGTGAGGATGCAGGTCTCCTCCAGTTCGCCCGCGCTCATCCTGTCGGGGGGCATGCGCAGTGGAGTGAAGACGGTTTTGTATTGCCGGGTGCGACCGCCATAGACCGCAAGGGCATAGGGTTCATAGCGATCCAGTTCCCACCGGAGTCGCTCCAATCCCTTTCGCGCCACTCGTTCCATGCCGAACTGTTCTGGCGTGAATCCGACAAGCTTCGGAGGGAAGTCCCCTTCCGGTGTGCCGGCGTTGGTGAGCGCGTTTCGTGCGGCGGTGAACAGGTCCGAATACTTGCCGAATCTCCTTGCGGTTGCTTGCTTGGAAGCCGCGGGATTTCGCGCGGTCTCGACGGCGGCATTCCACTTGGCCGAATCCTTGCCGTTGCCCTTGAACCAGCGCGCAGCGTTCTCCAGCAACACGCCGTCCAGCTTCGTGAGGACGGATTCATATTCCGCGAGGCTCTTTTCGATATAGGCGCGCTCTTCGAAGCCCTGCGTGTTCTCGTCCGGAAGAAATGGCGCGGCTCGTTCCGAGAGCTGGGTCGTCGCAAACACCGCCTGAATCGAGTAGTAATCATGCGTGGGCACCGGATCGAACTTATGATCGTGGCAGCGGGCGCACTGCAGCGAGTGCGCGAGGAAGGTCTCCCCCACGCTGTTGGTCACATCATCGAGAAAGCGCTGGCGGGCGATCTTCTCAACCTCCATGCCGGTCAGTTCCCAAGGCCCCGTGCGCAGGAAACCCGTGGCGATAATCTTCTCAGGGTCGTTTGCGTCGATCTCATCGCCGGCGATCTGCTCCGTGACGAACTGGTCATAGGGCTTGTCGCGGTTGAAGGCGCGCACCACGTAATCGCGATAGCGCCAGGCATTCCCACGCTCGTAGTCATTAGAGAAGCCCGATGAATCGGCGTAGCGGGTGACATCCAGCCAGTGCTGCGCCATGCGCTCGCCGTAGTGCGGAGAATCGAGCAGATGGTCGATGAGTGCCTGCACCGCTGCGTTCGCATCCTTCGAGAAATCGCGTCCAAACGCCGCGGCCTCTTCGGGCGTCGGAGGCAGCCCGATAAGGTCAAACGAGGCGCGGCGGATCAAAGTGCGGGCATCGGCGGCAGGTGCAGGCTCAAGGCCGGCCGGCATCCTCGCCGTGATGAAGTCATCCAGCGCCTTCCCGTCATACTGCTTCGCCACAGGCTGATAGGCCCACAGCCCCTCCGGCTTGTATTTCCGATTCGCCCACTCGGGCGACAGGGCTCCCATCGTCTTCACCGTGATGCCATCCTCCGAGGACCACTTCGCCTCATTTAGCTTGGCGATTTGTTTTTGCCGGTCCTCATCCGGCCACGGCGCACCGCCCGCGATCCAGTCCTTGATCCATGCGATCTGTTCCGGCTGCAGCTTGTCCGCCTCTTTCGGGGGCATTGCCTCCCACTCATCGTGGCCCCGTGTCACCGCGAGATACAGTGGACTCTCCTCCGCCTTGCCAGCGATGAACCCCGACTTTTTGCTGTCACCACCTTTGAGCGTGGCTGCAGGCGTGCGCATATCCAACCCGCCCTTGATCTTCGCCTCATCATTACCATGACAGGCGAGCCACTTCTCATG